>NZ_JALQDD010000006.1:0-532499 GCF_023631405.1 Caballeronia sp. GAWG2-1
CCTGTTTGGAGAGCGTTTTACCAACGCACGCGGGTGACTCCGCTAACCGCCTCGCACACAAAAATGCGGACAGGTTCGCTCCGGGCGCGAGGACTACGTCGCCACCCAATCCCCCGACTTCCCGCCATGCTTCTCCAGCACCTTCACATTGTTGATCGTCATGCCGCGATCCACCGCCTTGCACATGTCGTAGATCGTCAGCAAGCCGATCTGCACGGCGGTGAGCGCTTCCATTTCCACGCCGGTGCGCCCGACCGTTTCCACACGCACTTCGCAGTGCACGCCAGGTAGCGTTTCGTCGATGCTGAAATCCACCGCCACGCGCGTCAGCGCAAGCGGATGACACAGCGGAATCAGGTCGGCCGTGCGCTTCGCGCCCTGAATAGCGGCGATGCGCGCCACGCCCAGCACGTCGCCTTTTTTCGCGCGGCCTTCGCGGATCAGCGCCAGCGTGCCATCGAGCATGGCGATGGAACCGCGCGCGACGGCGATGCGGCGTGTCTCGCCCTTGTCGCCGACATCGACCATGTGCGCCTCGCCTGCGGCATCGAAATGTGTGAGTCCGGACATAGCCTCTCCTTCGAACGGGCGCTCATCATACCAGCGCGATACGGCGTCTTCGGTCCGATTCAATCCACCGCCGAGCGCCGAACACTTGATACGATAAGCCCGTTTTCGTCATCAAGCTGACCGGCGCGCCGACGCCGGTTTCGCGCCATGAATCTGACACGTTCGAGCCGTGCGCTCATTTTCGTGCTGTGCCTGAGTCTCGCCATGCCGCCCTTTGCGTTGGCGCAGGTAGGTGCGTCCGTGGCTCGCGCGGATGATTCGGCAAAGGTGGGCGCGAGGGGCGCTGCAAACGCGACCGCCGCGAACGTGACCGCGACCGCCGCAAACGCGACCGCCGCAAATGCGATTACCGCAAATGCGACCACCGCAAATGCGGCCACCGCAAACGCGATCGCCGCAAACGCGATCGCTGCAAACGCGACCACCGCAAACGCGACCACCGCAAACGCGACCAACGCAAATGCGACCACCGCAAATGCGATCGCCGCAAATGCGATCGCCGCAAACGCGATCGCCGCAAACGCGACCACCGCAAACGCGACCACCGCAATCGCGACCAACGCAAATGCGACCACCGCAAATGCGACCGCCGCAAACGCGACCAACGCAAACGCGACCAACGCAAACGCGACCACCGCAAACGCCGGCACCTCAAACGCGCCCACCGCCACCGCGCCCACCGCAAACGCGCCCACCACAACCGCGCCCACCGCAACCGCGCCCACCGCAAACGCGCCCACCGCCACCGCGCCCACCGCAACCGCGCCCACCACAACCGCGCCCACCACAACCGCGCCCACCACAACCGCAACCGCAACGGCAACTACGCCCAAGGCAACCGCGACCACCACCACCGTCCCCGCCTCACCCCCCGCCAACCTGGCCGACGGCGTCTTCGGCGTCTACGGCGGCGCCGAAAGCCGCTTCGCCAATCGGCCTGGCGAAATGAGCGGCCTGCGTGCGCCCTTGTCCTCGGTGCAGCTTCCCGATCTCGGCGATGGCTCCGACGGCACGCTTTCACCGCAAGCCGAACGCACGCTCGGCGAACGGATGATGCGCGAAGTCCGCGCCGACCCCGACTATCTCGACGACTGGCTGATGCGCGATTACCTCGATTCCATCGCCACCAAGCTCTCCGCCGCCGCCGCGACGCAGTACCTCGGTGGCTATCGGCCGGACTTCGACCTGTTCGCCGTGCGCGATCCGCAAATCAACGCGTTCTCGATGCCCGGCGGTTTCATCGGCGTGAACACGGGGCTGATTTCCGCGACGCAGACCGAGTCGGAACTGGCGTCGGTCATCGGTCATGAGATGGGGCACGTGCTGCAGCGGCACATCGCGCGCATGATCGGCGCGCAGAAAAAGAGCGGCTATGCCGCGCTCGCTGCCATGCTCGCCGGCTTGCTCGCTGGCGTGATGGCGCGCAGCGGCGATCTCGGCATGGGTATCGCGATGGGCGGGCAGGCGTTCGCCGTCGACAATCAGCTCAAATTTTCGCGCGCGGCGGAACACGAAGCGGACCGCGTCGGCTTTCAGATGCTCGCCGCCGCCGGCTACGATCCCTACGCGATGACCGCGTTTTTCGCGCGTCTGGACCGCCTGACGATGTCCGACAACGGCGTGCCGCCTTATGCGCGCACGCATCCGCTGACCGTCGAGCGCATCGCCGATATGGAGGATCGTGCGCGGCGCGTGCCGTATCGCCAGCCGCGTCAGTCGCCCGAATACGCGTTCGTGCGGGCGCGCGCGCGGGTGTTGCAGGTCAATTATGCGAGTGATTATCGCGAGGTCGCGAGCCGGCTGAAGACCGAGATCAGCGATCAGACCGCGCTCAATCCGGCGGCGAACTGGTATGGCGTCGCGCTCGCGCAGTCGCTGCTCGGCGATTACGACGCCGCCAACGATGCGCTCGCGAAGTCGCGCCGTCTGTTCGAAGGCGAGGAGGCGAATGCGGCGGTGGCATCGGCGCAGGCGCGGCAGGAGTTGAAGAGTATCGGCGGCGCGGATGCGGCTAGCGGCGCACGGGGTTTGAAGGCGCAGCGTGGGACGGCATCGTCGGCGAAGGCGGCTGCTTCCGTCGATGCCGGGTTGAATCTCGCTGCCGACGGCGTGAGATCCGCACAGACGAGGCATGCGCCTGCCGTCACCGATGCAAGGACGAATGGCGTCGCGTTATCGGAAGGCATGTCTTCGCTGCTCGGCAGTAGTGCGCACGATGTGCTGAGCTTTTCGGGGAGCGGCAATCGCGCGAGTAATCCGAACAATCCGCTCAACGTAAAGAGCGCGGCCAACACAGGCGGCGCGACGCTGGCGGACGGCGGGAACGGCGGGAACGGCGGGAACGGCTCGAACGGCACGAACGGCACGAACGGCACGAACGGCACGAACGGCACGAACGGCACGAACGGCACGAACGGCACGAACGGCACGAACGGCACGAACGGCACGAACGGCACGAACGGCGGGAACGGCGGGAACGGCGGAAACGGCGGGAACGGCGGGAACGGCGGAAACGGCGGAAACGGCGGGAACGGCGGGAACAATTCGCTCAACGTCAAGAACGCGGTCAGCACAGGCGGCGCGACGCTGGCGAACGGCACGAGCAGCACGAACAACGCAAACAGCGCAAACAACGCAAACAACGCAAACAACGCGAACGGCGCGAACGGCGCGAACGGCGCGAACGGCGCGAACAGCGCGAACAGCGCAAACAGCGCAAACAGCGCGAACGGCGCGAACGGCGCGAACGGCGGGCACGGCACGAACAATTCGCTCAACGTTAAGAATGCGGTCAGCACAGGCGGCGCAACGCTGGCGAACGGCACTAACAGCGCAAACAACACAAACAACCCAAACGCAAAAACCCCGAAAACCGCAAACGTCTCAACCGCAGAGAAAGATTCGTCGAGCCACCAAAACAACCCATCCGAGACGAATCGCGCGGGCGCTACGACAACCACCGACGTGAACAGCACCTCCCGCCGCACGACCGCATCCAACACCCCGACCTCGAAGAACACGATCCCGCTTCCGCCGGTCCACGTCACGAGCACCTCGATCCCGCGCCAGAGCCCACAACTCGCCGCGCCACCGCAGCCGCCAGCGCCCGCAACGTCCCGCAGCACGCCTAGCCTCGACGTGCTAGCCGCTGATATCGCCCGCCGCGCCGGCCGTAACGACGACGCCATCCGCCTCGCGGAAATAGCGCAGAAGCGCTGGCCGGACTCGCACGCGGCGATCGATATCCATCTGCAAGCCTTGCTGTCGGCGCACCGCTACGCCGATGCCCAATCGCTCGCGCGCCAGGAAACGCGCGCCGACCCGTTACGCCCCGACTGGTGGCTCTATCTCGCGCAGGCGAGCGCGGGCCTCAACGACCCGCTGAGCCAGCATCAGGCGATGGCCGAGAAATTCGCGCTCGACGGCGCATGGCCATCCGCGATTCGGCAGCTAAAGGAAGCGCGCGACCTGAAAACCGCGAGTTTCTACGATCTCTCGACGATCTCCGCGCGTCTGCGCGATTTCGAAACGCGCTACAAGGAGGAGCGCGAGGAGGAGAAAAACAGCTGAACGGCGGCGGGCTACGGGTAGCTCTAAGCGAGCGCCCGACCTTGGCCACGACCGTACACGATCCGTGCGCCGATAACCTCTAACCCTGCACGCCAATAGCCCGCGCAGCCGGACTCGCGACAAAGCCAAAACGCGCTCCGACATCCGTCCGTCTGATCGTCTGCAAGGGAAGATCAATGCCGCCGCGCCAATGAAACACGCCACCGTGCTCGGGCGAGGCAGCCTCATCCAGCGAAGCATGATCCGCCAGCACCTCCAGATCATGATCGTGCAAGGCGGCCACGCGAGCCGGCGAGGAAGCATCGGCGAACAACACACCGCCTTCATCGTCGATCCACGCCTGTTCCGGCTCGAACGCCGCGCCCGCCTGATCGGTCAGCTGCAACGAACCATCCGCCGAT
This sequence comes from Caballeronia sp. GAWG2-1, assembly GCF_023631405.1. Lineage (NCBI taxonomy): Bacteria > Pseudomonadati > Pseudomonadota > Betaproteobacteria > Burkholderiales > Burkholderiaceae > Caballeronia > Caballeronia sp. GAWG2-1. The sequence continues at coordinate 4,542 of NZ_JALQDD010000006.1, forward strand.
ACATCGAGCCGCACGATCCACGGCGTATAAGCCAACTCCACATACACGCGCTGCGGACCGTTCTGGAAGAACCACTGACCCTCGTCGTCGCGCTCGTAATTGCGGTTGATGAAGCCGATCAGCGCCTCATGCCGGATGGGACCGCCGAGTTCGCCCGCGGCTTGCGCGGCATCGTCGCGCATGCGCCACTGGCCGCGTCGGTCGAGCAGAAGCCAGCCCGTGCAATGCGGCACGTTCGGCCATTTGGCAAGCGCCTGCCTGACGATGTCATCCATGAGCGACGAAGTTCTCCAGATAGCCGAACACACGCTGCGACAACCAGTCGATCCGCCCTGGAAACGGCCCCGTCATGAAGCCGACATGTCCGCCGTGGTTCGGCTGATCGAGCGTGACACGCGACGACACTTCCGCCTGCGACGGCAACGCGAACTCGGGCAGGAAAGGATCGTTACGCGCGTTCAGGATAAGCGCTGGCGCCGCGATGCGGTTCAGATGCGCGCGCGTGGTCGCGGTCGACCAATAGTGGTTGGTATCGCGAAAGCCGTGCAGCGGCGCGGTCACGACGTTGTCGAACTCGTACAGCGTGCGCGCGGCGAGTACGGCGTCGCGGTCGTAAAGGCCGGGAAACTGTCCGAGCTTCGCAAGCGCCTTGCGCTTGAGCGACTTCAAAAAGCTGCGTGTGTAGATCATGCCGAAGCCTTGCGAGATCGCTGCGCCGCCCGCGTGAACATCGAGCGGAGCGGAGATGGCGGCCGCCGCGCTGATGATCGACGAAGCCTCGGCGCCGCGGTCGCACAGCCAGTGCAGCAGCACATTGCCGCCCAGCGAGACGCCCGCCGCCACGATCGGCCCCGCGTGATTGGCGCGCAGGCGTCGCAGAATCCAGTCGACTTCGGCGCTGTCGGCGAGATGGTAAAACCGCGGCAGCAGATTGAGCGCTCCGCTACACGTGCGAAAGTGCGGCACGACGCCGTGCCAGCCGCGCGCTTGAGCGGCGGCCATCATCGTGCGGGCGTAGTGGGAGTCCGAACTGCCTTCGAGGCCGTGAAACAGCACGAAGAGCGGGGCGTCGGCGGGTGCTTCGTCGGCTACCCAGTCGAGATCGATGAAGTCGCCATCCGGCGTGGTCCAGCGTTCGCGCCGGTATTGCACCGCCGGCTTGCGCGCGAAGAGCGCCGGCACGATGGTCTGCGCGTGGCTCGTCGGCAGCCAGCGCGGCGCGTTGTAGAGCCAGTCCGCAACCGGCGCGCCGAGCGTTCGCCCGGCTGCCTGCACGCTTTCCTTAAGCGCCGCTGCGGGCCCCGTATCCACAAATGACGAATCGTGTTTCAACAAAGGATCGCGCTTCATGGCCACTCCCCGACATACGTCTTCTTAGTGCTGCTCTGCAACCGGGCCGCGTTTTTTAGTGCAGCGGCCCCTGACCGTGGCGCATCTTGACCGCGAACTGGCCGGCTGTTTCCATCGGCATCTCGCTCGCGTGAATGTGCGCGATTTTCCATTCGCCGCGTTCGTGGACCATCACGTAAGTCGTGAACACCATGCGCGGCGCCATCGTTCCCGCTGGCTGATGCGCCTCCGCGATCGCATACACGACGGTGCCGAGACTGTCGTACACGCGGATATCGAGCGGCTCGATGGTCACCGCCTGCGCTTCGAACTGCTTGCCGATCCCGGCGCGGATGCTCGGCAGACCATGCAGATGCGTGCCGTCCGCGCAGATGCACGTGGCGAATTCCTCGTCGATCCACAACGACATCACACTGTCGATGCTGGCGTCCGCGACAGCCTGGTAATAAGCGTTGAGGGTGTCGGCTGCGGCTTCGAAGAGGCGGGCGAAACGTGGCATGGCTCGTGGGTCTCAGGCTTTCGTTACGGCGCGCGCCCGTAGTGCCGGACTAGCGCCGCATCGGTCATTGGTCAAAGCATGCCCCCGTTCGGAGGCATTCGCGTGTGAGCGCCCGCACACTTGGGTCGATGCCGTCGGAGAACCGCTAGCGGATGTCGCAGCGGATCAATCTTCGAGATATCAACGATGCGCGAGCAGCATGCCGCGCAAGTCGCCGAAAACCTGTTCGGCGGAAAGTTCGCGAAGGCAGTTCAGATGGCCGAGCGGACACTCGCGGGCAAAGCACGGACTGCATTCAAGATGCAGCCATTGTACCTTTGCGAGATCGGACAAGGGCGGCGTGTGGCGCGGGTCGGTCGAGCCGTACACCGCGACGAGCGGCCGTCGCATGGCCGCCGCGACGTGCATGAGGCCGGAATCGTTGGTGACCACCGCGCTCGCTCGCGCGATCAACGCGCATGCTTCGCCGAGCGATGTCTGGCCGCACAGGTTGCGCACATTCGGTGCGCGGGCGGCGATGGCATCGGCGACGGCGGAATCTTTATTCGATCCCAGCGCGATGATCCGCGCATACGGAAACGACTGCGCGACGAACTGCGCCAGCGACGCAAAATGCTCCGGCGGCCAGCGCTTGGCGGGACCATACTCCGCGCCGGGACAAAACACGACGAGCGGCGTGCGCGTATCGAGATTGAAGCGCGCCGACACGCGCGCGGACTCGTTCGGATCGTTTTCCAGGCGCGGCACGGGCAGCGTTGGCGCGGGATTTTCGATGCCTTCGGGCTGCGGTTGCGCGAACTTGTCGACGAACGGCAGCTTCGCGCCCGGCGCATAAGCGAGCGCGGCGTAGTGCACGGTCATCGGCGGACGCTCGGTCTTTGGCGGATTGGCATGCCGCACGTTGAGCAGACCGTAACGGCTTTCGCCCTTGTAACCGATGCGCAGCCGGATGCCCGCCATCCAGGGCAGCAGCGCGGATTTCGCGGAATTGGGCAGCACGTAGGCGGCGTCGTAGCCGACATCGCGCAGGTCGCTCGCCAGTTGCCAGCGGCGCAGCAGTTGCAGCTTGCCGTGAGCGAGGTCGGTGGCGTAGACGTCGTGGATTTCCGGCATGCGTTCGAGCACGGGCGCGACCCACGAGGGCGCGACGGCATCGATCACGATGCGCGGATGCAGCTTTCTCAACAGCGTGAAAAGCGGCTGCGCCATGAGTGCGTCACCGATCCAGTTCGGTGCTATTACCAGCGCGCGGCGCATCAGTCGTTTTCCGATCTCAAAATATACGCGGCTCGCGGCTTATGGCGAGTCGTCGGTTGATGTGGGTGAGAGGCTTGAGCGCGCAATGTGTGATTGCGATTCGCGCATTGGACGAAGGCCGAAGCGGGCACGAGGCGTGGCTTCGGCCTTCCGTAAGAGGGCGGCTGCTCAATGCCCCTTGATGACTTCGCCGTCTTTCAGCTTGTAGCGCGTGCCGCAATACGGGCAACGCGCTTCGCCGTGCGTGATGTCGATAAACACGCGCGGATGCGTGCTCCAGCGCTGCATCTTCGGATTCGGACAGAACGCGGGCAGGTCCTTGGCCGACAGTTCAACCAGCGGCATTTCCTTCAGGTCGCTCATTGCAATCTCTTTTGAATGACTTTTGTTGCGTGCGGGGACACGGCGGGACGCTTGAAACCTCGCCCGCCGCAGCTTGCATTAAAGCTTGGCGAGCCAGCTTGCGTACTTCTCGTTCTTGCCGCCGACCACGTCGAAGAATGCGCTTTGCAGCTTCTCCGTGACGGGACCGCGCGCGCCCGAGCCAATGGTGCGGTTGTCGAGTTCGCGAATGGGCGTGACTTCGGCGGCGGTGCCGGTGAAGAACGCTTCGTCGCAGGTGTAGACCTCGTCGCGCGTGATGCGCTTTTCGATCACCGGAATGCCGAAGTCGCGCGCCAGCGTGATGACCGTGTCGCGCGTGATGCCGTCGAGGCACGAAGCCAGGTCCGGCGTGTACAGCTTGCCGTTGTTGACGAGGAAGAAGTTCTCGCCGGAGCCTTCGGAGACATAGCCGTCCACGTCGAGCAGAAGGGCTTCGTCGTAGCCGTCGGTGATGGCTTCCTGATTCGCGAGGATGGAGTTCACATACCAGCCGGAGGCCTTGGCGCGCACCATCGACACGTTGACGTGATGGCGCGTGAACGACGAGGTCTTGACGCGAATACCCTTCGCGATGCCGTCTTCGCCCAAATACGCGCCCCACGGCCACGCAGCAATGGCCACGTGAATGGTGTTGCCCTTGGCCGACACGCCGAGCTTTTCCGAGCCGACCCAGATGATCGGGCGGATATAGCAGGATTCAAGCTTGTTCTCGCGCACGACTTCGAGCTGCGCGGCTTCGATGGTGGCCTGGTCGAACGGCACTTCCATCTGAAAGATCTTGGCCGAGTTGAACAGACGCTTGGTGTGTTCCTTCAGGCGGAAAATGGCCGTGCCTTGTGACGTCTTGTATGCGCGCACGCCTTCGAACACGCCCATGCCGTAGTGCAAGGTATGGGTCAGAACGTGGATATTGGCGTCACGCCAGTCGACCAGCTTGCCATCCATCCAGATCTTGCCGTCGCGGTCGGCCATTGACATACGGTTCTCCTAGCTGTCTCGTTCAGTGAATGCGGGGCTTGGCGCCTTAGTTCGGCATGAGTGCGGCGCTGGCCGAAAGGCGGCGAAAGACCGTTATTTTAGCGTGATTTCGCGACGGAACCGATCTCGAAGCGGCTTTCACGACGCTATAATTTCCCTTTCGCCGCCAAGTTGCCGGCAAAGTTTCCTTTCGTCGCGGTATTGCGCGCGGATTACGCGCGGGATCGAAACCAGCGTGGAGCCAGCGCCCGGCGCATCGGTTGGAAGCGGCCAAATACGCGTCATCATGGATTGGCCGCTAAAAGCATCCGGTGCTATCGGTTAAAATGCTGGTCTTTCCTGTTGCATCAAGCGAGGTCGAGAGTGTGTCCGGCAGTCACCGCGCAACGGTTCCCAAGCTCACCGCCTCAACGGAGCGCGCCCGGCATGTGCTTGTACTTGAGCGCCGCCGCCTGTCTGTTCCTTCGATCTCCTGCTTTCCCGGTTCCTCGTATTGCCTGTTTTGCCCGTGCGTTCGGCCCGCTCGCGCGGCCTTCGCCTCCGGCGTGATCCGCGTGTCGTTGCCACGGCTAAATGAAGTCCTCGAAGTCACGCGGCCACCCCACGAACCGGCCGGCACAAGCCGGTCTTCCTCGCCCGAACCGCTTTTTTACCTACGTTGACTCCCATGACGAAAGTATTGCGTTTCACCGACCTCATCTCCGAAGGCAAAGTCTCCGGCAAGCGTGTGTTCATCCGCGCGGATCTGAACGTGCCGCAAGACGATGCCGGCAACATCACCGAAGACACGCGCGTGCGCGCCTCGGTGCCGGCCATCGAGGCCGCGCTCGATGCGGGCGCTGCCGTAATGGTCACGTCCCATCTGGGCCGCCCGACCGAAGGCCAGTTCAAGCCGGAAGACTCGCTCGCGCCCGTCGCGAAGCGTCTGTCCGAATTGCTCGGCCGCGACGTGCCGCTCGTCGCGAACTGGGTCGATGGCGTCGAGGTTCAGCCGGGCAACGTCGTGCTGCTCGAAAATTGCCGCTGCAACAAGGGCGAGAAGAAGAACGACGACGGCCTCGCGCAAAAGCTCGCGAAACTCTGCGACATCTATGTGAACGACGCCTTCGGCACCGCGCATCGCGCGGAAGCAACCACGCACGGCATCGCGAAGTACGCGCCGGTCGCGTGCGCGGGCCCGCTGCTCGCCGCCGAACTCGATGCGCTCGGCAAGGCGCTCGGCAACCCGAAGCGTCCGCTCGTCGCCATCGTCGCCGGGTCGAAGGTTTCGACCAAGCTGACCATTCTGAAGTCGCTGGCGGAGAAGGTGGATCAACTGATCGTCGGCGGCGGTATCGCCAACACGTTCATGCTGGCCTCGGGCCTGAAAATCGGCAAGTCGCTCGCCGAAGCCGATCTCGTCGACGAAGCGAAGGAAATCATCGATCAGGCGCGCACGCGCGGCGCATCCGTGCCTATTCCGAGCGATGTCGTCACCGCGAAGGAATTCGCCGCGACCGCGAAAGCCGAAACCAAGCCCGTCGCGGATGTGTCCGACGACGACCTGATCCTCGATATTGGTCCGGACACCGCGAAGGCGCTCGCCGCGCAACTGGAAACGGCGGGCACGATCGTATGGAACGGCCCCGTCGGCGTGTTCGAGTTCGACCAGTTCGGCAACGGCACGAAGACGCTCGCGCAGGCCATTGCCAGTTCGTCGGCATTCTCAATCGCGGGCGGCGGCGACACGCTCGCGGCCATCGCGAAGTACAACATTCACGACAAGGTGAGCTACATCTCGACCGGCGGCGGCGCGTTCCTCGAATTCCTGGAAGGCAAGACGCTGCCCGCGGTCGAAGTGCTCGAGTCGCGGGCTTAAGGTCTTGACGACCCGAGGAAATCCGGCGAAGGCAGGCAAGAAGGGCGCGCAGGAAGCCGGCGGCGCGCAAAAAGACGGAATCAGAAACGTAGTGGCGGGCGGGGCATCGGGCGACGAGCTCGACGCCGCCGCGCTCGCGGCGCGGGCCATTGCCGAAGCGGCTCAGAACACCGAGCCGTCGTCCGGCGAAGCCCGCGCGCAGAATCAGCAACCGAGGCAGAACGAAGACGCGGCATCGCCGGCACCAACGGCGGCGCCCGTCATCATCGGCGGTTTGCCCGCTCATGCAATCAAGCAAATCGATAAAGCGACGCCGGCACGATCCGGCGCGCGCGCGCAACCGGTGAGCAACACCTCACCGTCGGCGCAACGTGCTCGCAGCGTCACGGGCGGTCCTACAGAGACGAGGAATTCCATGCATCGCGCTACCAAAATTGTTGCCACCATCGGTCCGGCATCGAGCAGTCCCGAGATCCTGCTGCAGATGATGCAAGCGGGGCTCGACGTCGTTCGCTTCAACTTTTCGCACGGCACCGCCGACGATCATCGCCAGCGCGCCGAATGGGTGCGCGAGGCCGCGCGCCAGACGGGCCGCGAAGTCGCCATCATGGCCGACCTGCAAGGCCCGAAAATTCGCGTCGGCAAGTTCGAGAACAACAAGACGATGCTCGTCGCGGGCAACAGTTTCGTGCTCGACGCCAATTGCGAACTCGGCAACAACGAGCGCTGCGGACTCGACTACAAAGACCTGCCGCGCGATTTGCGCGCCGGCGACGTGCTCCTGCTGAACGACGGCCTGATTGTCCTCGACGTCACGCGCGTGATCGGCGAAGAGATTCACACGGTCGTGAAGGTCGGCGGCGAGTTGTCGAACAACAAGGGCATCAACCGGCAGGGCGGCGGACTCACGGCGCCGGCGCTGACCGAGAAGGACATGGAGGACATCAAGACGGCGATGTCGCTCGGCGCGGATTTCGTCGCGGTGTCGTTCCCGAAAAACGCGACGGACATGGAAATGGCGCGTCAACTCGCGAACATCGCGGGCGCGCCTTACGGCATCAAGCCGAAGATGATCGCGAAGATCGAGCGCGCCGAAGCCATTCCGGCGCTGCAAGGCATTCTGGATGCGTCGGACGGCATCATGGTCGCGCGCGGCGATCTCGCGGTGGAGGTGGGCAACGCGGCCGTGCCCGCGCTGCAAAAGCGCATGATCCGCATGGGGCGCGAGTCGAACAAGCTCGTCATCACCGCCACGCAGATGATGGAATCCATGATCCACGCGCCCGTGCCGACCCGCGCGGAAGTGTCGGACGTGGCCAACGCCGTGCTCGACGGCACCGACGCCGTGATGCTTTCCGCCGAAACCGCGGCGGGCAAGTATCCGGTGACGACCATCGAGACGATGGCCGCCATTTGCGTCGAAGCCGAGAAGTCGGAAGAGTCGCAACTAGACCGCGATTTCCTCGACCGCACGTTCACGCGCATCGACCAGTCCATCGCCATGGGCGCGCTGTTCACGGCGTTCCATCTCGGCGCGAAGGCGGTCGTGGCGCTGACCGAATCCGGTTCGACCGCGCTGTGGATGTCGCGTCACTGGACGCATGTGCCGATCTTCGCGCTCACGCCGCGCGTGGCGAGCGAGCGCACGATGTCGCTGTATCGAAACGTCACGCCGTTGCATCTCGATACCAACATGGACCGCGACGACGCGCTCAATCAGGCGCTGGAAGTGGTCGTGTCGAAGGGATACGCGGCGCGCGGCGACATGGTCGTGCTCACCGTCGGTGAGCCGATGGGCGCGGCGGGCGGCACCAACACGCTGAAGATCGTGCGCGTCGGCGATCATTTCTGAGCGCGCGTAGAGCGAAAAAACGCTTTCGGATGAGCGCGAATTCAGCCTGATCCGAGCCAGGCGTTATTTGTAAAGTAAAATCAACGGGTTCCGGCGACGGGACCCGTTCCCATTTCTTTTCGCCGCTCACGGCAACTTGAGCGGCGGTCAACATTTCTCCGTACCTCTTCGGACCATGACGATGTCCACGCTATACGAATCCACGATCAAATCGCTGCCGCTGCTCGGCCGCGGCAAGGTTCGCGACAACTATGCCGTCGGTCAGGACAAGCTCCTGATCGTTACGACCGACCGCCTCTCCGCATTCGACGTCGTCATGGGCGAGCCGATTCCGAACAAGGGCCGAGTGCTCAATCAGATGGCCGACTTCTGGTTCGAGAAGCTCGGTCATATCGTGCCGAATCACAATACGGGTATCGATCCGGCGAGCGTCGTCGCGCTGGACGAGGTGGCGCAGGTGACGGGCCGCGCGGTCGTGGTGAAGCGGCTCGAACCGATTTTGGTGGAAGCGGTCGTGCGCGGCTATCTCGCGGGCAGCGGCTGGAAGGACTATCAAGCGACGGGCGCGGTCTGCGGCGTGGAATTGCCGCCCGGCCTGCAAAACGCGCAGAAGTTGCCCGAGCCCATTTTCACGCCCGCCGCGAAGGCCGAAATGGGCCATCACGACGAGAACATCACGTACGACGACATGGAACGGCGCATCGGCACCGAACTGTCGGCCACCATCCGCCGCATTTCCATTCAGTTGTACAAGGAAGCCGCCGAGTATGCGGCGACGCGCGGCATCATCATCGCGGATACCAAGTTCGAGTTCGGCCTCGACAACAAGGGCGAGCTGTTTCTGATGGACGAAGTGCTCACCGCCGACTCCTCGCGCTTCTGGCCGGCCGACGGCTATCAGGTCGGCACGAACCCGCCGTCGTTCGACAAGCAGTTCGTGCGCGACTGGCTCGAAACGCAGCCGTGGAAGAAGGAACCGCCCGCGCCGAAACTGCCCGACGAAGTCGTCGCCAAGACCGCCGAGAAGTATCAGGAAGCGTTGCAGCGCCTGACCGGGCAGACGCTCGCGTAACACCCGTATCGCGCGCGGTCATTTGGAAGAGATGACGGCGCGCCCGAACCAACGCCCAAGGAAAGCAGCTAAATGAGCGAAGTACAGACCGGAGCGCATTCGCACGATGCGCCGCTCGTCGGCGTGTTGATGGGTTCCAGCTCCGACTGGGACGTCATGAAGCACGCCGTCGCGATCTTGCAGGAATTCGGCGTGCCTTATGAAGCGAAGGTGGTGTCCGCGCATCGCATGCCGGACGAGATGTTCGGTTATGCCGAAAGCGCGCGCGCGCGCGGCGTGCAGGCGATCATCGCGGGCGCGGGCGGCGCGGCGCATCTGCCGGGCATGCTGGCCGCCAAGACCACGGTGCCGGTGCTCGGCGTGCCGGTGGCGAGCAAGTATCTGAAGGGCGTGGATTCGCTGCATTCCATCGTGCAGATGCCCAAGGGCGTGCCGGTCGCGACCTTCGCCATCGGCGAGGCGGGCGCGGCGAACGCGGCGCTCTTCGCGGTGTCCATTCTGAGCGTGACCAATGCGCGTTACGCCGAAGCGCTGGCCGCGTTCCGTGTGAAGCAGAACCAGGCCGCGCGCGATATGGCGCTGCCTCCGCTCTGAAGCGTTGAAACGTCGAAGCATTGAAGTGCGATGCCGCGCGCCCCTTTGCGCGGCGTCTGGAAATCAAACCAGCAAATCAGTCCCGGCAAGCCCCAGCCCACGATGAACCCAAACAAATCCCCGAACTCACCCATCCTGCCCGGCGCGTGGCTCGGCATGGTCGGCGGCGGCCAGCTCGGCCGCATGTTCTGCTTTGCCGCGCAGTCGATGGGCTACCGCGTCGCCGTGCTCGATCCTGACCAGACAAGTCCGGCGGGCGCGGTCGCTGATCGTCACATCCGCGCCGGTTACGAAGACAAAGCCGCGCTCACCGAACTCGGCCGCTTGTGCGCGGCGGTTTCCACGGAGTTCGAGAACGTGCCGTCGGCAAGTCTCGAATTTCTCGCTTCGTGCACGTTCGTGAGCCCGGCGGCGAGTTGCGTGGCAATTGCGCAGGATCGCGTCGCGGAGAAGCGGTTCATCGCCGAGTCGGGCGTGCCGGTCGCGCCGCACGTGGTGATTGAATCGCCGGAAGCGCTCGCGGCGTTGTCGGACGAGAAGATCGCGGCGGTGCTGCCCGGCATTCTCAAGACCGCGCGCCTTGGCTATGACGGCAAGGGACAGGTGAGCGTGCGCAACGTGCAGGAAGTGCGGAACGCGTATGGCTCGCTTTCGGGCGTGCCGTGCGTGCTCGAAAAACGCATGCCGTTGAAGTACGAAGTGTCCGTGCTGATCGCGCGTGGCGGCGACGGCAAGTCGGCCGTGTTCCCGCTTGCGCAGAATTCGCATGTCGGCGGCATTCTGGCAAAGACCGTCGTGCCCGCGCCCGATGCGCCCGCCGCGCTCGTCGCGCAGGCGCAGGATTCGGCGTTGACCATCGCGGCGAAGCTGGGCTATGTCGGCGTGTTGTGCGTCGAATTCTTCGTGCTGGAAGACGGAACGCTCATCGCCAATGAAATGGCGCCGCGTCCGCACAATTCCGGCCATTACACGGTCGATGCCTGCGCCACGAGCCAGTTCGAACAGCAAGTCCGCGCGATGACCGGCATGCCGCTCGGCGATACGCGCCAGCATTCACCAGCCGCAATGCTGAATCTGCTCGGCGATATCTGGTTCAACGGCGACAAGCAACGCGCTCCCGCCTGGACCGACGTCGTGGCAATGCCGGCTGCGCGCCTGCATCTGTACGGCAAGGAAGAAGCGCGCCATGGCCGCAAGATGGGCCACATCAACTTCACGGCGGCGACGCTGGAAGAGGCGCGCACGGCGGCGCGCGACTGTGCGCGCATGCTGCATATCGCGCTCGATTGAAAGACTTGAAGCAGTAAGGCAATGACCATCATCCATCCGAGCGCCGCGCAGATCGACGAAGCAGCGGCCCTGCTCGACGCAGGCGAACTCGTCGCGTTTCCGACTGAAACGGTCTACGGCCTCGGCGGCGATGCCGAGAATCCCGAAGCCATCGCGCGCATCTATGCCGCGAAGGGCAGGCCGGCGAATCATCCGGTGATTGTGCATCTCGCGCCCGAAGCCGATCCAGGCTATTGGGTAAGCGCGTTGCCGGCGGACGCACAAAAGCTCATCGACGCCTTCTGGCCCGGACCCTTGACGCTCATCCTCGAGCGCGCGGAGCGTATTCCGGCGGCGGTGAGCGGCGGGCAGGATTCGGTGGGCATTCGTTGCCCTTCGCATCCGGTGGCGCAGCGGCTGTTGTCGGCCTTTCACGTTTTACGCAGCGGAACGGGCAAGCAAGGCGGCGTGGCGGGGCCTTCGGCGAATCGCTTCGGACACGTAAGTCCGACGAGCGCACAACATGTTCGCGATGAATTCGGCGCGAGCGTTCATGTGCTCGATGGCGGGACGGCGCAAGTGGGAATCGAATCGACGATTCTGGATTTGTCGCGCGGCTTTCCCGCTTTGTTGCGGCCGGGACACGTGAGTCCGCGGCAGATCGCGGATGTGATCGGCGTCGCGCCGAGATTGCCGGATGGAACGGATGCCACCGCGCCGCGCGCCTCGGGCACGCTGAAGGCGCATTACGCGCCGAGGACGCCGCTCGCGTTGCTGCCTTTCGCGGCGATCGAACCGATCCTCGTTGCGGCCCGTGCCAATGCGCGCGACAAGAAAATCGCGCTGGTGGCGCGTGCGTCGAGCGCAGGCGATTGGGCGCGCGATTCCGGCGTGCACTTCGTGGCTGCACCTGAAGACCCGCAGAGTTACGCGCGGGAGTTGTATGGCTTGCTGCGGGCGCTGGATCGGGCGAATGTCGAACGCATTCTCATCGAGAAGCTGCCGGAATCGGTCGAGTGGATCGCGGTGAATGACCGGCTGGGAAGAGCGGCGGCGGCGTTCGAAGGGGAAGGCGCTTAGCTCGCTCATGTTCGCTTCGACAGCGACGCGAAGGATTGTCCACGGCAAAAAGAAACCGCCCGGAAGACCATCTCCGGGCGGCTCGCCGACTTCCAATAAACCGGACTACTTACCCAACCCCGCCGCCGCGACCTTCTGCTCCGCCGTCTGCGCATACAGCGCATGCAGATGCGTCGTCGGGTGCACGGTGTCCGCGTACATATAAAGTTGATCCGCGTTGGCCACCGTGTAGTTTTGCGGCGAGCAGAAAAGCGAAGTGGCGAACGCTTGCGGATTCGGCTCGCCGAAAGCCGCTGCTGCCGCGGCCATCGCCTGCAGATTGCACGCCGTGCCGGTATTCGACACCGTGAATCCGAACTGCCCGAAGTTGGCCGTGATATTGGCGAGCGCCGGCACGATATCCAGGTAAATCACCTTCGACATCAGGCCCGATTGCGTCAACGCGGCGGCAAGCGCCTGATTGAAGCCAAGCGATGCCTGCGTCAGCAGCGCCTTGACGGCCGCGTTGCTCATCATGCCCTGCGGCGTGGTGCCGATATCCGGCACGTTCGACACCAGCACATGCGTTGCGCCATGCTGCAGCACCGAGCCGATGACGCCCGCCAGATCGATCGCCGATTGCACGATGGCGGTGGTCGCCTGCGCTGGCGTCATCTGTCCTGCCTGCACGGCCGTGAGGTTGTACAGAATATCGTTCGCGCCGCCATTGACGATGACGAGCTGATTCGAATTGAAGCTACCGTGCGACGCCAGATAGTTCGTCACCTGTTGCGCCACCGGCACCGTCAGCGCGCCCGTGTAATTGGCCGGATCGGTCGTCGCATGACTCACGCCAATAGGATTGGTCACGCGCGATCCGCCCTGCGCGTAGCCGAGCCCCGATTGCGCCTGGGGCGGCGTGCCGAAGCCACCGGTCATCGCGGGCGTGAGCGTGTCGCCGTAGTATTGCGCGACATCCTGAACCCACACCTGACCGGGATTCGTCGTGAAGCGGCCGCCGCCGAAGTTGGCGGCCGCCACCGGCGCGTAGGTGCCGACGTCGGAGAGGCTATCGCCGAAAGAGACGACTTGCAGTTTGACACCGCCCGGCGGCAACGAATTGTTGTTGTCGTCGCCACCGCCGCCGCACGCGGCAATCAGGGCGAAAGCGGCGCTCGCCGTGGCGATTCGGGCGTAGCGCACCAGGGCGGCGCGCGTCGAGAGTTGCTTCTTCATGGACCTCGTCTCCAATTTTCGGTGTTATGTGTTTGAATCCGCAGCGCGTGTGCCTTGTGTTGGCCCGCGTGTCTGTCTGCGTTTCGTCCGGCGTGCGCCTCGATACGCGCGTGCGCTCGAACGAATTGTGCATCACGAAGGTGGTCGAGTCATCCTTCCGTCATGCGTGCCCGACAGCGTACACGGCGCGCGTGCAGGCGCGGGCGGTCTTCGTAGAAGAAATCTTCGGTCCGCCTTGCCGGGCGCGGGTTTGGCTCAATTGCGTCGCGCCTGCCTCCTATGCTTGGCGCAACGCGCGTTCAGTCTTCGATGCCCGGCTTGCGCGCGCCTTCGTACACCCATTCGAGGAGCGCGTCGTGCGCGGCGCGTGCTCCCTCGGCGCGCGGATCGTTGATGAAGCTCACCACGACATAACTCTCGCCATTGGCCGCGCCGACGTAGCCCGCGATCGCCCGGACATCGCGCAAGGTGCCGGTCTTGATGTGCGCATTGCCGAACGCGCCCGCGTTGGTCAGGCGGTTGCGCATGGTGCCGTCCACGCCGGCAATGGGCAGCGATTCGACGAACACTTGCGCGACCGGACTCGCGTTCGCCGCTTGCAGAAGGTCGGCGAGCGAGAGCGCGGAGATGGTTTCGTCGCGCGAGAGTCCGGAGCCGTTGTCGAGCACGAGACCGGTCATTGGCAGGGCGCTTTTCTTGAGAAACGTCTGGATGGCCTGCGAGGATTTGGCGGTCGTCGCGGGCGGTTTTAGTTGCGCCGCGCCGATGGTCAGAAACAGATTTCGCGCCATCACGTTGTTACTGAACTTGTTGATGTCGCGCACGATATCCGACAGCACCGGGCTGCGATGCGTGCCGACGAGCCGCGCCGACGAAGGCGTCGGGCCTTCGCGCGTGGCGCCCTGAAACGTGCCGCCCGCCTGCTTCCACAGCGCGAGGAAGCCGCCTGCGAAGAACGTCGAATGGTCGAGCGCGGCGACGTTGATGGTGCGCGAGCCGCAGCGCAACGGATAGTCGCCGATGAACGACGCCTGCACGAAGCCGCCCTGCGTCTGCGCCACGCTCGGCGATGCGGACGGCAACGTGCCCGCGCACGCGCCGCGCGTCACGCGTAATTCGTTGTCGATCTGCAGTTGCGCCAGTTGCGGCAATACGTCGATGGATACCTGCCCGTCCGGATTCGGCGTGAGCGTGAAGGTAAGCGACTTGAACGCGTAGAGCAGCGGATCGGGACCGACGTTGTAGGGCGCGGCATCGTCGTTATCGAACGCGGGCAGATCGCGCGTGGAGGCGTCGAAATAGCGCTTGTCGAGCACGAGCGCGCCATCGATTCCCGTGATGCCGTTCTTGCGTATCTGATCGACGAGATCGATCAGTTCTTCCGGCACGAGCTTCGGGTCGCCCGTGCCCTGAATGTAGAGATTGCCGTGCAGCACGCCTTGTGCGTCGACATCGCCATCGGCGTAGGCGGTGGTTTTCCAGCGATAGTCGGGGCCGAGCAGCGAGAGGCCCGAGTAAGTCGTGACGAGCTTCATCGTCGATGCGGGGAGCATTGGCCGGTCCGCGTTGATCGTGACGAGCGGCACGGGCTCGCCGATACGTTGCACGACTACGCTCATCGACGAAAGCGGGATGTGCGCGTGAGCGAGCGCCGCCATGACCGGTGCGGGCAGTGGCCCGGCGGGCACGCGTTCTCGTGCGGCGACGGCTTTCTCGGCTCTGGACGCCTTGCCTGCGCGTTTTGCCTTCGCGCCGCCATGCGCCGCGCGCTCGGGCGCCTGCGCTTGCGATTCGGACTTCGAGCCGCCACGCGCTTGTGCTTCGGGCATGTGAGCGATGACGGCAAAGCCGATTGCGGCGGCGAGCGCAAACGACGAACAGCGAGAAACGAGCGAGGCAAGCGGCATGGGCGTGCTTTTGGTGTTGTTAGGCGAAGCCCACACGGGCGAAAGGCTCATTGTAGACAAGCTGGCTTGCGAAAATCGTACGAATAGGGGTTTGTCGGCTGGCCAAGGGCGGCGAGCAAGCGCGCCCCTCGTCACATCGCGTGATCAAGCGTCATAGATTCCAGCACCCTGCAAGATCCATCACATCCACCCATTAAGCCTTGCTTAAGCCTGCCCGCGCCCGGCAAAGCTAGAATGGCTACGACTTTCAAAGCCGGTCTCCCCAACCACGAAGACGAGATGCCATGCGAATCCTGCTAGTCGAAGATGACCGGATGATCGCCGAAGGTGTGCGCAAGGCGCTGCGCGCGGACGGCTTCGCGGTCGACTGGGTGCAGGACGGCGAGGCCGCGCTGACGGCCGTCGGCGGCGAGCCCTACGACCTGATGCTGCTAGACCTCGGCTTGCCCAAGCGCGATGGCATCGACGTCCTCAGGACGCTGCGCGCGCGTGCGAACGCATTGCCGGTGCTGATCGTGACGGCGCGCGACGCCATCGCCGATCGCGTGAAAGGACTCGATGCCGGCGCCGACGATTACCTCGTCAAGCCCTTCGATCTCGACGAACTCGGCGCACGCATGCGGGCGCTCATCCGTCGTCACGCTGGACGCGGCGAATCGCTCGTGCGTCATGGTCAACTCACGCTCGACCCGGTCGGTCATCAGGTGACGCTCGCGGGCGCGCCCGTCGCGCTCTCGGCGCGCGAATTCGCGTTGCTCGAAGCGTTGATGGCGCGTCCGGGCGCCGTGCTCTCGAAGAGTCAACTCGAAGAGAAAATCTACGGCTGGGGCGAGGAAATCGGCAGCAATACGGTCGAGGTCTACATCCACTCGCTGCGCAAGAAGCTGGGCGCGGACCTCATTCGCAACGTGCGCGGCTTGGGCTACATGGTCGCGAAGGACGCCTGATGCGGTCCATCCGCCGGCAATTGCTCATCTGGCTGCTCGCGCTCGTGATTGTCGGCGTGGGCTTTGCCGGATGGCTCATCTACCGGCAGGCGCTCGCCGAAGCCAACGAACTCTTCGATTATCAATTGCAGCAGATCGCGGCGGCGCTGCCTTCGGAGCCGTTTTCGTCGGTGCTCACGTCGCGCAGCGAAAGCGACGAGGGCGTCGTCATCCAGATCTGGAATCGCAACGGCGTGCTGATGTACTACTCGCATCCGCGCGTGCCGCTCGCGCCGCACGCCGAACTCGGCTTCTCGACGGAAATGACGGCGCGCGGCGAGTGGCGCGTGTATAGCGCGATCGTCGGCGACAACGTCGTGCAACTCGCGCAGCCGCTTTCGATACGCAACCGCGTCGCGGCGGGCGTCGCGTGGCGCACGTTGTGGCCGCTGGTCCTGTTGCTGCCGCTGCTCGGGCTTGCGATCTGGGTGATCGTCGGACGCGGGCTTGCGCCCTTGCAGCGTGTGACGAGCGCGCTCGATACACGGCATCCCGAAGCACTCGATCCGCTTCCCAATCAACGCTTGCCGCAGGAAGTGCAGCCGGTCGTGCGGGCGCTGAACGCGCTGCTGGTGCGTTTGTCGACGGCGCTCGATACGCAAAAAGCCTTCGTCGCCGATGCCGCGCACGAGTTGCGCACGCCGCTTGCCGCCGTGCAGATTCAGGCGCAACTCGTGGCGCGCGCGCAGGACGATGCATCGCGGCGCGAGGCGTTGCTCGATTTGCACGAAGGCATCGCGCGCGCCACGCGGCTCGCGGAGCAGTTGCTTGCGCTCGCGCGCTCGGAGCCGGACGGCAAGGGCGTGGCGACGAAAGTCGATCTGGCCGCGTTGCTCGAAACGTGCGTGCGCGGTTACGTGCTCGTGGCACAGGAGCGCGGCGTGGACCTCGGCATCGAGGCAAGCGAGCCCGCCACCGTGACGGGCGACGCGGATTCATTGCGCGTGATGTTCAACAATCTCATCGATAACGCGACGAAATACACGCCGCGCGGCGGCCGCGTGGATGTCTGCCTAAAAATAAAAGATGGACATCCAGTAGTCGAAATCGCGGATTCTGGGCCGGGCATTCCAGAGGACGAACGAGAAAGAGTATTCGACCGGTTTTATCGCGTGGGCGAAAGCGTGAACCGCGCGCGTACGGATGTCGCGGGCAGCGGGCTTGGGCTTGCCATCGTGCGGCGGATTGCGGATCAGCATGGGGCGGCTGTTCACCTTGGAGCGTCCGTCGCAGGCGGACTTCGAGTCGTGGTCACGTTTTGATTCCCACACGCTGGTCCCTATCGGATCGTCATGCGCTGATGGGCGCATAGGGCGTTGGGCTGCGCTTGGCAGGCCAAACAGCGTCCGCCTTTAGGCGCCGTCGTTGTTTAAAAAGAATTCCAAATTCCGATTCTGCTCCGGTTTGTTCAAACGCGATCGCCGGAATGAAGAACAACCAAGTTAGCGATTTGAAGGAAAGCTGTAATGCGGTAACACAGGATCTTTTCAAATCCACACAATTAATTACTCGTTTCAGACCTGATTTTCTATCGGTTAGACGTAAGTCTATTGACATCGGCAGACATTAGGAGCGCGCTTATGTCTCCTGACAACAAATTGCCGTAAATTTCGTCTCACTGCAGGCGAGCTAGTTTCGATTGATCGACGTGCTTCAAGGCAGTTAAATCAACGAGATCCTTTAATGCTCGCACCCGTCAACGTGGGCTGCGCCCATTCGGTGACATTGCTCTCTTTGATTCGTTTTTTATTCGCGATCCTTTTGCTTTAAACGGATTTCTCGTGCGAAGCAGTGTTTTATCGCATTCGATTTTTACTTTTAGGTTTACTCATGAACAAAGCTCTTCGTCCCTCGAAACTGCAATCGCGCCTGATCAAAAAAGTAATGCCCGCCGCTCTCGCTGCAGGCGCTGTTGCAATTGCATTGCCGATGACGGCGTCAGCTGTTACTGCACCATTGATCGTCAATGACATGGACTTTGGTACGCCTGATCCGGGCCAGTGTCAATTTCTGTCGGGTCAAGCCGTAACAACCGTTGGCATGGAAAATTGCGGCACGTCTGCCACTGCCGGTTACAACACAGTTACCCAAACGGGCTCAGTTTCGATCGCGAATGCTTCGATGTCTGTCGGCGGTTATCAGTTTATCAATGGCGCCGATTCTAATAACAACGCGCTGACCGTTTCGAAAACGGGCGCCAATATTCAACTCAACAATGGCAAGGTAACCAATCTTGCAGCTGGCACGGCGAATACGGATTCGGTGAATTTCGGGCAGTTGAAGAACACCGCACAAAGCACGGCAAAGGCGATTGGCGGCGGTTCTGCCCTGAATAGCGACGGCACGATTTCGGCTCCCAGCTTCGCGCTGACGAACGCAAACTCGATCAATGGTACGTCTGGCGCCGCTACCGACGTCGGCACGGCTTTCGGTACGGTCGATGCAGCGTTGGGCAAGCTCAACTCGAACGTGACGCAAAACACAGCCGACATCGCGAACCTCAACACCGGACTCGCAAACGGCACACTCGGCTTGGTTCAGCAAGACCCGACGACACGCACTATCACCGTGGCAAAGTCCACGGACGGTACCGTTGTCGATATGACGGGCTCGCAGGGCGCTCGCACGGTCACGGGCGTTGCTCCTGGCGCCATTTCCGCATCGAGTCTAGATGCAATCAACGGCTCGCAGCTCTACGCTACGAACCAGAACGTGGCACAAAACACGTCCAACATTGCGCAAAACACGTCCGACATTGCGGCGCTGAATACGAACGTTGCTCAGAACACGTCTGATATCTCGTCGCTGAAAACCAACGTTGCGCAGAACTCGTCGGATATCGCGCAGAATACGAGCGACATCAGCAACATCAATCAACAGATCGCCAGCGGCAACGTCGGTCTGGTGCGTCAAGACGCAACGACGCAAAACATCACCGTTGCGAAGGACACGGGCGGCACGGTCGTCGACATGACGGGCACCGATGGCACGCGTACGGTGACCGGCGTATCGGCTGGCGCCTTGAGCGCCGACAGTACCGACGCAGTCAACGGCTCGCAGCTTTATCAAACGAACCAAAACGTTTCGAGTCTGGCGCAGCAATTGAGCAACGTCGAAGGCGCTGCTTCAACGGTCGCTTCGCAAAAGACCGACACCCCCGCTGTTGCGTCCGGCACCGACTCGACCGCCCTCGGAAATGGCTCGAAGGCAACGGGTAACAACTCCGTCGCGTTGGGTAGCGGTTCTGTCGCGGACGAAGACAACACCGTCTCGATCGGCTCGAAGGGCAACGAACGTCGCCTGACGAACGTCGCGCCGGGCATCAACGGTACCGACGGTGTCAACATGAACCAGTTGAACGCAGTTCAAAGCAACGTCGATACGGTAGCGCGTCAGGCATTTTCCGGCGTCGCCGCCGCGATGGCCATGCCGAACCTGACGCCGAGTCAGCCGGGCAAGACCGTGGTCGCAGCCGGTGTCGCGAACTACAAGGGCTACACGGCCATGGGCATTGGCGGCACCTACCGTTCGCGTGACAGCCGCTGGCTCGTCAACGCTGCAGCCTCGATCACGCCGCACGGCGACGCAGGCGTGCGCGGTCAAGTCGGCTACGAGTTCTAAGTACGCGGTTCGCGAGCGAGACCAAACCAGAAGCACGAAGCATCGATAAGGCAGTAAGCAGGGCGGCTATCCGAAAGGGTAGCCGCCCTTTTTGCATTTTACGCACCTTAAGAAAGCTTTAAGCGACACCCCGTAATCTTCGTTCATCCAATGGCGCCTTCTCAAGCGCAACCCGTCAGGAGCACACATGATGAAAGCGAAGATTCTCACACGCAGCGCCGTCGCAGCAGCGGTCGCCGTTGCCTTGTCGGCGGGCTACGTGGCCGGCCATAACAACGTGCCTGCGCCGCAGGTCATCGCGCCCGCGCAAGCCGCGCTGATGCCTGCCGAAGCCGCGGCGAAGACCGGCGTTCCCGATTTCTCCGGCCTCGTCGAAACCTATGGTCCGGCCGTGGTGAATATCAGCGCGAAGCATGTCGTGAAGCAAACGTCCGCCCGACGCGGCAACGCGAATCAAGTGCCGATGGACCCCGACGATCCGTTCTATCAGTTCTTCAAGCGCTTTTATGGCGGCGTGCCCGGCATGGGCGGCGGCGATGGCGCGGGTCCCGGCGCGGACCGTCCGAGCGAAGGGCTGGGTTCGGGTTTCATCGTCAGCAATGACGGCTACATTCTCACCAACGCGCACGTGGTCGATGGCGCGAATGTCGTCACCGTCAAGCTCACGGACAAGCGCGAATATCGGGCGAAGGTGGTTGGCGCGGACAAGCAATCGGACGTCGCGGTGCTGAAGATCGACGCGAAAGATTTGCCCACGGTGAAAATCGGCGACCCCAACGGCAGCAAGGTCGGGCAGTGGGTGGTTGCCATCGGTTCGCCGTATGGCTTCGACAACACGGTGACCTCGGGCATCATCAGCGCGAAGTCGCGCGCGCTGCCCAACGAGAATTACACGCCGTTCATCCAGACCGATGTACCGGTGAATCCGGGCAATTCGGGCGGGCCGCTCTTCAATCTGCAAGGCGAAGTCATCGGCATCAACTCGATGATCTATTCGCAGACGGGCGGTTTCCAGGGGCTTTCGTTCGCCATCCCGATCAACGAGGCGATCAAGGTAAAGGACGCGCTCATCAAAACGGGTCACGTCGATCGCGGCCGGCTCGGCGTAACGGTGCAAGGGCTGAATCAGACGCTCGCCAATTCGTTCGGCATGAAGTCGCCGCAAGGTGCGCTCGTGAGTTCGGTCGAGCAGGGCGGACCGGCAGCGAAGGCTGGCTTGCAACCTGGCGACGTGATTCTTTCGCTGAACGGCACGCAGGTGACGGATTCGACCTCGTTGCCGTCGCAAGTCGCGGGTCTTTCGCCGGGCACATCGGCGAAGGTGCAGGTGTGGCGCGACAAGAGCGCGAAGGATCTGACCGTGACGATCGGCGCGCTGAAGGACGCCAAGACCGCAAGCGCTGACGTGAAGGGCGACGACGATGGCGGCGCCGCCGCACAGGACGCGCGCCTCGGCGTCGCGGTGCGCCCGCTCACGCCGGAAGAGAAGCAGGAAAGCTCGGTGTCGCGCGGTTTGCTCGTGCAGCAATCGAACGGCGCGGCGGCGAATGCGGGTATCCAGGCAGGCGACGTGATTCTCGCGGTCAATGGCCAGCCCGTCACGACGGCGCAGCAGTTGAAGACAATGATCTCGCACGCGGGCGACAGCATCGCGCTGCTGATCCAGCGGGACAATGCGCAGATTTTCGTGCCGGTCGATCTTGGCTGATGGTGTACGTCGATGCGCGTCGTGCGGTTCGGAGTGGCGTGTTCGCGTCGCCCCAAACCGCGCTTGCGCATGCGGCATGAATGGCGCTTAGCGTCGCTGAGTCGTCCGGCGTGCTTTTCCAAACGCGCAATGGATAGCACGTTCTGCAATGGCTTTCGCATCATTCCACCAAGCGCGTTCCACCGCACGATCAACAACACCCCGCCTGAACGCGCAGGCACAAAGCATGCTCTACACCCCACTCGGTGCCCCATCGCGTGGAAAAGACGCATCGGGCGTGGCGTCGTCGGTGTGTTCGCATGCCGCGGCATCGAATAAAGGAGCCAACATAATGATGAGCAAGACCACGGGAAAACTGGCAACCGCGTTGCTGGTGACGGCGCTTTCGGCTGGAATGGCAGGCGGCGCATGGGCGCAGGCATCGAGCGCCGGCACGAGCGATACGTCGAGCGCGGGCAACGAAAACGGCGGCGGACTGCCGCAAATCGAACAGCAAGGCGATGTGTCCTTTACGTCGGGCGGCGTCGGCCTCGACGAATCGCACGCCTTGCAGCGCGAACAAGCGCATTGGCCGCTATCGCTGCGCTTTACGGGTCCAACCGCGGATTACTTGTCGGGCGTGCACGTGCGGATCGTCGGCGGCAAAGGCGGTGAAGTGCTGAGCACCGATTCCATGGGACCTTACATGCTTGTCAAGCTGCCGGCGGGCAGCTACACGGTCTACGCCAAGTACAAGGATCAGGAGAAGAAGCAGTCGGTCAATGTCTCCGGACCGGGCAAGGCAAAGGCGGCGTTTCACTGGAGCATCCAGTAACGATAATTCCCGCCGGTCCGGGCGAAATCCCGTCCACCCGGCGACCAGAGTTTGTCTCATAATGAAGCCACGGGCAGCACGCTCGTGGCTTTTTTTGGTGACGAGGCGTCCAACGCGCCTCGCAAATTCGGCAGAGGCCGGAGGGCCCACGATGAGCACGGATCTGAACGACGGGCATGAAGCGGCGCATCGGATCGAGATCGCGCCGAACGGACGGCGCTGCCGCGTGATTCACCAGGGCGTCACTTACGCCGACACGCACGAAGCCGTGACGCTTTCCGAAACGGGCGCCGACGACGTGCACTATTTCCCGCGCGCCGACGTCAACATGGCGCGCCTGCAACGCTCCATCCATACATCGGACTGTCCGTTCAAGGGGCAGGCCACGCACTACCATCTGATGACCGAGGAAGGCCCGGTCGAAAACGCCGCCTGGAGTTACGAGGCGCCGCTCGAAAGCGCGCGGCAGATCGGCGGATACCTCGCGTTTTATCCATCGCGGGTCGATCGTATCGACGTGACTTCCTAGGCAGGGCGTCGAATAAAAAGCGCCGAACTCGAGGCGCGCGAGCCGAAACGCAATAGCCAGAACGCGGTCCTTGCCCGGAGAAGCGGATGGAAGTCACCGAAGCGTTGCGCGTTCCGCTCGATCCGGCGCATGTGAAGGCGGCGTTGAGCGATCTCACGCTGTTGCGCGCGAGTCTCGATAATTGCGAGTCCTTTACGCTCACGCCAAGCGGCGAATACGTGTTGACGCTCGTCATGCCGATCGGCGCCTTGCGCGCGCGTTACGAAATTCGCGCGCACATTGCTCGTCGCAGGCGTCTGGCGCAGGCCGACGAAAGCCAAGAAATCGACGACGACACCAGCACGCTCAGTTTCAAGGCACGCGGCGAAGGCGTGGGTTCGTTGCGCGGTCAGATAGCCGTCGCGGTGAACGCGGAGGACGGCGGCGCGGACACGTGGATCGAATATACGGTCTGGGCGACGGTTTCGGGGCCGCTCGCCGCATTGCCGCCACGGCAGATTGAAAACGCACTGCACGAAGCAGCCGACGACTTTTTCGCCGAATTCTGCGAAGTCGTGCGGGCGAAATACGGTTTGCCATCGGCGCGTGCGGAACAGGAAGCCGTGCCGCGCCGGCATCTCTTCTTGCGACCGGGTTCGATGTCGGCGGCGTTCTCGCGTCGCGGCGGCGCGACCGCTCGCGCGATGGGCGGAAACTCCGTCGATGGCGCCGCGACCAATGTGCTGCGTCATCGTCTGGCCGCGCATGGCCTCGTGCGCCGTAGTCGCGATGGCGCGGGCGCACCGCGCGTGTTCGGTCTGCCCACCTGGGCGTGGCTCGCGATGCTAGTTTGTGTCGGACTCTTTGTGTTCTTCGCAGAGTACGTTGGCCTGCAATGAGGCGGGCATCGAACGCTCGGGGTAGCCGGCGTTCTTGAGCAAGGCCGGACTGCACCGCAAGGCGTCGAAGCAGGCATCGATGACGGCTTCGGAGTCGTGTTCCGGATCGACGCTTCCGGGTAGCATCAGCGAATCGTGCAGGATGCCGGTGAAAAGCCCGTGCAACAGCGTGGTGGCGCGTCGCGTGTCGAGCGCCGCCGGCAGTTGCTTCTTTTCGATGGCATTACGCAGCGCACGCTCGATGCGCTCCATGCCGTCGCGCATGTTGTTCTGATGGCGCTCGCGCACCGGTCCCATTTCCTCGACGAACTCGCACTTCAGAAACAGAATGTCGAAGACGCGGCGGCGCTGTTCATCGGCCGTGATGCTGCGCATGCACCAGATGAAGATTTCGCGGATGCGCGCAAGCGGGTCGGGCTCCTTGCCGTCGAGCGTCGCTTCCACGAGTTCGTCGAGCGGAAGAAGACTGCGGTCGAACATGGCGTTGAAGAGGTCGCCCTTGTTGGCGAAATGCCAGTAAATCGCGCCGCGCGTGACGCCCGCGGCGTGCGCGATATCCGCGAGCGTCGTTCGCGACACGCCTTTTTCGTAAAAGACGCGCTCCGCCGCGTCGAGGATGCGGTTGCGTGTCTCCTGTGCTTCTTCCTTGGTTCGTCTGACCATATTCTGCGGCCGTTGGCCGTTTGCTCCTGCCTTGCTGTTCGACCGGGCGAAGGCCGGTTGTCGAAGGTTCGTCGAACGTAATCGATTCCGTCGAGGCGATTTCGCTACGCCTTGCCGACGGACCGCTGTCTCAGTTTTTTACATTCATTCGTGAATGTATATACAATACCACCCGTCGACCGATAGCCCAAGCTGGAGAGGGCGAGTACTATCCGACCAAGCTTTCATTTCGATTGCCCGTTCTGGCCGTCCTCTTGGCCATCGGCGGCGCTTGCATAGCGCCGCGCACGGGCAGGAATACAGGCAAGCGAGCCGGCCACTGGCCGGTCGTTGCGCTCACTGGTCTCACTGCTTGGTTATTGGTCAGCGTCTTGCGACGCTTGTGCGCGGCATCGCCCGGGGAAGGCCGTCGCGCACCCAACTTCACTCTCAGTCTTAGACAGAGGTCGCTCCATGCGCGTCGAACGGGTTCCATTCCGCTTAATCACCGCCGCGACGGCTGCCGTTTTCCTGGCTGCCTGCGGACAAAAACAGTCAGCACCTCCGCCGCAAACGCCCGAAGTGGGCATCGTCACCGTGCAGCCGACCAGCGTGCCGGTCATCGCCGAATTGCCGGGCCGCACGAACGCGTTCCTGGTCGCGCAAGTGCGCGCGCGGGTGGATGGAATCGTCCTGCGCCGTGAGTTCGTCGAAGGCGCGGAAGTCAAGCAAGGTCAGCGTCTGTACAAGATCGACCCGGCGCCTTATATCGCCGCGCTGAACAACGCCAAGGCGACGCTCGCCAAGGCGCAGGCGAATGTCGCGTCGCAGAACGCCTTGACCGGGCGCTACAAGGTGCTGGTCGCGGCCAACGCGGTGAGCAAGCAGGACTACGACAACGCCGTGGCCGCGCAAGGCCAGGCCGTCGCCGATGTCGCCGCGGGCAAGGCCGCCGTCGATACCGCGCAGATCAACCTCGGCTACACCGACGTGGTCTCGCCGATCACCGGCCGCACGGGTCTGTCGCAAGTCACGCCGGGCGCGTATGTACAGGCGAGCGCGGCGACGCTGCTCACCACCGTGCAGCAGCTCGACCCGATCTACGTCGATCTGACGCAATCGAGCGTCGATGGCCTCAAGCTGCGTCGTCAGATTCAGGACGGGCGTTTGCAGACTCAGGGAATCCACGCGGCGAAGGTGTCGCTGGTGCTGGAAGACGGCCGCGTCTATCCGGAGCAGGGCAAGCTGCAGTTTTCCGATGTGAGCGTCGACCAAAGCACGGGTTCGGTCACCGTCCGCGCGATCTTCGACAACAAGGATCGCGTGCTGCTGCCGGGCATGTTCGTGCGGGCGCGTATCGAGGAAGGCACGAACGACAAGGCGCTCGTCGTGCCGCAAATCGGCATCACGCATGACCAGAAGGGCCAGCCGACCGCGCTCGTCGTCAACAAGGACGACAAGGTCGAACTGCGTCAGCTCGTCACCGGTGGCACGTTCGGCAACAACTGGGTGGTCGACAGTGGCCTGAATCCGGGCGACCGCGTGATCGTGAACGGCGTGGAAAAGGCGAAGCCCGGTATGCAAGTGAAGCCGGTCGCGGCGCAACTGCCCGCACAGCCGGCCTCGGGCGCGGCGGCCGGTCAGGCGCCAGCGGCATCCGGCGCGGGCGCGACACCCGACAACGCCAACAGCGCGAGCGGCGCCACGGGCCCGAGCGCAGCCGCGCCGGGCGCAGCTTCGGGCAACGCATCCGGCGCGCAAGCGGCGCCGGCATCGGCCGCATCGGGCGCGTAATAACAGGGAGCCTGTTTCATGGCAAAGTTTTTTATCGATCGCCCGATTTTTGCGTGGGTGATCGCGATTATCTTGATGCTGGCGGGCATGGCGTCGATCTTCACGCTGCCTATCGCGCAGTATCCGACGATCGCGCCGCCTGCCATCCAGATCAGCGCGACGTATCCGGGCGCATCCGCGAGCACGGTCGAAAACACGGTGACGCAGGTGATCGAGCAGCAGATGAGCGGCCTCGATCACTTGTTGTATCTGTCCTCGACCAGTGACGACTCGGGTACGGCCACCATCACGCTGACGTTCGCGGCGGGCACGAATCCGGACATCGCGCAGGTGCAGGTGCAGAACAAGCTGCAGCTCGCGACGCCATTGCTGCCGCAGGTCGTGCAGCAGCTCGGTACGAAGGTCACGAAGTCGAGCAGCAGCTTCTTGCTGGTGCTTGCATTCGTGTCGCAGGACGGAAGCATGAACAAGTACGACCTCGCGAATTACGTGGCGTCGAAAATTCAGGACCCGCTTTCGCGTATCGATGGTGTGGGTACGGTCACGCTGTTCGGCTCGCAGTACGCCATGCGTATCTGGCTCGATGCGACCAAGCTCACCAACTACAGTCTGACGCCGGTCGACGTGCAGACCGCCATCACCGCGCAGAACGTGCAGGTGGCGGCGGGCTCGCTCGGCGGCACGCCGGCGGTTCCGGGGCAGATGCTGCAGGCGACCATCACGCAAGCGACGCTTCTGCAAACACCCGAGCAGTTCGGCAACATTCTGCTGAAGGTGAATCAGGATGGCTCGCAGGTGCGCCTGAAGGACGTGGCGCGTATCGATCTGGGTGGCGAAAACTATAACTTCGACACCAAGTACAACGGTGCGCCGACGGCCGGTTTCGGTATCCAGCTCGCAACGGGCGCGAACGCGCTCAACACCGCGAAGCTCGTGCGCCAGAAGGTCGACGAACTGTCGAAGTACTTCCCGAACGGGCTGGTCGTGAAGTATCCGTACGACACCACGCCGTTCGTGCGGCTTTCGATCGAGGAAGTGGTCAAGACCCTGATCGAAGGTATCGTGCTGGTGTTCCTCGTGATGTATCTGTTCCTGCAGAACTTGCGGGCGACGCTCATCCCGACGATCGCCGTGCCGGTCGTGTTGCTCGGCACGTTCGCGATCATGTCGGCGGTCGGGTTCTCCATCAACGTGCTGTCGATGTTCGGCCTCGTGCTTGCCATCGGCTTGCTGGTGGACGATGCCATCGTGGTGGTGGAAAACGTCGAGCGGGTGATGTCCGAGGAGCACTTGTCTCCACGGGACGCAACCCGCAAGGCGATGGACCAGATCACGGGCGCGCTGGTGGGCGTGGCGCTCGTGCTGTCGGCGGTGTTCGTGCCGGTGGCGTTTTCGGGCGGTTCGGTCGGCGCCATTTACCGGCAGTTCTCGCTCACCATCGTGGCGGCCATGGTGCTGTCCGTGATGGTCGCGTTGGTGCTCACGCCGGCGCTGTGCGCGACGATTCTGAAGCCGCATCCGGAAGGGCATCAGCCCGAGAAGAAGGGTTTCTTCGGCTGGTTCAATCGCAACTTCAACAAGAGCCAGGACAAGTATCACAAGGGCGTGCAGCACGTGATCCGGCGCTCGGGGCGCTGGCTCATCATCTATTTGGTCGTAATCGTGGCAGTGGGCATGCTGTTCCTGCGCCTGCCGAAGTCGTTCCTTCCCGATGAAGACCAGGGCACGATGTTCGTGCTCGTGCAGGCGCCGTCCGGCTCGACGCAGGAATACACGGCCGGTGTGCTCGCCGACGTGCAGAACTATCTGCTGAACGACGAGAAGGCGATCGTCGAATCCGTCTTCACGGTGAACGGCTTTTCGTTCGCGGGTCGCGGCCAGAACTCCGGTCTCGTGTTCGTGCGGATGAAGGACTACGCGCAGCGTCAGGCGAGCAATGACAAGGTGCAGGCGCTGGTCGGCCGGATGTTCATGCACTTCGCGCCCTACAAGAACGCGATGATCTTCCCGGTCAATCCACCGTCGATTCCGGAACTCGGCACCGCGTCGGGCTTTGACTTCGAGTTGGAGGATCGCGCCGGCGTGGGGCACGCGAAGCTGATGGAAGCGCGCAACATGCTGCTCGGCATGGCGTCGAAAGACCCGGTGCTCGCGCAGGTGCGTCCGAACGGCCTGAACGACACGCCGCAGTTCAAGGTGAACATCGACCGCGAGAAGGCGAATGCGCTCGGCGTCTCCATCTCCGATATCGACCAGACTTTCTCGATCGCGTGGGCGTCGCAGTACGTGAACAACTTCCTCGACGTGGATAACCGGATCAAGAAGGTGTACGTGCAGTCCGAGCCGCGCTTCCGTATGTCGCCGGAAGACATCGGCAAGTGGTATGTGCGTAACACCTCGGGCACGATGGTGCCGTTCTCGGCCTTTGCGACCACCGACTGGATCTACGGTTCGCCGAAGCTCGAGCGCTACAACGGTATCTCGGCGGTGGAAATCCAGGGTGCGGCCGCGCCTGGCAAATCGACCGGTCAGGCCATGACGGCCATCGAAGCCATCGCGGCGAAGCTGCCGGCGGGTATTGGCTACGAATGGACGGGGCTGTCGTATCAGGAACGTCAGTCGGGTTCGCAGGCGCCTATTCTGTACGGCATCTCGATTCTCGTCGTGTTCCTGTGTCTCGCGGCGCTGTACGAAAGCTGGTCGATTCCGTTCTCGGTCATCATGGTCGTGCCGCTCGGCGTGCTCGGCGCGCTGCTAGCGGCGACGCTGCGCGGTCTGGAAAACGACGTGTTCTTCCAGGTCGGCCTGTTGACTACGGTGGGTTTGTCCGCGAAGAACGCCATTCTGATCGTCGAGTTTGCGCGCGAGTTGCGCATGCAGGGCATGTCGACGGTGGAAGCCGCGATGGAAGCGGCGCGTCTGCGGCTGCGTCCGATTCTGATGACGTCGCTCGCGTTCATTCTCGGCGTGATGCCGCTTGCCATCAGTAACGGCGCGGGTTCGGCGAGCCAGCACGCAATCGGCACCGGCGTGATCGGCGGGATGCTGACCGCGACCTTCCTTGCGATCTTCATGATCCCGATGTTCTTCGTCGTGATCAGCAAGTTCAGCAAGAGCAAGGACATGCCGGCACCGGGTTCGTCCGGCGGCGATATCGAAGGTCCGCATGGCGGCGCGCCCGCGGGCTCTGGCAAGGAAGGACATTGAAATGCTAAAACTTTCGTTGATCGCAGCCGCCGTGGCTTTCGTGGCCACGGGCTGCACCTTCGAGCCGAAGTACGACCGGCCGGCCGCGCCCGTCACGCAGACGTTCCCGGAAGGCGGCGTGTACGCCACGCAGCCGACTGCCGAAGGCGCGGCAGACAAGAGCCGCAGCGCGAGCGGGCAGACCGCGCCGGATATCGGCTGGCGCGATTTCTTCGCCGATGCGCGTCTGCAGCGTATTGTCGAACTCGCGCTCAAGAACAATCGCGATCTGCGTGTGTCGATGCTCAACGTCGATGCGGCGCGCGCGCAGTATCAGATCACGCGCGCGGGCCTCTTCCCGACGCTCGATGCGGTTGGCTCGCAAAGCAAGCAGCGCACGCCGCGCAACCTGTCGTTCTTCGATCAGACCATCTCGAACACGTATTCGGTGGGCGTGAATGCGTCGTGGGAAATCGACTTCTTCGGGCGGATTCGCAGCCTGAAGGATCAGGCGCTCGCGCAGTATTTCTCGCTCGCGGAAACGCGCAAGGCGGCGGAAATCTCGCTGGTGTCTTCGGTGGCGGACCAGTATCTGACCATGCTTGCCTACGACGATCTGCTCACCGTCACGCAGAACACGCTGAAGACGGCGCAGGAGTCGTATCGCATCACCAAGCTGCAGTTCGACAACGGTACGGGTTCGGAACTCGATCTGCGTCAGGCCGAGGGCGTGGTGCAACAGGCGCAGGCGAATCTGCAGTCGCAGGCGCGTCTGCGTGCGCAAGCGGAAAACGGTCTCGTGCTTCTCGTGGGCGAACCGTTGCCGGACGATCTGCCGGGCGGCATGCCGCTGGATGCGCAGGACTTGCTCGCCGACATTCCGGCGGGTCTGCCTTCCGACCTTCTCACGCGCCGTCCCGATATCGCGGCGGCCGAGCAGAGCTTGCTTGCGGCCAATGCGAACATCGGCGCGGCGCGGGCCGCGTTCTTTCCGCGCATTTCGTTGACGGGCAGTTTCGGTACGCTCTCGCCCACGCTTGGCGGATTGTTCAAGCCGGGTTCGGCGGCGTGGTCGTTCGCACCGCAGATCAGCGTGCCAATCTTCGAGGGCGGCACGAACGTCGCCAATCTGGATCTGGCGAACGTGCAGAAGCGCATCGAGATTGCCAACTACGAGAAGGCCATTCAGACGGCGTTCCGCGAAGTGGCCGACGGTCTCGCCGCGCGCGGCACGTACGACGAGCAGATTCGCTCCCTGCAACGCTTCGTGAGTTCGCAGAGCCGGCGGCTGGAGTTGTCGGACCTGCGCTATCGCAATGGCGTGGACAGCTATCTCGCTGTTCTGACCGCGCAGACCTCGTTGTATGACGCGCAGCAGACGCTCATCAGCGCGCGTTTGAACCGCCTGACCAACCTCGTCGATCTGTACCAGTATCTCGGCGGCGGATGGATCGAGCATTTCGGCGATGCCCCGCGTCCGGCCGACACTCCCACGGATTTCGGCTCGGCTACTCCGCCGAAGGCAGCATCCGATGCGGCGAGTTGAGGTTCGCAAGTTGCGCTCGGTAGTCACTTTCGCAAGCTGTCCGTGATGGTTGATAGTGGGATGATGCAGTGAAGAGCCCGACCTCGTGTCGGGCTTTTTTTCGTCCATGGTCCACGTCGCGGCGTGACACTGAATGTACCGGGAAAACGCGTCGCGCGATGACAGGTCGTGCCAAATTTCAGCAAATTATTACCTTTGTTTAGCGTTACTGATCGACGCGCTAACTATAATCGGCATCCTCCAACGTGCCTGCGTGCTGAAGGCATGTCAGCTTTCCTGTGCAACTGCGTGCGTATCGGCATTAATCGACGCGCAAATCAGTTGCGATTGCTGTGAATCAGCTGTGAATCGGCTGGAATCGACGAAGCGCTTCCTGGCCACAGGCTTCATGCAATGGGGAAGATTAGGTATCCCGAAAAGACGATTGGCATCGACGTTCTTTCCGTCCGTTCTCGACCGAGGACGTGCGTATCTATTCATCTATTTATCCCGGTAACCACAGAGGTCGTCGCTCCATGCGTTTCGAACGGATTCCATACCGCCTCATCTGCGCTTTGTCGGTCGTCACGCTAGCGGCCGCATGCGGTGAAAAACATCCGGACATGCCGGCGCATGCGCCCGAAGTCGGCGTCGTCATGCTTGCGCCGGTCGCGGTGCCCGTCACGAGCGAACTGCCGGGCCGCACCAGCGCTTTCATCGATGCACAAGTGCGTGCGCGCGTCGATGGCATCGTGCTGCGCCGTGAATTCACTGAAGGCAGTCTCGTCAAGGCCGGTCAGCGGCTCTACAAGATCGACCCAGCGCCGTACATCGCCAAGCTGGACAGCGCGAAAGCGTCGCTTGCGAAGGCCGAGGCGAATCTCGCATCGACCGATGCGCAAGCCGAGCGCTACAAGGTATTGGTCGCCGCGAACGCGGTGAGCAAGCAGGACTATGACAACGCTGTCGCGTCGGCCGGTCAGGCCGCCGCCGACGTGGCACAGGCTCGCGCCTCCGTGCAAACCGCACGCATCGACCTCGGCTATACCGATGTCACCTCGCCCGTGACCGGCCAGATCGGCATCTCGCAGGTCACGCCGGGCGCCTACGTGCAAGCGGCGCAGGCCACGCTCATGGCAACCGTGCAGCAGCTCGACCAGGTGTATGTCGATCTCACGCAATCCAGCCTCGACGGGCTCAAGCTGCGCCGCCAGATTCAGGAAGGGCGTCTTACCGCGTCGGGTCCGAACGCCGCGAAGGTTTCGCTGATTCTCGAAGACGGCCGCGTCTATCCCGAACAGGGCCGCCTGCAGTTTTCCGATGTGACCGTGGACCCGTCCACCGGCTCGGTAACAGTGCGCGCCGTGTTCGACAACAAGGATCGCGTGTTGTTGCCAGGCATGTTCGTGCGAGCGCGTATCGAAGAGGGCGTGAATCCGCAGGCGCTGGTCGTGCCTGTCACGGGCGTCACGCATGACCAGAAGGGCACGCCGATCGCACTGATCGTCGATACCGACGGCAAGGTCGCGCTACGCGAGCTCGTGACCTCCGGCATGGTCGGGCAGAACTGGGTCGTCGACAGCGGCGTGAAGGCGGGCGACCGGGTGATCGTCGAGGGTATCGAGAAGGTGCGTCCCGGCATGCCGGTGAAAGCGGTGACGGTTCAGTCGCCCGGGCCTTCCACGCAGCCTTCTTCCGACAATCAGGCCGCCGCTCCCGCGAAGGCTGCTTCAGCCGTTGCTGGCGCGTAGGGACGGAGGGTACGCCACATGGCCAAGTTTTTTATCGATCGCCCGATTTTCGCGTGGGTGCTTGCCATCATCCTGATGCTCGCGGGCCTCGCGTCGATCTCGACGCTGCCCGTCGCGCAATATCCGACGGTCGCGCCACCCAGCATCCAGATTACGGCGACGTATCCCGGTGCATCGGCGCAGACGGTCGAGAACACAGTCACGCAGGTGGTCGAGCAGCAGATGAACGGGCTCGACCATCTGCTCTACATTTCGTCCACCTCCGATGACTTCGGCACGGCCACCATCACGCTGACCTTCGCGGCGGGCACCAACCCCGACATCGCGCAGGTGCAGGTGCAAAACAAGCTGCAACTGGCGACACCGAACTTGCCGCAGATCGTGCAGCAACTCGGGTTGTCGGTTTCGAAGTCGAGCAACAGCTTCCTGCTCGTGCTCGCGTTCGTCTCCGAAGACGGCAGCATGAGCCGCAACGATCTCTCCAACTACGTCGCGTCGCATTTGCAGGACCCCATCAGCCGAGTCAACGGCGTGGGCACGGTGAGCCTGTTCGGCACGCAGTACGCCATGCGCGTCTGGCTAGATCCAAACAAACTCAGCAACTTCCAGCTCACACCGGTCGACGTGCAGAACGCGCTCAAGGCGCAGAACGTGCAAGTCTCGGGCGGCCAGCTAGGCGGCACGCCCGCGGTGCCCGGCCAATCGATGCAGGCCACGATCACCGAAGCCACCTTGCTGCGCACGCCCGACCAGTTCGGCAACGTGCTTCTGAAAGTGAATCAGGACGGCTCGCAGGTGCGGGTGAAGGACGTGGCGAAGGTGGGTCTCGGCGGCGAGAACTACAACTTCGAGACGCAGTACAACGGTTCTCCGGCGGCGGGCTTCGGTATCAATCTGGCGACGGGCGCGAACGCGCTGGCGACGGCGGACGCGGTGCGCGCGAAGGTACAGGAGCTGTCGAAGTACTTCCCGCCCGGTCTCGTCGTAAAGTATCCGTACGACACGACGCCGTTCGTGCGCCAGTCGATCTCCGACGTGGTGAAGACGCTCATCGAGGCCATCGTGCTGGTGTTCCTCGTGATGTATCTGTTCTTGCAGAACATCCGCGCCACGCTCATTCCGACCATCGCGGTGCCGGTGGTGCTGCTCGGCACTTTCGGCGTGATGGCGGCGGTGGGTTTTTCCATCAACACGCTATCGATGTTCGGCATCGTGCTCGCCATCGGCTTGCTGGTGGACGACGCGATCGTGGTCGTCGAAAACGTCGAGCGCGTGATGAGCGAGGAAGGGCTTTCGCCGAAGGAAGCCACGCGCAAGGCCATGGGCCAGATCACCGGCGCGCTGGTGGGCGTGGCGCTCGTGCTGTCGGCGGTGTTCGTGCCGGTGGCGTTCTCGGGCGGCTCGGTCGGGGCGATCTATCGCCAGTTCTCGCTGACCATCGTCTCGGCAATGGTGCTCTCCGTGCTGACCGCGATGATCCTCACGCCGGCCTTGTGCGCGACCATCCTGAAGCCCTTGCCGCAAGGTCACGAGGAAAAGACCACGGGTTTCTTCGGCTGGTTCAATCGGACCTTCAACAAGGGCCGCGACAAGTATCAGGTCGGCGTTGCGCGTGTGATTCGGCGCTCGGGGCGCTTCCTCGTGTTATACCTCGCGGTCATCGCGGTGGTTGGCCTCTTGTTCACCAAGCTGCCGAAAGCGTTCCTGCCCGACGAAGATCAGGGCACGATGTTCGTGCTCGTGTCCACGCCCGCCGGTTCCACGCAGGAAATGACCCAGCGCGCGCTGAACGACGTGGCCAACTATCTTTTGAAGAAAGAAAGCGGGATCGTCGAGTCCGTCTTCACGGTCAACGGCTACAGCTTCGCGGGCCGTGGCCAGAACTCCGGCCTCGTGTTCGTGCGCATGAAGGACTTCGCCAAGCGCCAGAGCGCGGACGAAAAAGTGCAGGCGCTCGTCGGCCGAACTTTCGGACAGTTCGCGGGCTATCGCAATGCGCTCGTATTTCCGGTGAATCCACCGTCGATTCCCGAACTCGGCACCGCGTCGGGCTTCGACTTCGAGCTGGAGGATCGCGGCGGCGTGGGCCACGAAAAGCTGATGGAAGCGCGCGGCATGCTGCTCGGTCTGGCCGCGAAGGATCCGTCGCTTGCGCAGGTGCGCCCGAACGGCTTGAACGATACGCCGCAGTTCAAGGTCGACATCGATCGGGAGAAGGCGCTTGCGCAGGGCGTGTCGGCGTCCGATATCGACCAGACGTTTTCGATCGCCTGGGCGTCTTCGTTCGTCAACAACTTCCTTGATGTCGACAGCCGGATCAAGAAGGTGTATCTGCAGGGCGACGCGCCGTTCCGCATGTCACCCGACAACATCAATAGCTGGTACGTGCGCAACAACGCCGGTTCGATGGTG
This sequence comes from Caballeronia sp. GAWG2-1, assembly GCF_023631405.1. Classification (NCBI taxonomy): domain Bacteria; kingdom Pseudomonadati; phylum Pseudomonadota; class Betaproteobacteria; order Burkholderiales; family Burkholderiaceae; genus Caballeronia; species Caballeronia sp. GAWG2-1. Next base: position 39,703 of record NZ_JALQDD010000006.1, read on the forward strand.
CCGTTTTCGTCGTTCGCGACCGGCCGATGGAGTTTCGGCTCGCCAAAGCTCGAACGCTACAACGGCAATTCGTCAGTCGAAATCCAGGGCATGGCCGCGCCGGGCCGCTCCACGGGCCAAGCCATGCAGGCCATCGAAGCCATCGCCGCAAAGTTGCCGGCAGGCATTGGCTACGAATGGACGGGTTTGTCGTTCCAGCAAATTCAATCCGGTTCGCAGGCGCCGGTTCTGTACGGCATTTCGATCCTCGTGGTGTTCCTGTGTCTCGCGGCGCTCTATGAAAGCTGGTCGATCCCGTTCTCCGTGATCATGGTCGTGCCGCTCGGCGTGGTCGGCGCGTTGCTTGCCGTCACCTTGCGTGGACTCGAAAACGACGTGTACTTCCAGGTCGGTCTTTTGACCACGGTGGGACTGTCGGCGAAGAACGCCATTCTGATCGTCGAGTTCGCGCGCGACTTGCAGATCTCCGAAAAGATCGGACCGATCGAGGCCGCGCTCGAAGCCGCGCGTCTGCGTCTGCGCCCCATCCTGATGACCTCGCTCGCCTTCATTCTCGGTACCTTGCCGCTCGCAATCAGCAATGGCGCGGGCTCGGCGAGTCAGCACGCCATTGGCACCGGTGTGATCGGCGGCATGGTGACCGCGACGTTCCTCGCCATCTTCATGGTCCCGATGTTCTTCGTCGTCGTGCGCGCGCGCTTCGGCGGCGACAAGGAAGACGCGGACGCGGCGATCGCGCACTACGAACGGCAACGTGCCAATGCCTCGCACGGCGAGGGAAAGGGCAACAGCAACAGCAACGGCACGGGCAAGCAGGGACATTGAGATGCGTAGAGTTTCTTTGATTGCAGCAGCCGTGTCCGTGATCGCGACCGGCTGTACGATGGCGCCGAAATACGAGCGCCCCTTGCCGCCAGTCGCAGCGAGCTTTCCGACAGGCGGTGTGTACGAGACGCAACCGCCGGGCGCGCACAATGCAAACGGCGTGGCCGCGGCCGACACTGGCTGGCGCAATTTCTTCGTCGATGCGCGTTTGCAGCAGCTTATCGATATCGCATTGAAGAACAATCGCGATCTGCGCGTCGCCGTGCTCAACGTGCAGGCGGCGCAAGCGCAGTACCGTGTCGTGCGTTCGGAACTGTTTCCGACTATCGGCGCGCAAGCGGGCCAGTCGAAGCAGCGCACGCCGAAAGATCTGTCGTTTCTCGATCAGACGATCTCGAATCAGTATTCGGTCGGGTTGAACGGCGCGTGGGAGATCGATCTGTTCGGCCGCGTGCAAAGTCTCAGGAATCAGGCGCTCGCGAAGTATCTTGCGACGGCGTACGCACGCAAGGCAGCGGAGTTATTGCTCGTGTCCCAGGTGGCGACGCAGTATCTGCAAGTGCTGCAGGCTGACGACCTGCTTCGAGTCACGCAACAGACGCTCAAGACCGCGCGCGATTCATACGGTATCAACAAGCTCAAGTTCGATAACGGTACGGCATCGGAACTGGAACTGAGTCAGTCGCAGACCGTGGTCGAAAGCGCGGCGGCCAATTTCCAGGCGCAGGAGCGCGCACGCGCGCAAGCCGTCAATGCGCTCGTGCTGTTGCTAGGCGAGCCGATGCCCGCCGATATGACGGGCGGCATGCCGCTCGACGATCAGCACCTGTTGACCGATATTCCGGCGGGTGTGCCGTCGGATCTGCTGACGCGCCGTCCAGACATCATGGAGGCCGAGCAGAATTTATTGGCGGCGAACGCGAACATCGGCGCGGCGCGCGCGGCGTTCTTCCCGAGCATTTCGCTCACCGGCAGTTTCGGCACGCTGAGTCCGTCGCTCGGCGGGTTGTTCAAGCCGGGTTCGGCAGCGTGGAGTTTCGCGCCGACCATCACGCTGCCGATCTTCGAAGGCGGTCAGAACATGGCCAATCTCGATCTGGCAAATGTGCAGAAGAAGATCGAGATTGCGCAGTACGAGAGGGCCATTCAGTCAGCCTTCCGCGAAGTCGCCGATGGGCTCGCGGCCCGCGGCACTTACGATCAGCAAATCGCGGCGCTCACGCGCGATGTGAGCGCACAGCAACGGCGTCTCGATCTTTCGACATTGCGCTACAAGCAGGGCGTCGATAGCTATCTCGGCGTGCTCGAAGCGCAGCAGGATCTGTATTCGACACAGCAGATGCTGATCACGGCGCGCACTGAACGTTTGTCTAATCTGGTGAGCTTGTATCAGGCGCTCGGCGGCGGATGGATCGAGCATACGGGAGACATGCCGCGCGAGGCGGATGCGCCGGTTGCGGCATCGGCGGGTTGAGATCGTGCGAAACAGCGCCTGCTGTTCTTGCGCGACGTAAAAAAACGCCGCGGCTTACACCGCGGCGCTCAACGCAAGCACTACAGGAATCTGCTCTTACTGCGCTTCACTCGCATGAACCGCGTCGAACTCGTGTGCGGCCTCGCGAATCTCGCGGCGCGCATCGCGCTCCTTGCGCACGCCGTTGAACACGATATTCAGAATCACCGCCGACACCGAAGCCAGCAAGATGCCGCTGTGAAGAATCGGCTCCAGCGCATGCGGCAGTTGCGTGAAGAACTTCGGTGCGACCACCGGCACCATGCCCATACCCACGCTCACCGCGACGATGAACAGGTTGTGATGGTTCGTCGAGAAGTCCACGCGCGACAGCGTCTTGATGCCGTTCGCCGCGACCATGCCGAACATCACGATGCCCGCGCCGCCAAGCACGAACGGCGGCACCGATGCAACGACCTGCGCCATCTTCGGAAAGAGGCCGAGCACGACGAGAATCACGCCACCGGTCGCGCAGACGAAGCGGCTCTTCACGCCCGTCACTCCGATCAGCCCGACGTTTTGCGAGAACGACGTATGCGGGAACGAGTTGAAGACGCCGCCGATCAGCGTGCCGAGGCCATCGACACGCAGGCCGCGCACGAGCGCTTTCTGATCCACCGGACGATCGACGAGATCGCCGACCGCGAGAAACATGCCGGTCGACTCGATGAAGGTCACGAACATGACGATGACCATGGTCGCCACCGACAGCGCGTCGAAGTGCGGCAAGCCGAAGTGGAACGGCAGCACGACGCCGACCCACGGGGCGTGCGCGACGCCGTCCATGTTGACGCGGCCGAGCATGGCGGCGATCACGAAGCCCGCGACAATGCCGAGCAACACCGAAATATTGGCGATGAAGCCGCGCGCGAACTTGTTGATGAGCAGAATCAGCGAAAGCACGACGAGCGACAGCAGCAGATAAACGGGATTGCCGTAGTCGGGATTGCCCACACCGCCCGCCGCCCAGTTGATGCCCACGCCCATCAGGGACAAGCCGATCACCGCGATCACCGTGCCGACCACGACTGGCGGGAAGAAACGCAGGAGTTTGCCGATCATCGGCGCGAGCACGATGCCGATCACGCCGGCCGCGATGGTCGAGCCGAACACATCGAGAATGCCGAGCGAAGGATTGGTGCCGATGGCGACCATCGGGCCGACGGCGGCGAAAGTACAACCCATGATGACCGGCAAGCGGATGCCAAAGATCCAGAGACCGAGCGTCTGGATCAGCGTGGCGACGCCGCATGAAAACAGATCGGCGCTGATGAGGAACGCGATCTGATCCTTGGACAGATTCATCGCGGCGCCGAGAATCAGCGGCACCGCAACCGCGCCCGCGTACATCACGAGAACGTGCTGGATGCCAAGTGTCAGTAACTGTCCTGTCGGCAAACGCTCGTCCACCGGATGCACCTTGTTCGAAGCCATGTCTCTCTCCTTGTATGCCTTGGCATTTGTGTGGCCTCCACGGTAAGTGCATCAAAATGCGCGAACAAGACCACGGGACGCTATACGCCGCGTTCGCACGCCGATATATATTTAGCGCGCCCGGATCGTTTGCGTTTCGCGGAAGTCCTTGCTACAAGGGGTTTGGCGGTTATCGCAGCAGAACCGTCGTGTGACGAAAGGCCGCCATCTTCGTGTGCTCGTTATGATGTTCATGGCGGCGCGCGTATAGTCCGTTTTTCATGCTCGTCGCGTATTGGCGGGGTTAACCCGCGATTTACGCGTTTTCCCTTACTCCTTCCGAAGCACGAAATCCCATGCGTTTCTTAGGCATCGATCTCGGTACGGGTTCGCTGAAACTGGCCATCATCGATGAACGCGGCCACGAGGTCGCCATGACGAGCCGTGCCTATTCGGTCACGAGCGCACATCCCGGCTGGGCTGAAACTTCCGTCGATACCTGGTACGCCGCGCTCGCCGATGCCGCCGCGCATCTTCCTGTCGACGAACGTCAGGCGGTGCGCGCGATCGGCTTCTCCGGTCAGATGCATGGCGTCGTTCCCGCCGATGCCAACGGCCGCGCGTTGCGCCCCGCGATGCTCTGGCCGGACACGCGCGCGAGCCATCTGCTCGATGCGTGGTCCGAGCCGCAGCAAAACCCCGTCGCGCCGGGCATGGCCGGTCCGCTGTTGCGCTGGCTCGTCGCGCATGAAAGCACGCTTGTCCCGCAGATGCGCTGGGCATTGCAGCCGAAGGACTGGCTGCGCGCGCGTCTGGGCGGCGCGTTCGTGACGGATGCATCGGATGCATGCGCCACGGCGCTCGCCGCGCCATCGGGCGAATGGGACGATGCGCTCATCGACAAGCTGGGTTTGCAGCGCGCGTGGTTCGCACCGCTCGCGGCATCGCATGCAACGGCGGGCACGTTGTCGGCGGCAGCGGCGGCGGAACTGGGCCTGCGCGCGGGCATTCCGCTCGCCGTCGGCGCGGGCGATACGCCATGCGCCGCGCTCGGCAGCGGCCTCACCGCCGACGGCGACGCGCTTCTCACCACGGGCACCGGCGGCCAGATCATCGTGATGTGCGACGCCGCGCCCGCACCCGTGCACGGACTGCATACGTATCGCGCGGCGAGCGGCGCGTGGTATCGCATGGCGGCCATGCAGAACGTGGGCGTCGCGCTCGAAGCGGTGCGCGGCTGGCTTGGTTATGCATCGTGGCCGGCCGCTTACGACGACGCTTTCGCCGCCGACCCGAGCGCCTCCGTCACCTTCCTGCCGTACCTGAGCGGCGAGCGCTCGCCGTGGATGAACCCGGCAGCGCGCGGCGGCTGGCTCGGTCTCGGTCTCAACGATTCGCGCGGCACGTTGATGCGCGCCGCCTTCGAAGGCGTGACGTTCGCATTGCGTGCGGGACTCGATGCCATCAGACAGCACGGCACGCCGCTGACTTCGTTGCGGCTTGCGGGCGGCGGTTCCATCGATGCACGCTGGCGTCAATTGCTCGCGGATTCCCTGCAAGCCGAACTCCATGCCGTCGATTGCCCGAACGCGGCAACGCGCGGTGCGGCGATGCTCGGCGGCATCGCGGCGGGGCACTTTCGTATCGACGAGATTCACGCGCTCGCGCCATCCGCGACACGGGTCGCGATTCCGCAAACGAACCCCGCACTCGATACGCGGTATGCGCGCTTCATCGATCTGTACCAGCGCGCGCATGACTGGTTTTGAGCGTGGGCGCTCGGGGCATCGGCTACGCAAAGTGCCATGTCTAGAGCGAACCCACGCCGACCCCGCGCCGCGTTTTTCTTTTACCGCTTAAACTTTGCGCTCGACCGAAGTTCGCGCCGTCCGGTTCATGAAGAACCGCTTCATATGAGCTGCCCCTGACCACATCGAAATCAGCCATGTCCGCATCCGCACCGTCGCAACCCGCTTTCCGCTCGCGCGAATTCCTGCTCGATCACGCGCTGCACACGATGATCTTCTATCACCCGCACTGTCTCGATCCGAACGGCGGGTTCTATCACTACTACAAGAACAACGGCACGATCTACGACCGCAAGTCGCGGCATCTCGTGTCGAGCACGCGCTTCGTCTTCAACTACGCGATGGCGCACAAGCACTTCGGCCTCGACGAATACCGCGGCGGCGTGAAGCACGGCATCGACTATCTGCGCGAGTTTCACTACAACCCGCAAACGGGCAGCTACGCGTGGACGCTCTCCGGCCGCGACGTCACCGATGCGACGAATAATTGTTATGGCCTTGCGTTCGTCGTGCTTGCGTATGCGAAGGCGATCGAAGCGGGTTTCGACGAAGCACGCGCCTATCTCGACGAAACCTGGCAACTGATGGAGACGCACTTTTGGGACGCCGCCCACGGCTTGTACAAGGACGAAGCGAGCGCCGACTGGAAGGTGTCGGACTATCGCGGCCAGAACGCCAACATGCACACGTGCGAAGCGTTTCTCGCCGCCTTCGAGGCGACCGGCGAAGCGCGCTATCTCGACCGCGCGGCGCTCCTCGCCGACAACATGGTGAACCGTCAGGCAGCGCTTGCGGGCGGGCTCGTGTGGGAGCACTACAAGCCGGACTGGTCTGTCGACTGGGATTACAACAAGGGCGATCGCAGCAACATCTTCAGGCCTTGGGGTTTTCAGCCGGGACATCAGACCGAATGGGCGAAGCTGCTGATGATTCTCGACCGGCATCGTCCGGAAGCGTGGCATGTCACGCGTGCGCGTGAGCTTTTCGATCGCGCGATGGAACTGTCATGGGACGACGAGCACGGCGGCATGGTCTACGGCTTCGATCCCGACGGCAAGTTCTACGACGAGGACAAGTACTTCTGGGTGCAGGCGGAATCGTTCGCGGCCGCGGCCTTGCTCGCGGATCGCGCCGAACGCGATGGCGACAGCGCCGCCGCGACGCGCTACTGGAACGATTACGACCGTTTGTGGACCTATAGCTGGGCGCATTTCGTCGATCACAAGTACGGCGCGTGGTATCGCATCCTCACGCGCGATAACCGCCAGTACAACGACGAGAAAAGCCCCGCCGGCAAGACCGACTATCACACGATGGGCGCATGCTACGAAGCGCTGAACGTGATCCGCTAATTCCTATCAAACGACATCAGGAGCCTTGAACGATGAAGACCAAAGCAGCAATCGCATGGGAAGCAGGCAAGCCGCTCACCATCGAGGAAGTCGATCTCGAAGGCCCGCGCGCGGGCGAAGTGCTGATCGAAGTGAAAGCGACGGGCATTTGCCACACCGACTACTACACGCTCTCGGGCGCCGACCCCGAAGGCCTGTTCCCCGCGATTCTCGGCCACGAAGGCGCAGGCGTGATCGTGGATGTCGGGCCGGGCGTCGGCACGCTGAAGAAGGGCGACCACGTCATTCCGCTCTATACGCCGGAATGCCGTCAGTGCAAATTCTGCCTCTCGCGCAAGACCAATCTCTGTCAGGCAATTCGCGCGACGCAGGGCAAGGGCTTGATGCCCGATGCGACCTCGCGCTTTTCCATCGACGGCAAGCCGCTCTTTCACTACATGGGCACGTCGACGTTTTCGAACTACATCGTGGTGCCGGAGATCGCCGTCGCAAAGGTTCGTGAGGACGCGCCTTTTGACAAGATTTGCTACATCGGCTGCGGCGTGACGACCGGCGTGGGCGCGGTCGTGTATTCGGCGAAGGTCGAAGCGGGCGCGAACGTCGTCGTGTTCGGGCTGGGCGGCATCGGCCTGAACGTGATCCAGGGCGCGAAGATGGTGGGCGCGGACAAGATTATCGGTGTCGATATCAATCCGGGGCGCGTGGAGCTTGCGAAGAAGTTCGGCATGACCCACTTCATCAACCCGAACGAAGTGGAGAACGTGGTCGACCATATCGTGCAACTCACCGATGGCGGCGCGGACTATTCCTTCGAATGCGTGGGCAATGTGAAGCTGATGCGTCAGGCGCTCGAATGCACGCACAAGGGCTGGGGACAGTCGTTCATCATCGGCGTGGCGGCGGCGGGGCAGGAGATCAGCACGCGGCCGTTCCAGCTCGTGACCGGGCGCGAATGGAAGGGCTCGGCATTCGGCGGCGCGCGTGGACGCACGGATGTGCCGAAGATCGTCGATTGGTACATGGAAGGCAAGATCAATATCGACGATCTGATTACGCACCATTTGCCGCTTGAACGTATTAACGAAGGCTTCGACCTGATGAAGAAGGGCGAATCCATTCGTTCCGTCGTGATCTATTGAGAGAGGATGCAGCCATGCTCGAACTCGTCGAAGAACACCGTTGTTTCGATGGCGTGCAGCGTATTTACCGGCATCAGTCGGACGTGATTGGCCTGCCGATGCGCTTTTCGGTTTTTCTGCCCGCGCAGGCTGCCCATTCGCGCGTGCCGGCGTTGTTTTATCTTGCCGGCCTGACTTGTACCGAAGAGACGTTTCCCATCAAGGGCGGTGCGCAACGTTACGCTGCCGAGCATGGCATTGCATTGATTTCGCCGGATACGAGCCCGCGAGGAGCGGGTATTCCGGGCGAATCCGATGCGTGGGATTTTGGCGTTGGCGCGGGTTTTTATGTCGATGCGACGGTGGCGCCATGGGCCGAGCGGTATCGGATGTATTCGTATGTGACGCAGGAGTTGCGTGAGCTGGTTTTGCGAGAGCTGCCGTTGCGCGAGGACCGGATTGGCATCTTCGGGCATTCGATGGGTGGGCATGGTGCGCTCGTGCTCGCGTTGCGTAATCCTGATCTTTATCGCTCGGTGTCGGCGTTTGCGCCAATTGCCGCGCCGTCTTTGTGTCCCTGGGGCGTTAAGGCTTTCTCCGGATATCTTGGTGATAATCGCGAAGCGTGGAAGCTATACGATGCCAGCGAACTCGTTATTGGCGATGCGGCTTCGCGTTTCGATGGCGGGATCTTGATCGATCAAGGACTTGCGGATCAGTTTCTCGACGGGCAGCTTTTTCCGGATGTTTTCGAGCGGAATGCTCGGGAGGCGGGGCATCGAGGGGTCGTCTTGCGTAAGCACGATGGGTACGATCATGGGTACTTTTTTATTTCCACGTTCGTGGGGGAGCATGTTGCGCATCATGCGCGGGTTTTGTGTAAGTGATTTTTTTGGGTTTCGGCTGGCTTTGGTTTTTGTATCTGGTTAGGGCGCTTTTTTTCTTTGGGGAAGTTGCTCTGGTTTCTTGCGGTTCTTTGCAGTAGCCGCCTGCCCGGCGGAGGGGTTACTTTATTTTCTGCTGCAAAGAAAGTAACCAAAGAAAGCAGCTTTGGAACCGGCTTCTGAAGCACAACTGGTTCCTCGCTATTTCCCACAAACCCTTTGAGCACTTCCCATTGCTCGCGCTCGTGGTTAATCAATTATTAGGTATGCGGCGTTTTTGACTGCGCTGTGTAGTGGTCTAATGAATCCGGACGCTGATTTAGGCGAGAATGGTCGCCATGAAGAGGTGTCTGATGAGCAAGCAACGACGTACGTTTCCCCGGAGTTCAAACAGCAAGCCGCCGGTCTGGTGTGGTGCGGACCAATATCGGTAAGCGTGGCCCAGGCATCGAATGTCGCATCGGACAAGTCCGAATGTTGACCTGAACCGTTCCAGCACACACGCATATAACTTCTTGAATCTGCGGAATATTCAGCGGTTCCTACAGAATCCCGCGCAGTTCATTGCCTAATGGCAGCGATTTATTGCGTCACAATGGCCCGTGGTCGAAAAAGTAATTTCGTCGTCCTTTCGAACACGAGGCAACGCAAGACATGGCTGCAACCGATTTTCTGACGGCGATCAAAGATCGCAACGCATGGCTTTCCCAGCACCTCTCATTGACTGTCGCAGGACTTAAGGTCCCGGTTCGTCCGCTGGAATACACCATCACGGAAGCGATGAACGAGTTGTTCGAACTCGATATCCTCATCTATTCCGACGATCAGACGCTCGATGGCGTCCACTTTCTCGGCAAGAACGTGTCCTTCGTCGTCGAGGAGCGCGCGGCGCTGAAGTACCTCGACACCGCATCGCGTCACGCGCGGACCTTGCACGGCGTAGTCCGTGAATTCACGCACCAGAGTTCAAGCAACGATGGTGCGCAATTCCGTCTGAAGATCGCACCACGTGTGTCCTTACTCGATCTGACGAAGACGTCAAACGTCTTTTTACAGAAGACGCTCAAGGACATTTTCTACGAGCTATTGGTCGATCGTGAACATCTCTTTCCGCATGATATCGAGTTGAATTTTGAGGGCGTCGATCAGCGCTACGATCAACTGCTGATGCACGAGGAAAGTGTTCTTGAATTTTTCCGACGTCAGTGCTTACGGCATGGGCTGTATTGGTACTTCAGGCACGCTCCGCTCGACAGTAAAACCCATCGCGATACGCTCGTGGTGGATAACCGTGCGAACGGTTACATGCGTTCGATCGACGTGCCCTACATCCGTCCCAATGGTCTGGACGGCGAGTTTCACGAAGCGCTGCTGAGCATCAAGCGCAGGCAGACGCTGCTGCCTGAAAGCGTCGAGTTGCGCGATCACAACTATCGGACGCCCAATGCGCCGGTGTCCGCGATCGCGTATGTGGATCGAGGCGACAAAACGCTCCATGGCCAAATCAATCGGAGCAGCGAGCATTTCCATACTCCGGAAGAGGCGCAGGCGCTCACCAAAGTTCGTGCGCAGGACATTGCTTCGAAGCAGGTCATCCACACTGGCACGACGAACATCGCCGGGCTGTATCCGGGCTGGGTGCTGACGACCACCAACCACAAGTTGCCGAAAGCGCCTTATGGTCTGGTGATCGTCAAGCTCAAGACGACGGGTTCGCTCTCCAAGCCGGTTCTGAACGAATTCGAAGCCACGCCTGCGGACAAGATATGGCGGCCCGAGTACGTCCCCGAGCGCGACTGGAAATGGATGAACGGCTCGATCATCGCGACGATCGAATCGAGCGCCGAGGGTAGCCCCTATGCGGATTTAGACGCGCATGGCCGGTATCTGGTCAGGTTTCACTTCCATCGTGGCGCGGGCAAGTCGGGATCGAACAGCATGCGGCTGCGGCTGATGACGCCGTCCGCATCGCGCGAGGGTGGGTTTCATGCGCCCTTGCTACCCGGAACGGAAGTCAGAATTTTCTTCACAAATTCCGATATCGACAGGCCCTATATAGGATTCGCCGCCTTCGACTATTCACACACGAATCACGTTCACGGGCTTGAGGGCTGGAACTCGCGTTCGGTGTGGCGCTCGGCGCTGCTCGCCAACAAGGTGCGCTTCGAGGACTTCAAAGGCCGCGAAGGCGTGAAGCTGGCGACGATCTATCAGAAGTCGTCGGTGAGCATGGGCTATCTGGTGGATGACCAGAAGCAGCTTCGCGGTGAAGGCGTCGAAATTCACACGCAGGGCCACGCGACCATTCACGGATCGAAGGGGCTGTTCTTTTCTGCGGATGCGTTGTCGAGTCCGAATGCGCCGCATCTGGAGATGAACGCCGCGCTGAAGGAACTGCAATCGGCTTTGACGCGCGTCACGTCGCTGGTTCAGGCGACGACGCAGGCGAAGGCCGAGCCTGCTGATCGTGATACGCAGGCAAGCTTGATGGACAAGCTCGATCAACTCAAAAGCGCTGGCCTGCTCGCGAGCGCGCCGGGCGGCATGGCCTTCGTGACGCCGCGCTCGGTGCAGCAGGCGGCGGGCGACAACGTGATCGTCAATGCGGGCAAGCACGTCGATATCAGTGCGGTGAGGCGCTTCACCGTCGCTGCGGGCGAATTGATTTCGCTGTGCGCGCAGAAGCTGGGCATGAAGCTGTTCGCAAAAGGCCCGGTGGATATTCAGGCTCACGACAGCACGCTGAACCTTTATGCCGACCAGCAATTGCACGTCTCCAGCGCCAACGCGGATGTGCTCGTCAACGGCAAAACCAAGGCCGTCCTCGCCTGCGGCGGCGCGGCGATCAAGATCGAGAACGGCAGCATCGAATTGGTCTGTCCGGGGGATTTCAAGATCAAGGCGGCGTCGTTCACGTTTGAGGGGCCGCAGAACGCCGATACGCCGCTGCCCAAGTTGCCCGAGAGCGATTTCAAACTGACTAACCACTATCCGCTTACGCGCTGATTCATGATCATTAGCCCTCCGTTTCTTCCTGCAAAAGGCTTGATTGCAGCCAACGCTGCGGCCAATCCGCCCATCCTCGACCTGATGATGGACGAGGTGGACCAGTACGAACTCGCGCACGGCATCTACCCAGTGGCATTCGATCGTCGCTGGCACGGCGGCGTGCACCTAATGCCGTCGCTGCAAAATGAGCCGGTTCGCGCAATTGCCGACGGCGACGTAGTGGCCTACCGTGTGTGCCAAAAGGCCTACGATGGCGGCGGTGGACGGCTCGACAGCAACGCGGGCTTCGTGCTGCTCAAGCACACGACAGAGACCGGGGAAGGCCGTACGCTGACGTTCTATTCGTTGTACGTGCACCTGCTGGATCTGAATAGTTATAACTCCATCGGCGCAGACGGCAAGCGACTTCCGGAATTCTTGCGATCGCCGACGCCGGGCGGCGACGCCGCTCCATCGCCCGCGCAAAAAGGTGTAAATCTCAAAGTGCGAAGAAAGGATGTGCTGGGCTGGGTAGGTGCGTGCCACGGCCAACAGCATCTGCACTTCGAGATATTCATGACCAAGGCGGACTTTCACGCTTACTTTGGCCGCACACAGCTTGGCAAGCCGGCACCGAGTATGGCGACAGACAACGATTGCTGGGGGCACTGCTATTTGTTGATTCCCGCGGGCACCTCCTTTCGCGCGTTACCGCCGGGTGCCGATTCGCACAACAAGCTCAATGGCATTGCCTTCGATGCGTTGCAGGCGGATCGAAACGCAGAGCAGTTGTTTGTGGAGATGTTCATTCACAAGGGCAGCAAGTACACGAACGTATGGGCCGTGTCGGGTGAGAGCCGAACGTTGCTCACGCTTACGCCTGTGAAAGAGTCCGACTACGAATACGACATGTACAAGCGGGCAACGGCGCTATATCCCGCCTGCCCGAGCGATGGCTATGAGTTGCTTCGGTTTGGACGGATTCTCTCGCCATCGCCGACGCTCGCGGCGGCAACGGGCGCCGATCCGCGCGCGACCTGGATGCGGGTGACGTTTGCGGCCGGGCGGGAAGGTTATGTCGACGTAAGCCCTGAAGCCATTTTGAAACTGTCCGACGCAGACTTCTCCGTGCTCGCAGGCTGGCAGAAGATCAGCGAAGGCAACACGCCGTTCAGCACCGACGGGCTGTGCGATATCGATGCGCTCAAGAAAATCCTTAAGGACACGAAAGAGCATCAGACTGCGCAGGACGCCGCGTTGAAAGAGGAGTGGAAGAAGGAAGATGTGCTCGCGACCTACGTGAAGTCGAACAGGGCAGTTCGCGAGCAGCTACGCAGTTTCGTGTGCGAAGCGCCGAGTGAATGGGACAGTTCGAACAACGAAGATCGTTATCGCAAGCTTAAGGATGAGGGCGAGTTCTATCACGGCGATGAGGCAGGCTATGCTGCTTTCATTAAGCTGTTGAAGTCGTTCCAGTTCTGGGATAAAACCAATTTTGCCGCTGGCGAGAAGCTTTGGTTTTTTCATCCGCTGGCGTTTGTTCGGCTCTTTAGGAAATGTGGGTGGCTGAGCAAAGATGAATCAGCGCACTGCGTTCGAAAAACGATACGGGAAAACGGAAAGGAAGTTGTCGCGATTTCGCGCGAGACGATGATTCGTCGGCTTAGCATCGCTACCGAGAAACGACCAGCTAATCTGCATCCAGCTTTTCATCAGGCGATGCGAAAATATGGCCTTTCGTCAAGCAGTCTGCGTCTTGCTCATTTGTTCGGGCAACTGACTGCAGAGACTGGTCGTCTTGAGTTTATGGTTGAAGGAGACGGAGGTGATCCAAAATATTTTTCGAAATATGAGCCAAATACTCCTCAGGGAGATAGGCTCGGAAATATACTTGTAGGTGACGGTGCAAGGTTTAAAGGGCGCGGACTGATTCAATTGACGGGTAGGCCAAACTATGCGGATTATGGAGCATATCGTCATAAAACTTATATTACTGATGATTCAGCTGACTCGATTCTAACCAACGCGTACAACACGTGTGATGCTTCAGGTTGGTATTGGGCCCAAAAACAACGATTCAAACTTGTTTTGGATGCCACCACTCGCAAACAAAAATTTGTGCCTCTGGGGAAGCCATCCATCAATTACTGGGCAGATCAAGGTTCGACTCAAAAGGATATTGAGCAGGTCACAAAATGTATAAACCCTGCAGGACTACACCTTGACTGGCGAACCCAAGGATTCTTCTCCGCGTTTTATCAACTAAACGATGAAACATTGCCTAGTAACGACTTCAAACCAGTGGAGTGAAAAATATGAAGAACTTCTTTTTTTGGGGCGTTTTCTTAGCGCTTTTGGGTTCTGTTATTCCCAGCAGTGCGTACGCCGTTGCGGAACATCGAGTTGTAAGAGATTACTGTCACGTTTCGTTTGTCGAGCCTGCATTCCTCGATTATATCGAGCTTCCGGATGATGAATATCCAGGAGACATAGTGTGCTATCTACCGTTCGTTTTCAACGGCAAGCTTAAGCAAAGTCGAGCTGGCCTACCAGGATCGGTGCAGGATTGGCGCGCGCTTACGGATTTTGTCATCGCAATCGAGCGACTTCCAGTGGCTCAGGCGTTGAGAAAAGTCACATCTTCTGATGGAGCCGCGCAAGGTGGAATTTTCACGTTAGCAGCAAAGAAAAAAGTCGACTTGAAAACAGGTGTCCTGTACTTGTTGTCTTATACGCCTACTAAATTCGGGACAAATACGACCAGCTTTGAAACTCAAGCACTTACAGTATTCGTGCTTGGGAATGAAAGGTATTCAATTACTTTTTACGGGTATTCCTTAAAGAAAGATCAAGGTCGTGACATGCGGCTGCGTGCTTATCGAGATCTTTTCTCATCATTTAGTTTTCTCTCAGATGGCCAACACTCGGGTTATCACGAATGAACACGACAAATTAACTCAGCAACTAAATAGAGAAAGATAACTTACAGAGCATTTTCTTTGCAACCTTATGTGTACAGCGGAATAGAAAAATCTAAGGACGGACGGCACCTATCCAATTTACCTGCTGCTGCTAACGGATGACGGTTCGGATACAACTGAATCAGTAGGAAGAAATCCACCGAATCCAAAAATGCGGTTATCGCTAATATGCTGAGGCCGGAGCAAATTTATGAAGGTGTTAAAAATCGTTATATTTGGGCTCTGGCTGATTGCAGCAGGGGCTGCATCTGCTAGTAATTCCCGACTTGTTTTTTCACCGGTCGCCGGGGTAGATGCCGTAGTTGAGATGAAGGGCAAAGACTTAAAGTGGAAAACTGATCGGCATGGTCTGATTCTCCAAGGAGATGTTAGTATTGATACTGAAAAAGTGATTCATTTTGCTGTGGATAGCTACGATTTCAGTGGGAGAAAGGGGTTTTCGGTATGGTATCTTGATGACGGGATGGGTACGTTTACTATTCATCGAGTATTTACATTTTCACGACTAAATAACGGATTTGTCGAAAGATTTCCTCGGTGTGGTGACGAATTCTTGAATCTGCGGATAGACAGGCAAAAGCGTCATTTGATAAGCACCTATTTCGCGCATAATGTACCTAGATCGTGCGTTACTAGGTTAGTGATCGAAAAATGATGATTGAGGATTAGTGTCGGCGGTCGTTTAAATTCATCAACTTTTTGGCAAATCGGCTAACGGACACGTTTTCAATGGTCGTGCAATGCCAGTAGATTACATTTCGCCTAATGAAATCCCCCATCCGCTACGGCGACAAACTTGAGCACGGCGGCGAAGTCACAAGCGGCTCGCCATTCAGCACGTTCATGGGCCGCGCGCTCGCGCGCCGCGACGACAGCGCCCAATGCGACCTCCACGGTCAAACCACGATTGCCGAGGGCGACGAACGGTTCCCCGATCGCGACGGCAAGCCCTACGCGATGCAGGATCATCGCTGCGCGTGCGGCTGTCGCCTTATCTCATCCTTGCAGAACGTGAACTTCGCGTAAAACATGCCGGTTGATCTGTCCGACATCGGTGAGCCTTATCCGTATCCGGCACATGGCCCGCGCCTGCTGCCGTGGCTCGGTATCTGGCTTGCGTGCTGCGCGGTTGGCGTGCCGCTTATCCTGTTGATGTGGCCATCGAGTGAATCCGCGAGCGGCGCTGCGTTCTGGGTCGCTGTGATTGGCGGCCCGCATGCGGTGTTTCTCGGCCTGTTGTGCTTCGCGCGCATCGCATATGAAGCGACGTGGCACTACGCGCACAACTGCAACACAGCGCGCGCCGCGCGGCTCGCTGGGCGTCTGCGCATCGCGCAAAAGCCCTTGCAGGTATTGGGCGTGGGTTACTGCGTGCCATCCGTGACGTCCAAGTTGAGCGCAATCGTCACCATGACGACGCCGCTGTTCAAATCGCAAATGCCACGCAGCGGAGCGGGGCTCGTCGTTCACAACCGCTTCGACGACGAAGCGTGGTCTGAAGAGCCGCAGCCCGAGCCCGAGGACAATGAGGACCAGGCGAACGAAGAGCATGATCAAGCATGCGAAGCCGTACCAAAAATCGCCACCGTCGTACTGAAGCTCGTCGATGCACTCGCGCCGCTGATTCCGGCGCTGCAAGCGCTCGCGCAATATGGTCCGCAATACGCACCGCTCGCGCGCGTGCTGGCGCATCCCGACGAAATGGACCTGCGCACACAGCAAGCGCGCGATGCGTTGCGCATCGCAGGCGCGCCCGCACTCGAATGCGCGGCTGAGCCAGCGCCGCACAATCTGATGCTGGCCGACGCTTGGCTCGACTCGCGCGAGCGTCGCGCGTTGTTGATTCTGGCCTTCGCCTGGCATGACGCCGATCCGCCCGCCAACAGCAGCGAAGCGGCTGTTGCGGTGCTGCTGAGTCCGGGCTTCTATCAACTTCCCGAGCCGATACGTGTGCTTGCGACCTTACACCGCCCGGTCGAGGAACTGGCCGGCGTCGAGTCGCTGCGCGATCTCATTTGCAACACAACGATATGGGGCAAGGCCGAACCTCAGACCATCACACGTGCGTGGCTCACGCGTCTCGAGCGCAATCACGACAGCACGCTACTCGATACGCTCAAACAAGCCTCTTTCACCGGCATCGCCACCCGCGAATCGCATGGCCGTCTGGATCGCGTATTGGGCGATGCAGGCGCAGCAAACGCATGGCTTTCCATCGCAGCCGCGATCGAATCGCGTTTGGCAGGCCCACACCTGATTGTCGATCGCTTGCAGTCTGCCATTCTCTACGTCAACACGAATTCTTTGCATGACCACACCGAGTACGCCGGGCAACAACCTGAAAGCGCTTGAATCGAAAGCTTCCACATCACTATCGTCTGGTTTCCTTATCATTTGGGGCGTCGCGCTGGGCGCTTTCCTGATCGCTGCGCTGTTGGGCGCGCTCGCATGGTGGGGACGTGCCGACATCACCGGTCTCACGTCGCTGGAAATGCGCATTTCTGCGTTGCTCAGGATCGTTCTTGTGCTTGCGGTCGTGTTGGTTGTGCACGCGGGGGCGCTGTGGCTCGGTCTGTACAGGAAGTTCGCGCGATGGATCGGCGATATCGGTGAAAGTGGCGAAGCGACGCGTTCCGCGAAAGCGCAGAAGCGCGATCCTCGTCTGCAATTGCTGTGCGACGAACTGCGCGTCTCGATCGGATGGCGCTGGCGAAGCGCGATGCCGTGGCTCATGCTCACGGGCGAAGAAGCGCTCGTCGATGAAGTCGCGCCCGGTCTCAAGCAATCGGCCGTACTGCGGGTGGGCGATACGATCCTCGTGCATGCCGCGCCCGATGGCATCGACCCTGAAACGTGGCGCACTCAGCTTCGCCGTTTGCGCCGCGCGCGCCCGGTAGATGCCGTCATTCCCGTGATGCAGGCCAGCGAAGCGCTGCCGGTGAATGAGGAGCGGCCCCGTGCGCTCTCGAATCTGGCGCGTGAGTTGGGCTGGGCAGCCCCGGTGACGTTGCTGCACACGGTGAGCGTACGCGGCGAGCGCCCTGACGAATTTCATGCGCTGGGCGCATTCATTCCGACGCCGTTGAACGCGGATACGCAAGCATCGACCAACTTGTTGACGCACGAACTGAGCGTGATCGAAAAGGCGGCAGCGGACGTTGGCGTGGCGCTATTGGGCAACGCGAAGCCGGTTTGGTATCTGGCCGAAATATCGCAGTATCTCGATGTGCGGCGCGAGCAAATCGTGAGCGCATGGCAAACGTTATGTGCATCGAAGTGGCGTCGTGCATCGCTCGCGGGCGTTATGTTTGCGCCGGTCTATGCGACGCCCGCCGTTCCGACGCCAATTCCTGCACACGAGGAAGATGTTGCGCAGGAAGTGGCCGAACGGATTGCGAACAAGACGACAGTGCCGCGTGAGCAACCGCGCGCGCTGCTGCCAATCTGGCGTGAAATCGGCGCACGCGTCGATCCGCGCAAAGGACGGCGTATCGGCTTTTATTGGCCGAACGCGCTGGCGGCTCTGGTGATGATCGGCGCCATCGCCTGGTGCGCGGCGATGACGATCTCGTTCATCGGCAACCGCTCCCTCGTTCAGGATGCGCGCAGTACGGTCGATGCGGCGCTCGCCGTTCAACCGAACACCTCTGCCGCTTTACGCAGGCAACTCGACCTTCAACAGCAAATCGAGAAGCTCGAATACCGCCAGCAGCACGGTGCACCGTGGTATCTGCGCGCGGGCCTGAATCGCAATGACGAATTGTTGGCCGCACTCTGGCAACCGTATTCGACGATCGCCGCACGAAACCTGCGCGATCCGATTGGACGTCACCTCGAAGCATCGCTCACGCAGTTATCGCAAGCCCGCGCCGACGCTTTGCCTAACGCCGACGAGCAACAACGCGATTACGACGCGCTTAAAGCCTATCTGATGCTCGCTGACCCGAAGCACGCCGATGCCGCGTTCCTGTCCAGGCAACTCCCAAGCGCATGGCCCGCAAACCCAGACATGCGCACCGGCGAGTGGCTCGATCTCTCGCAGCGCCTCGCCTCCTTCTATGCCAATCATCTCCGCGCGCATCCCGAATGGCGTCTCAGCGGATCAAGCGATCTCGTCGGCATGGCGCGTAACACGCTGGTCAACCAGATCGGTCTGCAAAACTCCGATGACACGCTCTATCAATCCGTGATCGCGCAGGTGAAAGGCAAGTACGCGGATATGACCTTGCCGACACTGCTCAACGGCGCGGACGCGCGCGGCCTGTTCGCATCGGCGCAGACGGTTCCCGGCGTCTATACGCGCGCCGCGTGGGACGGGATTGTGAGCGATGCCATCGACAAGGCCGCGAAGGAAGGCCGCGTCAGCGCCGATTGGGTGCTCGCCGATGCACGCGCCGCACGTGTGCCCGGTGCGGCGCTCGAAGCGCAGCAGGACATGGAGGAAGTGCGCCTGCGCCTGCGGGCGCGCTACTTCTCCGAATACGCCGCCGCGTGGCAGTCGATGCTCAACAGCATCCAGTGGCAGCCTGCCACGAACTTGAGTGCAGCGATCAGCCAGCTTACGCGCCTGACCGATGCGCAGACATCACCGTTGATCGCGCTGATGAAGTCGGTCGAATATCAGGCCGGAGCGGGCCGTCCGTCGCAGGCGCTGACCGACACGCTGGTGCGCAAGGCTCAGGACATGATCGGTACAAAGACGAACAACCCGAGCGAACCGATCGTCAATCCACTCGACAAACTCTTCGGCCCGCTGCTCGCGCTGATGGGCGATGACGTGATGACAGGCGCCAAAGCCAACGGCAAATCCGGCAGCAGAAACGCTGCCGACTTCAGCGGCGTCAGCCTCGCGCACTTTCTGACAGTCGCCACCACCATGCGCCTAAAGCTGCAACAGATCGCCACCGGCGCGGATGCGCAGGCGATGGCGCGTCAAATGGCGCAGGCCGTGTTTCAGGGCAAGCTCTCCGAAGTCACGCAGGCGCGGGACGATGCCGCACTCACCGCCGCGAGCCTCGGCTCGCAATGGTCGGGCTTCGGTGACGCGCTGTTCGCTCGTCCGCTCGATGTGGCATGGCAAACGATCCTGCAACCCGCCGCGGCCAGTCTGAACGACCTGTGGCGCTCGGCAGTGGCCGCACCGTTCGCCAGTTCATTCGACGGCCATTACCCGTTCGCCGACACGGACGCCGACGCGTCCTTCGTCGAAATTGGCCGCTACATCAAGCCCGATACGGGGCTGATCTCGCGCTTCGTGACGACGCAACTCGCCGGTATCTTGCAGCAGCAAGGCAACGCATGGGTCCCGAACGACCTCGCCCCGCAAGCGCTGCAGTTCGATCCCGAGTTCCTGTCGGCGCTGCGCCAATTAGCGACGCTGGGCGCGCAACTCTACACGCAGGGCGATGCGAACTATCGGTTCCAGCTTATGCCGCATCCGACGCCTGAGGTAACGCGCAATGTGCTGACGATCGATGGCACGAAGATCGAGTACTTCAACCAGTTGGAGCAGTACACGTCGATCGTGTGGCCGAGCAACGGTCAGAATGGGCGCACGACGCTGACGTGGGAATCGGATACGGCGGGCACGCGCATCGCGTTCCAGGCGAATGGTGACTGGGCGCTGTTGCGTCTGCTTGGCACCGCCAAAGTAAAGCCGCTCGACAGCACAAGCTACGCGTTGACCTTCAATCAGGACAGCGGCTTTCCGCTTCACTACGACCTGAAGGCACAGGTCGGCGCGGGACCGCTTGATCTGCTCAAGCTGCGCGGTTTCAAGATGCCGCAGCGCGTGTTTATCGTCGGCAAGGGCGGCGTGGTCGCAGGAACGCCCGTGCTGCCGCCGCTGCCACCCGAGTTGCAGTAACCCGTTTGAACAGAATGAAGCACGACACCACCAGCGGCATCGAACCCGACTTCCCGCCATCTCGCCAGGATCAGGACCCAGTTCTGCGCTACTACGAAGCCGAGATGCGCTATCTGCGCGAGTCGGGCCGCGAGTTCGCGCGCGCTCATCCCGACCGCGCCCGCATGCTCAATCTCGATCGCGTCGGTGACCGCGATCCGTACGTCGAACGCTTATACGAAGGCTTCGCGTTCCTCACCGGCCGCTTGCAGCAGAAACTCGACGACGAACTCCCCGAACTGACCGAAGGACTCGTGAGCCTGCTATGGCCGCATTACCTGCGCATGATCCCGTCGCTGTCGATCGTCGAATTGATCCCGCGTATGGAGAAACACGAGCGCACCGAACAAGTGCCCGCAGGCGTAACGGTCCGATCCAAACCGATTCCGGTGACCCGAGACGCATCGGACGGTATTACACAGAAGAACGTCCAATGCCTGTATCGCACGACGCAGCCGGTGGACTTGCACCCCGTGCGTCTGGAGCAGGCGGGACCGGGCGTGCGTCACGATGGCCGCTCGATCATCCGGCTCGCCTTCAGACTCGATGCCGCCGCCAAGCGCAACGAAACCGACCTCTCGCGCCTGCGCCTGCACCTGAGCGCCGATCAGCCCGTCGCGTTCGCCATGCACCTCGCGCTCACGCGACACGTGCATGCGATCGACTGGCGTATCCCTGAAGTGCGCGATGGCGAAGCTCTACCGCTCGATGGCGTGACGATCGAACCGGCTGGCTTCTCGCCCGAAGAACGCCTTTGGCCCAAGTCCGACGCGGCGTTCGCGGGCTATCAACTGCTGCTCGAATACTTCACGTTCCGCGAAAAATTCCTGTTCGTCGATATCTGCGGTCTCGACGTGAACGAGCTGCCGGAACGCTCCACGCATTTCGAACTGGAAATCGTGCTGAAAGAAACCTATCCGCACGACATGCGCTTCAGCAAAGACAACGTGCGGCTGTTCTGCACGCCGGTCATCAATCTGTTCGAACTGGACGCCGAACCGCTCGTGATCGACCATCATGAAACGGAATACCGCGTGATTCCGGCGAGCCATCAGGGCGAGCACATCGAAACCTATTCCGTCGATGGCGTGGTCGGCTTCGATCACGTCACAGCGCAAAGTTTTGAATACGTGCCGTTCTCGAACTTCCGTCATCGCGGCGGCATGATGCGGCACGAGTCGCCCGAGCGCTATTTCCATACGCGCGTGCGCCCCGGCATGGACGGCCTGCATGAGACGTGGCTGATCTTCGGCGGCAACGCATGGGAGTCGATGGAGGACTTGCCGGAAGAAAGCGTGTCACTGCGCGTGACCGGCACGAATGGCCTGTTGCCGCGCAAGGGCCTGCGTGAAGCACGCATCGACGAAATGGTGGGCGGCGCAGCAGAGCTTGTCGGCGTGAGAAACCTCGTCGCGCCGACGATGCCGCTGTACCCGCCGACCGGCGATCGCTTCCAGTGGCGCGTGCTGTCACACCTCGCGCCCAACTTCCTGTCGATGATGAATGCCGAAGTGTTGCGCGGTGCGCTGGCGCTTTACGACTGGACCAATGACGAACTCAATCGCAGGCGGCTGGCGGGCATTCTGTGGGTATCGGAGACGCTGCTCGAAGAGGTGTCGGGCGGGGCCGTAGAGCGTGGCGTGTTGATCGAAGTGACGATCGATTCGCAGGCGTTCTCGGGTGACGGCGATGTGATGTTGTTCGGCGAACTGCTGCATCGGTTCTTCGAGCTTTACGCGGAGATCAACCTGTTCACGAAGCTCGAGGTCATCAGTCTGCCGACGCAGAAGCGCGTCGAATGGCCGCGCGGCAAGACGTGGCGCTCGCCACTATGAAACCGCGCGATCTGCCCGATATGCAACAGTCGATCGAACCGCTTATCGCGGCTTTGCTCGCACATGCGCCGGCGATGAGCTTCACGCAACTGTGCCGATCGCTTGAAGCAAGCCACCCCGAGATGGCAAACGGCTTTGGCTTTTGCGAGCGAGACACGCACGAGCATGAGCCGGTGCGCTTTGGCTCGCATCCTTGCATGGGTTTCCCTGCGGGCGAGATCGCGCGTGTCGAACTCGATGACTCTAGCGATGGCCCGTACGCTGTTCCATTGCCGCCCGTCGTTCGCACGACTTTCATGGGTCTGTACGGTGTCGATGCCGCGATGCCGAGCCATTACCTCGACGATATCGCGCAACGCGAAGAAGGACACGAAGCGGTCGAAGCGTTCCTCGATCAGTTCCATCACCGATTCGTGACGCTGCTGTATCGCACATGGAAGAAGTATCGCTATACCGAAACCTTCCGTTACGGCGGAGCCGATACCCATTCGCAAAACCTGCTCTGTCTTGCGGGTTTCGGTTGGGGCAACAAGCCCGCGCGCGCCGGTGAGCGACGGTGTTGGACGGGATGTTGGACGGAAAAAGCCGGATTTTCCTTGTAAATTCCTATCCATGAGGGGTTCAGCCTCAAACCCGTCTTTGCTTTGCAAAGAAAGTAACCCCCCGCCGGGGAGGCGACTACTAAACCAAAACGCAAGATAGCGGCCCAACTTCTCAACCGCGCCGAATAAGGAATGCAACCCGCTAAGCGGTTCGGAAGCTGCTTTCTTTGGTAACTTTTTGCAGCCGCAAAGAAAGCTACTCCGGCAGGAGACGGCTACTAAACCAAAACGCAAGACAACGACAAAACCCAAACCCACCGCGCCCGCAAAAGCAGCAAAAAACCTTCTCAACCCTTCCTCAACAAACTAACCCCATAAACCAAAGCCGCGAGCATCGTAATCCAGAAACTGGTAGGCCAATCCGTGTAATAGGCAAGCGTCAACCCCACCCAAGCCTGCGCGAGCGCAAAAAGACCAGCCAACACCAACCCCGACGACAACCGCGTCGTCAAATTCTGCGCAGCGGCAGCCGGCCCGACCATCAACGCAAAAACGAGCAACACTCCGACGATCTGCGTACAAGCCGCCACGGCCAACGCGGTAATCGCAAGAAACAACGTCGACACGAGCCGCAGCGAAACCCCTTTCGCCTCCGCCAGCTCCGGCTGCAGCGAAGCAAACAACAGCGGCCGCATGATCACCGCCAACGCGCCCAGACTCACGACCGCAAGCCCCGCCAGCACGATCAACACGCTGTGACTCACGCCCAGCACATTGCCGAACAAGAGAGCCGTAGCCTGCGTCGCATAAGCCGTGAAGAAGTGCAGAAACAACAAACCGAAGCCAAGCGATAGCGACAAAATCACGCCAATCGCCACGTCACGTCCCGCGAGCTTCTCGCCGAGCGCGCCCATGCCGACGCCCGCCGCAAGTGTGACGCCAATCATCCCCCAAAGCGGCGGCAGGCCGATCAACACGGCGCCCGTTGCGCCCGTGAAGCCGACATGCGACAACGCGTGACCCGCGAACGTCTGCCCGCGCAGCACCAGAAAATAGCCGACGATCCCCGACAGCACCGCGACGATCCCCGACGCCGCGAATGCGTTGACCATGAAGTCGTATTCAAACATTGTGCGTATGCTTTCCCTTCGTGTCGTGACCGTGCGCATGCGCGTGGCCATGACCGTGATCGTGCTCATGCTCGTGCCCATGAGCATGTTCGTCGCCTTCTTCGTGCGCATGATCGAGCTTGTCGATCTCCACATCGCCCGACATCACGAAGATGCGGCCGTTCACGCGCATCACGTCGATCGGCGAGCCATACAGCTTCGACAACACCGGCTTCGAGATGACTTCATCGACCGTGCCGAGCGCCGCGCGTCCATTGCCGAGATACAGCACGCGGTCGAGCGAGTTGAGCAGCGGATTGAGTTCATGCGCCGAGAACAACACGGTGATGTTCAATTCGCGCTGCACACGCCGCACGAGTTCGACCACGCTCGTCTGATGCCGCGGGTCCAGACTGATGAGCGGTTCATCGAGCAAGAGAAGGCGCGGATCGCCGAGCAGACATTGCGCAAGCAGCAAGCGCTGCCGCTCGCCTCCCGACAACTCGGACAGCGGCCGCCCGGCGAGCTGCACCGCGCCGACGAGATCGAGCACGCGCTCGACATCCGCGCGAATGCGGGCATTGCGATGCGGCACGCCCCAGTGATGTCCGTCCGCCGCCATCGCGACGAAATCGCGGCCCAACACTCGCCGGCCCGCAAGCCCGCTGCGAATCTGCGGCATATAGCCAATGGTCGGATTGCCGCGCACCACCGCCGCGCCGTTCACGCGAATCGATCCGCCGGCGAGCGGCACGAGGCCGAGCAGCGCGCGCATGAGCGTGGTCTTGCCCGCGCCGTTCGGCCCGAGCACGCCGATGAATTCGCCCGTGTGGACGGTGAAACTTGCGTCGTCGAGGATCGTGCGGCCGCCGAGTTCCAGCGTCACGCGATCGACTTCGAGCGCGGGTCCCGAGTGAACGCTCATCTTTGCCATCCTTGCAAGGCGCCCGATAACGAATCGAGCTGAATCAGCATCCATTGCTGATAGGTCTTGTTGGCAGGCAACGTCTCCGTCACGCTGACGCTAGGCAAATGCGCGTCCTTCGCCACGTTGAGCAGGCGTTTCGTGAGCGCGCCCGTCGCCTGGCTGTTGTAGATGAGCACGTGCACGCGCCGCTCGCTCAGATCCTTTTCGAAAGCGGCGATATCGGCGGGACTCGGCTCGGTCTCGTTCATCTCGGCCATCTGGAAGCGCTGATTGCGCATCTCGAAGCCGATGGCATCGGCCATATAGCCGAACACCGGCTCGGTGGCCGTCACTGGCACGCCTTTGAAGTGTGCGCGCAATTGCGCGACGCTGGCATCGATCGGCTTGAGCGAATTCAGGAAGGTCGCGAGGCGCGCGTCGTAATCGCTCTTGTGGGACGGGTCCGCGCTCACGAGATACTGGCTCACCGCTTTTGCGACGGCGGGCATGGTCGCCGGGTCGTACCAGAGATGCGGATTGTCGCCGGACTTCTTGCCGACAAGCTGCGCCGCGACGATTATCGTGCGCGTGTCGTTCTTTCTCGATGCCGCGAGCAGTTTGTCCATCCATGGATCGTAGTCCGCGCCGTTGTAGACGACCAGCGCCGCGTGCTGAAGCGCACGCGCGGTCTTCGGGCTGGCTTCGAAGAGATGCGGATCTTCATCCGGATTGCTGAGGATGCTCGTCACCTGCACGTGATCGCCGCCGAGCTGGCGGATCACATCGCCATAGAAGTTTTCAGCCGCCACGACGGGCACGCGCGTGGCTTGCGCGAAAGCTCCCTGGCAAAAGCCGAATGCGGCGACGAGGCAGGTGAGGACATGCGCGAGTTTCATCGGGTTCCTTGAGTCGTTGAAGGGCGTGCCGGCGCGGTGCGGCAGGGGCAAGGTTCGTGGCTCGAACGACGTGCGCTCAGGCGTGGCGGTGCTTCTTCTGGCAATCGCTGCACAGTCCGCTCAATTCGACGACCTGATGCCGTACTTCGAAGCCATGCGCAGGCGGCGTGGCCGAAAGCGACGAAGCCAGATCGCGGCCCTGTATTTCGAGCGTGTTGCCGCAGTCGTCGCAGATAAGGAACTGGCTTTCGTGCGGCTTGCCCGCATCGCAGCAGGCGACGAACGCGTTCTTCGATTCGATGCGATGCACGAAGCCGTTCTCGACCAGGAAGTCGAGCGCGCGATAAACAGTGGTGGGCGGCACGCGCGCGCCGCGCTTCGGCTCCATTGCGTCGATGAGGTCGTAGGCGCCGATCGGCTTGTGCGCCTTCAGCACGAGTTCGTACACGTGCCGGCGCAAGGGTGTGAGCGCGACGCCGCGCTCGATGGCCAGCGCTTCCGCGCGAGCGAGCATGGTTTCGACGGATGCGGTCATGTTGAGGCTCGGTGTCCGGGTTTGATGCATGACACGGCGTTCATGTCGAATGCCGAATCGGAGAATTCCGAGATGATATAACGTATCAGCGTCGAGTGCACCTTTAGGAACGACCGTTGCTCGGAGCAGCGACTGGCGCGGCTTTCCGCCGCGGACGCAATTGCGCGTCGCACCATCGAAACTGGTTTTCCCGCCTTGACACTTCTCTACACAACGCCGATCATTCGACCACACAAAGAGCAATTGATCGAAGCCAGAGCGTTCGCTCACTTCGAACCAAAAAAATCTCGGAGATGTCGGTGAGATTGAGCGACAAGGTGGCGATCATCACGGTTGCCACGAGTGGGATGGGCGAAGCGGTGGCGCGGTCTTTTCTTGAAGAAGGCGCGAAGCTCTTGGTCGATGACGAGAGCGAACTCCGTCGGCGCTCCGAAGACGCTGGCGAACGCGTGCATGTGTTCGAGCGCATCGTCGCCAAGACCGTCGAGCGTTCCGGCGGTATCGACGTTCCTTTCAGTCACGCGGCGCTCATCGACATGCACCCAATCCTCGGCA
Organism: Caballeronia sp. GAWG2-1; assembly: GCF_023631405.1. NCBI lineage: Bacteria > Pseudomonadati > Pseudomonadota > Betaproteobacteria > Burkholderiales > Burkholderiaceae > Caballeronia > Caballeronia sp. GAWG2-1. The sequence goes on from NZ_JALQDD010000006.1 coordinate 66,869, forward strand.
AATCGCGGGATATCCACGGCCATGTCTTCGCGGTCAACGACATCATGGCCCGCAAGCTCAGCGTCGAAAAGCGGCAAGCGGACGAGTTGACGGCCCTTGCAGCGCGAGGCGCACCGTCTATAGTGAAACGGCACGATGAGCACGCAAGGTAGGGCGCAAGACCAAAGAAGGCAGCGAAAGGTAAGAGGCGATACCGCAGCGAAGATTCAAAAGAAAACCCGAAGCAAAACCGGAATCCACGCGATATCCATCGCGCATCCCTGAGGCAGCAGGCAGCGGCACACCGGCGCTTGCGAGACAGGCACCGACGGCATCGAAGACATCGCCGCACGGCCTGTTTCCCGCATGGCGCCCATGCCAACAAAAAAGGAGACGCACCACAATGAAACGCATCCACACTATCGTTCGGACAGAGCCGCGTGCACAGCTTGCCGTGACCGGCGTCGTCGCATCGCTCATCGCGGCAAGCGCGGCCTTCGTGCCGCCTGCGCAAGCAGCGACCACCATCACGGTGGCCACGCTCAACAACCCGGACATGATCGAGCTGAAGAAGCTCTCGCCCGCGTTCGAGAAGGCCAATCCGGACATCCAGCTGAAGTGGGTGATTCTCGAGGAAAACGTGCTGCGTCAGCGCGCCACCACCGACATCACGACCAACAGCGGCCAGTTCGACGTGCTCACCATCGGCACGTACGAAGCGCCGCAGTGGGGCAAGCGTGGCTGGCTCACGCCGATGGCCAATCTGCCCGCGAACTACGATCTCGACGACGTGGTGAAAACCGCCCGCGACGGTCTCTCGTACAACGGCCAGCTCTATGCGCTGCCGTTCTACGTCGAAAGCTCGATGACCTATTACCGTAAGGATCTGTTCGACGCGGCCGGCCTCAAGATGCCCGATCAGCCGACCTACGATCAAATCAAGCAATTCGCCGACAAGCTGACCGACAAGGCCAAGGGCCAATACGGCATCTGCCTGCGCGGCAAGGCAGGCTGGGGCGAGAACATGGCCTTCGTTTCGACGGTGGTGAACACCTTCGGCGGCCGCTGGTTCGACGAACAATGGAAGGCGCAGCTCGATTCGCCCGAATGGCACAAGGCCGTGTCGTTCTATGCGGACTTGCTCAAGGCCGACGGCCCTCCGGGAGCGAGCTCCAACGGCTTCAACGAAAACCTCACGCTGATGTCCTCGGGCAAGTGCGCAATGTGGATCGACGCGACGGTTGCCGCCGGCATGCTCTACAACAAGGCGCAGTCGCAGGTCTCGGACAAGATCGGCTTTGCCGCCGCGCCGATCGCCGTGACGCCGAAGGGCTCGCACTGGCTGTGGTCGTGGTCGCTCGCGATCCCGAAGACGTCGAAGCAGCAGGACGCCGCGAAGAAGTTCGCCGCGTGGGCCACGTCGAAGGAATATATAGAAATGGTCGGCAAGGACGAGGGCTGGGCCTCGGTGCCGCCGGGCACGCGCAAGTCCACCTACGCGCGCCCCGAGTACAAACAGGCCGCGCCGTTCGGCGACTTCGTGCTGGCGGCGATCGAAAGCGCCAATCCGAACGATGCGTCGCTCAAGAAGGTGCCGTATAGCGGCATCCAGTTCGTGGGCATCCCCGAGTTCCAGTCGTTCGGCACGGTAGTCGGTCAGTCGATCGCCGGCGTTGTCGCGAATCAGGGCAGCGTCGATAGCGCGCTCAAGGCCGCCAACGCGGCAGCCGATCGCGCAGTGAAACAGGCGGGCTATCAGAAGTAAGTCACGTAGTTCGCAGGCCGCGCGTCTTCGCCCTCCGAAGATGCGCGGCCGGTCAATCATCGAGAGGTGTCACGATGAGTCAACTGAATCCCCCTATCTCCGACCACTACCAGGAGTCCGCGGCCGAGCGCGACAAGAAGCGCGCGAAGTCGGTGCGCTGGCTGATCACGCCCTCGACCGGTCTCCTGTTCTTGTGGATGGCGATCCCGCTCGCGATGACGATCTGGTTTTCGTTCTCGCGCTACAACCTGCTCAATCCCGATGTTAAGGGTTTCGCGGGCTTCGATAACTACGAGTTCCTCGCCACCGACCCGGCGTTCGGCCCGTCCATTGGCCATACGCTGACCCTGATCGGCTCGACGCTCGGCATCACGGTGATCGGCGGCGTGCTGCTCGCCGTGCTGTTCGACCGCAAATTCATCGGGCAGGGCATTGCGCGGCTTCTGGTGATTGCGCCGTTCTTCGTCATGCCGACGGTGTCCGCGCTGATCTGGAAGAACATGATCCTGCACCCGGTGTATGGCCTGGTCGCCTCGCTGATGCGTTCCATGGGCATGCAGCCGATCGACTGGTTCGCCGACTACCCGCTCTTCGCGGTCATCATGATCGTGTCGTGGCAATGGCTGCCGTTCGCGTTCCTGATTCTCTTCACGGCGATCCAGTCGCTCGATCAGGAGCAGAAGGAAGCGGCGCGCATCGACGGCGCGGGTCCGTTCGCCATGTTCTTCTTCATCACGCTGCCGCACTTGCGTCGCGCAATCGCCGTCGTCGTGATGATGGAAACCATCTTCCTGCTGTCGATCTTCGCTGAAATCTATACGACCACCGGCGGCGGTCCGGGCACCGCGACCACCAACCTGTCGTATCTCATCTATGCGCTCGGTCTGCAGCAGTTCGATGTCGGTCTCGCATCGGCGGGCGGCATCCTCGCGGTGATCCTCGCGAACGTGGTTGCGTTCTTCCTCGTGAGAATGCTCGCGAAGAACCTCAAAGGGGAGTACGAGTCATGAGCACTCAACCGGTTTCCACCAGGCCGCCCGTGCCCGTGTTCGAACATGTGAAGCGCATCGCGCCCGGCATTGTTGCGTGGATCGTTTCGATCCTGTTGTTCTTCCCCATCTTCTGGATGACGATCACCGCGTTCAAGACCGAGCAGCAGGCATACTCGTCGTCGCTTTTCTTCACGCCGACGCTCGACAGCTTCCGCGAGGTCTTTGCGCGCAGCAACTACTGGGGCTTCGCGCTCAACTCGGTGCTGATCTCGCTGGGCGTCACGGTGATCTGCCTGTTGCTCGCCGTGCCCTGCGCCTACGCGATGGCGTTCTTCCCCACGAAGAAGACGCAGAAAGTGCTGCTGTGGATGCTCTCCACGAAGATGATGCCGTCGGTCGGCGTGCTGGTGCCGATCTATCTGTTGTGGAAGAACACGGGCCTGCTCGATACGGTGTCGGGTCTCATCATCGTGTACACGCTGATCAATTTGCCGATTGCCGTGTGGATGGCGTTCACTTACTTCAACGAAGTGCCGCGCGACATTCTCGAAGCGGGACGCATAGACGGCGCGACGACGTGGCAGGAGATAGTCTATCTGCTCATGCCGATGTCGCTGCCGGGACTGGCATCGACCGGTCTCCTGCTCGTGATCCTCTCTTGGAACGAGGCGTTCTGGAGCATCAACCTGTCGAGCTCGAACGCGGCGCCGCTTACCGTGTTCATCGCGTCGTATTCGAGTCCGGAAGGTTTGTTCTGGGCCAAGCTTTCGGCGGCGTCGCTGCTTGCCGTCGCGCCGATTCTCATCGTCGGCTGGCTCTCGCAGAAGCAACTGGTGCGCGGCCTGACCTTCGGCGCGGTGAAGTGAGGCGTACCCAGTGAACCTGACACCTTCCAGAGAAGCCGCGCTCGCAGATCGACTGATGATCTGCGACTGCGACGGCGTGCTCATCGACAGCGAAGCCGTGGCGGCGCGCATGCTCGTCACGGAATTGCAGACGCTGTGGCCAGGCGTCGATATCGAACCCGTGGTGATGCCGCTGCTCGGCTTGCGCATCGAAGCCGTGCTCGCGAGCGCGGCGGACACCGTGAACCGCACGCTCACGCAGGATCAGATCATGTCGATCCGCCGCGCGGTCGAAGCGGCGGCGGTAGAAGCGCCGCCGGTCGCGGGCATCGCCGAGGCGCTTGCCGCCGTGCCGCTCACCAAGGCATGCGCGAGCAACAGCTTCGCGGCTTACGTGGATACCGTCCTGAATCGCACGGGCCTCGTGCAGTTTTTCGGCGACAGGCGCTTCACGGCGGACATGGTGGCGAACCCGAAGCCTGCGCCCGACGTGTATTTAGCGGCGGCGCGCGCGTTGAAGGTCGACCCGTTGCGCTGCCTCGTGGTGGAGGACAGCGTGACCGGCGTGACGGCGGCGCGCGCGGCGGGCATGCAGGTGCTGGGGTTCATCGGCGGAGGACATGCGACGGAAGGACAGATCGGCGCGTTGAAGCGCGCGGGCGCGGAAGTCGTCTTCGACGACATGGCGCGCTTGCCCGCACTCGTCGAACAATGGCTGCAGCATGCGACCTTCGAGACGCCTTGAAAAGAGGCTCGGCTAAGCGTCGCAAACAAAGAAACATGGAGACGGATCATGGCTAGTCTGACACTGCGTAACATCAACAAGCGATATGAAGACACCGAGGTGATGAAGAGTGTCAACCTCGATATCAACGACGGCGAGTTCGTCGTGTTCGTCGGACCGTCGGGCTGTGGCAAGTCCACGCTGATGCGCATGATCGCGGGGCTGGAGGAGATCAGCGGCGGCGATCTGTCGATCGACGGCGTGCGCGTGAACGAATTGCCGCCCGCGAAGCGCGGCATTGCGATGGTGTTTCAGTCGTACGCGCTTTATCCGCACATGACGCTCTACGACAACATGGCGTTCGGACTCAAGCTCGCGGGCGAGAAGAAGCCCGCGATCGATGCGGCCGTGAAGAACGCCGCGAAGATCTTGCATATCGATCACTTGCTGGACCGCAAGCCGAAGCAGTTGTCGGGCGGGCAGCGCCAGCGCGTGGCGATTGGCCGCGCGATCACGCGCAAGCCGAAAGTGTTTCTCTTCGACGAACCGCTTTCCAATCTCGACGCCGCGTTGCGCGTGAAGATGCGCCTGGAATTCGCGCGCCTGCACGACGATCTCAAGACGACGATGATCTACGTGACCCACGATCAGGTCGAAGCAATGACGCTGGCGGACAAGATCGTGGTGCTCTCGGCGGGCAATATCGAGCAGGTCGGCACGCCCAACACGCTGTATCACGCGCCGGCCAACAAGTTCGTGGCGGGTTTTATCGGCTCGCCGAAGATGAACTTTCTCTCGGGCACGGTCGAGCGCATTCAGGACGATGGCGTGCTCGTGAAGTATTCCACCGGCGAGACGCAACTGGCCGGCGTGCTGCCAGGCAATGCCAAGCCCGGCGATGCGGTGACTATCGGCATTCGTCCGGAAGCGTTACAGCCGAACGTTTCGGAATACGGCGTGTCCGCTTCGACGATGACCGTGGAAACGTTAGGCGACGCGGCTTATCTGTACGCGGAGACATCGGTGGCGCCGGACGGCTTGATCTCGCGGATTCCGCCCTTGGAGAAGCACACGCGGGGCGAGAAGCTGAAGGTGGGCGCGTCGCCGGAACACTGCCATTTGTTCAACGCGGACGGCATCGCGTTCAGGCGGCACGTGGTGGAAGCTTATCTCGTGGAGCATCCGGAATTGGCTGTGCCGAGCGTGGCGCGGGCTTGATCTCCGCAGTGGCGCCGGTGTCTCGCGTGGACGCCGGCGTCATGGGACGAGCGATTCAAGCCGCCAGCGCCGCGCGCGCGCAAAGCTCATCCGTCACCAATCCCGACAACCACTTCCCCTTCAACGCCGCGACCAGCGCCGCGCGCTTGCGCTCGCCGCCGGCAAAGCCGATGGTCGGCCGTTTCGGCGGCGAATCGATCCTGAGGCTCGTCGCACGCGCGCCGGTTTTCGAATCGACGCGCGCTCCGTTCGCATCGATCGGCAGGCCGAGCAGTTCCGCCACCGCGCCCGCTTTCATCAACTCGTGGACTTCGGCGTTCGAGATGAACCCGTCCTCGTGCAGCGGACAATTGATGCCCACATTGCCGATGCCGACGAAAGCCACGTCCGCTTTCTGCGCGAGCGCATCCACGATCCGATAAAGACGGTGATTGCACCATTGCGCGCGCTCGGCTTCGCTATCGGCCATGAGCGGCGCGGGCAGCATGAAGTGTTTGCCGCCGGTCTTTTCGGAGAGCTGCTGCGCGACGTCGTAGCGATTGGACGAACCATCGTGCGCAATCGCGCCGACGAGCGACACCAGCCGATGCTGCGGCCGCTCCAGTTGCCCGATCTGCGCGACCACCGCCTTGAGCGTGCGCCCGCTGCTGATGGAGACGACGAGCGGTTTCTCATCGACGAGATAGCGTTCCATCACCTGCGCGCCTGCTACCGCGAGCTTGCGGTCCACTTGCTCGTTGCTGTCGCCGTCGATGGGCACCACTTCGCACATCGCGAGTCCGTAGCGGTCGCTGAGTTGCTTCGCAAGCGAAAGGCAATCGGCGATCTGATGATCGACTCGCACGCGAATCAGGTTCTTTTCGACCGCGAAGGCGACGAGCCGCTGCGCGACAGGTCGCGAGATTTGCAGTTTTTCGGCGATCTCATTCTGAGTATTGCCCGCGACGTAGTAGAGCCACGCGGCGCGCGTCGCCAGATCGAGTTTTTCGTTGGGCTTGGGCACGGTCGTTGAATTGAGTCTGCTTCAGTTGTAGTTCTTTTTATAGCGCGCGGCGCGGTTTATCGTCGGAAACCATCGCCGAATATTTACCCGCACGACCGAAACGCTGCGTTCAGGCCAAGCAAGGCGGCCAATGAATGCCGTTTGGAAAACGAAACAGCCGGCTGCCCGCTTAACGGCAACAGCCGGCTTTCGAACGTCTCTCGGCGTCAGGCTAGTCGCGGACGCGCCGGATCGAACAACGGCCGCACGTGCTGATACAGCTCGCGATAGCCCTTGAGCCGCTGGCGCAACGCCGCGTGGCGCTCGGCATTCGGCGTGAACTCCTGTTTGATGGCAGGTTTGGTCAGCACCGTCGCCGGATCGCCGCCCGCCGCGAGCCAGCCGAGCCGCGCCGCGCCGAGCGCCGCGCCCGTCTCGCCGCCGCCGTGCGTGCGCGTGGGCGTATCGAGCGCATCGGCGAACATTTGGCCCCAGTACGCACTGCGCGCGCCGCCGCCAAGCAGCGACAAGGCATGCGCTTCCGTGCCCGCGGATTGCAAGGCGTCGAGACCATCGGTCAGGGCGAGCGTCACGCCTTCCAGCACCGAATAGCCGAGCAAGGCGCGATCGGTGGCGTGCGTCATGCCGAAGAACACGCCCTGCGCGTAAGGGTCGTTGTGCGGCGTGCGCTCGCCGCTCAAATACGGCAGGAACAAAGGCGCGGTCGATAAGGCATCGGCGGGCAGCGCCTCGATTTCCGCAAGCAGCGTGGGCTCGTCGGTGGACGTGAGCTTGCATACCCAGCGCAGGCAACTCGCCGCCGACAACACCACGCTCATTTGATGCCAGCGGTCCGGAATGGCGTGACAAAACGCATGCACCGCCGATGCCGGATTGGGCCTGAAGCGATCGCCCACCACGCACAACACGCCCGACGTGCCGAGCGAGAGGAAGCCATCGCCGGGTTCGGTTGCGCCGATTCCCACCGCGCTCGCCGCATTGTCGCCGCCGCCTGCCGCAACGATGACGCCATCGGGCAAGGCGAGTTCACGTGCGAGTTCCGGACGCAAGGTGCCCGAAGGCTCGCTGCCTTCGGCAAGCTTCGGCATCTGCTGCCGCGTCATGCTGCACGCGGCGAGCAGTTCGTCCGACCAGTCGCGTCGCGCGACATCGAGCCAAAGCGTGCCGGCGGCATCGGATGGATCGGACACCTTCGTGCCCGTGAGATGCATGCGCAGATAATCCTTCGGCAACAGCACGCAAGCCGTCTGCCGGAAGATTTCCGGCTCGTTGTGCGCGACCCAGAGCAGCTTGGGCGCGGTGAAACCGGGCATCGCCAGATTACCGGCGATCTCGTGCAGATTCGGCGCGCGCTCGTAAAGCTCGGCGCACTCCTTGTCGCTGCGCATGTCGTTCCAGAGGATGGCCGGGCGCAGCACGCGATCGCTCGAATCGAGCAGCACCGCGCCATGCATCTGCCCGGACAGGCCGATGCCGCGCACTTGCGCGAACTCTTTCGGAAACTTGTCGCGCAAGGCGAAGAGGGCGGCGCGCGTGCCTGCCCACCAGTCGAGCGGATTTTGTTCGGACCAGCGCGGTTTCGGGCGCGACACCGTAAAAGGCGTGCCCGCCGTGCCGATTACACTGCCGTCGCTTGCGAGCAGCAGCACTTTCACTTCGGAGGTGCCGAGGTCGATACCTAAATACATGAACGGACCTTTGTCGAAGCCAGGCGCGAAGCCCGGCAGAAAACCGGAGGCGCTAATGTAACGCCGTGCGCCTCAATGCGCCATGAGCACAACACCCAAGCGAGCCAATCAAGGCCGGTTCTTGAGCCACGCATCGACGCGCCCGATTGCCGCGCGCAGCACGCGCTCCAGGCTCTCGGTCTGCGCCATGCTGCCCCAGAGCAGCTTGTCGCCGGCGAAGGCCTTGATCGGATCGTCGGCCGTGAAATAGCCATGCGCGACGGCGGGGTCCATCACGCCATCCTGATAGGTATAAGGCAGCTTGCCTTCGTGCCAGCGTTCGAGGAAGCGAAAGAAGAGCGCGGGCAGAATCGCGGTCGAGTCGGGATCGACGTTGCGCTCGAAACATTCCGCGAGCGTCGGCGCGATAAAGCCCGGCAGCTTCGAGAAGCCATCGGCGGCGACGCGCTGATTCGTGTCCTTGATATACGGATTGCTGAAGCGGTCGAGCACGACATCGCGATACTTCGCCAGATCGATCGGGCTAGGCGTGAGGCACGGGATGACGTCGTCGGTGACATAGGCTTCGGCGAGGGCGCGAATCTCCAGGTCCTGCGTGCCTTCGTGAATGTACTGCAGGCCGACGAGCGTTCCCGCCCACGCAATGCAGCTATGACTCGCGTTGAGAATGCGGATCTTCGCCTCTTCGTACGGCAGCACGGACTCGACCATCTCCGCGCCAACCTTCTCCCAAGCGGGCCTTCCCGCGATGAAGTGATCCTCGATCACCCACTGAATGAACTTCTCGCCCATGATCGGCGCGCGGTCGTCGAAACCCGTCGCGGCTTTCACGCGCTCCGCGACATCGGGTGTCGGACGCGGCGTGATGCGGTCGACCATCGCGTTCGGGCACGAGGTGTTGGCGATCATCCAGTCGCGCAATTTCGTTTCGCCGCGCAGTTCGAGGAATTCGAGCATGCCCGCCTTGAAGCGGTCGCCGTTGCTGCGCAGGTTGTCGCAGTTCTGCAGCGACAGCTTGCCCGCGTCGTTCTTCATGCGGGCGTCGAGAATGGCGGCAATGGCACCGTAGATGGTGGTCTTCGCGCCTTTCAGGTCGGCGGCGAGATCGACGTTGCCGGTTTCGAGCTTGTCGTGTTCGTCGAGGTAATAGCCGCCTTCGGTGACGGTGAACGATACGATCTTGCATTCGGGCGCGCTGCCCGCCGCGATGAGCCCGTCGAGATCGGCGGTCCAGGGAATCACGCGGCGGATGGAGCGCACCGTTTCGTAGTCGCGCTCGCCTTGCGGCGTGACGGTTTCGAGCGTGTACTCACCGTTTTGCGCGGCGAGCGCATCGAGCACGGCGTTCATGTCGCCGCGAATGTTGCCCACGGCGAGCGACCAGCTCGCATCGCCCGATTCGATCAGCCGGCTCAAGTACCACGCCTGATGCGCGCGATGAAAAGACCCCGCGCCGATGTGCAGGATCACATTGTTTTCGCTCGTCATGTCTCGCTTCCTTTGATTGGATGTGCGCCCGTTCTTCGCGGACGACCGTTTGCGTTTGCGACGCCTTGCGCTCACAATTTACGCAGCCGTGGTGAGCATTTGCTCTTTGGTTGATCGAATGATCGTATTAGGCATCGCGAAAGTCAAGGCGCGGTGCCGCATGCAGCCGCGCGCGGCAGCGGCGCTTAAGCGCCGGACGTAGCCCAGCGCGCCGTTACAGGACGAATCGGGAATAACCCGGATAGTCAGCACGGCCGGCGTTGAACGAAGGTCTGCATCAACCATAGGCAAAGACGCGGCAAACCACACAGAAAGATACGAGTCGGAGACAAAGCATGGATTACGTGATCGGCATAGACATCGGCACGCAGAGCACGAAGGCGCTCCTCGTCGATACGACTGGCGCAATCATCGCGCAACATTCGAGCGCCTATCATCCGGATACACCGAAGCCGCTCTGGGCGGAACAATGGCCGTCCGTCTGGTTCGATGCCGTGACCGAAGCCTTGAGCGGCTGCGTCGCGAAAGCGCGCGCGAAGGGCGTCGCGGCCGATCAGATCAAGTCGGTCTGCGTGAGCAGTCTCTACGGCGGCTCGGGCATTCCCGTCGACGACGACATGGAAGCGCTTTACCCGTGCCTCATCTGGATGGATCGCCGCGCGACCGCGCAAGTCGAATGGGTGCGGCAGAACGTGGATATGGCGCGCATCGAGGCGATCACCGGCAACGGCGTCGACAGCTACTACGGCTTCACGAAAATTCTGTGGATGCGCGAGCAGCAGCCGGAAGTCTGGAAGAAGACGCGCTATTTCCTGCCGCCGAACGCGTTTATCATCCAGCGCCTCACGGGCGAACTCGCGATCGATCACAGCTCGGCGGGCAATATCGGCGGCGTGTACGACATCGGCCGCCGCGCGTGGTCGGAAGAAGCGCTCGACATGCTCGGCATTCCCGTGTCGATGATGCCCGCGCGGCTCGTCGAGTCGTCGGAGATCGTGGGCGGGCTGTTGCCGCAGTGGGCGGACAAGCTCGGGCTTGCGGCGGGCACACCGATCGTCGCGGGCGGCGTCGATGCGGCCGTCGCCACTTTCGCGGCGGGCGTGACGCGCGCGGGTCACCATGTCGCGATGATCGGCACGAGCATGTGCTGGGGCTACATCAACCAGAGCGTCGATGCGCAACACGGTCTCGTCTCCATGCCGCACGTCTACAACGGCAAGCGCGATCTCTACGTGTTCGGTGGCGCGAGCACGGCGGGCGCATGCGTCGCGTGGTATCGCGATCAGTTCTGTCAGGCCGAGATCGCGGCGGCCAAGCAAATACCCGATGGCGATCCGCATCGGCTGCTCGAAGATGCGGCGGCCAAGGTCGCGGCGGGTTCGGACGGCGTCGTGTTCCTGCCTTATCTGATGGGCGAGCGCAGCCCCGTCTGGGATGCCCACGCGAGCGGCACGTTCGTGGGCTTGAATCTCTTTCACACGCGCGCGACGCTCTATCGCGCGGTGCTCGAAGGCGTCGCGTTTGCGTTGAAGCACAACATGGAAGCAGGGCGGCGCGGCGCGCAATCGCTGGATGACAAGCTGATCGTGGTCGGCGGCGCGGCGCATTCTGACCTTTGGATGCAGATCATCGCGGATGTAACGGGTTATCCCGTGCAATCCATCGAACAGGAAGTCGAAGCGGCGATGGGCGCGGCCTTGCTCGCGGCGCTCGGTGCCAATCTCATCTCACGCGAAACGGCGGAAGGCGGCTGGGTCACGCTCGTGGATCGCGCAGAGCCGGACGAAGCACGGCAACGCGTTTATAGAGACCGCTTCGGCGTCTATCTCGATCTGTATCCGGCGCTGAAGCCGCTGATGCATCGCCTGCGCAGCGACAGCTAACGCAATTCTCCGGGATGCGCGTCGAACACCGGCCCTTGCACGAAGTGCACGTCGTATTGTTCGAGCGCATTGAACTGCGCGGCATCGGCGACATTGCTGAAGATGAGCGGAATGCGCAGCCTGTGCGCATACGCCACCAGATGCTTGACCACGGAATCGCGCAAGGCGGCGCGCGCATCCATCTTGATGAAGTCGAGCCGCGCCATGTCCGATACCGCCATGATCTGCCCGGCATTGGGCAGATTGCCCGCTACCTTGAAACCGTAGCGCTGATAGCTTTTGATGAGGTAGCCGAGAAACGTCTTGTGCGCGACGGCCGCCGCCGGCAATTCGATCACGATGCGTCCGGGATTCACGCCGAACTCCAGCAATACCGACGAGAAGTGCAGACCGTGGTCGTACTTCACGCTCTTCAATAACCGCTCATGCACGCGCAAAAACAGCAGACCGGGCTTTTGCGCGCCGAAGAAATTGAACGCATGCAGCGCGCGCGATAACCGGTCGAGCGCGACGAGTTCGCGGTCGTTGTCCAGTTGGCCAAAGGGATCGTGCGGAGTATCGCCTTCGATCAGCGTCTGCGCCTGCACGCCGAGTTCGTCGCCGAAACGCTCCGCGCTCTCGGGCGACGCGCTCAACACCTGCGGAAAGCTATGCGTGCCGACATCGAAGATCGGCTCATACGCGCTTGCAATACGCAACTCGCCATAGTTCGCGACCGCTTGTCCCGCGTGCTCGCCTTCGCCCAGCACGATATGCGCGCCGAGAAACGGATGCGCCTTGGCGCGGTTGACGAGTTCTGTCACGGACGGGGTGATCATGGCGCGTTCGGCGTTAAGGCTTCCAATGTGGGACGAATTCCGTCGATGGTACCAGCGCATGGCGCCGTGGCTTGCGCCAAATTCACATATTCATATGCGGGTGGGATAAGCCACGCTCAGGGTTTACGACAAATTTCACTAAACGTAATTGGTTTTACCATTCGTAAATACTATGCGATGGCACTCATCGAGGATCACGACCATGCCGACGTTCGACACGCATACCGACGCTAGCGCGCACTATCAGTCGGGTTTCGCCAACGACTTCGCGACCGAAGCGTTGCCGGGCGCGCTGCCCATCGGCCGCAACTCGCCGCAGCGCGCGGCCTACGGTCTTTATGCGGAGCAGCTTTCCGGCACGGCTTTTACCGCGCCGCGCGCGCATAACCGGCGCTCGTGGCTGTACCGCATCCGGCCGGCGGCGGTGCATCGGCCGTTCGTGCAATTGACTGGCGATGCCTCGCGCGCGCGGCTCGTCGCCAATTTCGCCGATGTGCCGCCCACGCCGCCGAACCAGTTGCGTTGGGACCCGCTGCCGATGCCCGCCGCGCCGACCGATTTCATCGACGGCTGGGTGACGATGGCCGGCAACGGCGCCGCCGAATCCATGAGCGGCTGCGCGATTCATTTGTACGCGGCAAACCGTTCGATGCACGAGCGCTTCTTCTACAGCGCGGACGGCGAATTGCTGATCGTGCCGCAAGCAGGGCGGCTCGCGATCTGGACCGAACTCGGCAAGCTCGATATCGCGCCGTTCGAGATCGCGGTGATTCCGCGCGGCGTGCGCTTTGCCGTGGCGCTGCCGGATGGCGAAGCGCGCGGCTATATCTGCGAGAACTTCGGCGCGTTGCTGCAGCTGCCCGATCTCGGGCCTATCGGTTCGAACGGGCTCGCCAATCCGCGTGATTTCCTCACGCCGCACGCGGCTTATGAGGACCGCGAAGGCGCGTTCGAACTCATCGCCAAGATGAACGGCGTGCTGTGGCGCGCGGATATCGGCCATTCGCCGCTCGACGTGGTCGCGTGGCACGGCAACTACGCGCCCTACAAATACGACCTGCGCCACTTCAACGCCATCGGTTCGATCAGCTTCGATCATCCCGATCCGTCCATCTTTCTCGTGCTGCAATCGCCGATCGATACGCCGGGCGTCGATAGCATCGACTTCGTGATTTTTCCGCCGCGCTGGCTCGCCGCCGAGGACACGTTCCGGCCGCCCTGGTTCCATCGCAATGTGGCGAGCGAATTCATGGGCCTCGTGCATGGTGTCTACGACGCGAAGGCCGAGGGCTTCCTGCCGGGCGGCGCGAGTCTGCACAACTGCATGTCGGGACACGGGCCGGACGCGGATACCTTCGAAAAGGCATCGAGAAGCGATACCTCGAAGCCCGCGAAGGTCGGCGACACACTCGCCTTCATGTTCGAGACGCGCACGCTCATCAAGCCGACGCAGTTCGCGCTCGAAACCGCGCAATTGCAGGCGCATTACTACGAGTGCTGGCAAGGGCTCACGAAACACTTCAACCCGGAGCAACGATGAACGACGCGCTTCACGCGACGCGTGCGCCGCAACTCAAGAGCTGGCTCGACTCCGCCAACGATCCGGCGAGCGACTTTCCGATCCAGAACCTGCCGTTTGGCATCTTCAGCGACCCGGTGAATCCGCGGCCGCGCGCGGGTGTGGCTATCGGCGACTGGATCGTGGACCTGGCGGCGCTCGAAGAAGCGCGTCTCGTCGATGGTCACGGCACCTTCAACGCGCCGCGTCTGAACGACTTCATCGCGCTCGGACGCGATACGTGGCGCGCGGTGCGCAGCGCGCTCAGCGGCCTGCTGCAAGAGGGCGCATCCACGCTGCGCGACGATTCCGCGTTGCGCCGCCGCACGCTCGTTCCGCGCGCCGATGCAACGCTCCATCTGCCCGTCGAGATTCCCGGCTACACGGACTTCTATTCCTCGAAGGAACACGCGACCAACGTCGGCTCGATGTTCCGCGATCCGAAGAATGCGCTGCTGCCGAACTGGTCCGAGATGCCGATCGGCTATAACGGACGCGCGTCGTCGGTGGTGGTGAGCGGCACGCCGGTGCGCCGCCCGAACGGCCAGTTGAAAGCGCCCAACGAAGAGCGGCCGGTGTTCGGCGCATGCCGCAAGCTGGATATCGAGCTGGAGACGGGTTTCATCATCGGGCGCGGTAATGCGCTCGGCGAACCGATTGCCTGCGCGGATGCGGAGTCGCATATCTTCGGCATGGTGCTGCTCAACGACTGGAGCGCGCGCGACATCCAGCAATGGGAATACGTGCCGCTCGGACCGTTCAACGCGAAAGGGTTCGCGACCACCATTTCGCCGTGGATCGTCACGCTCGACGCGCTCGAACCCTTCCGCACCGCGACGCCCGTGCAGGAGCCGCAACCGCTCGCGTATCTGCGGCATGAGGGCGAGCACGCGTTCGACATCGACCTGGAAGTGACGCTGAGGCCGGAAGGCGCGAGCCGCGCCACGACCATCTCGCGCACCAATTTCAGGCTGATGTACTGGTCGATGGCGCAGCAGCTTACGCATCACACGGCATCGGGCTGCAATACGCGCGTGGGCGATCTCATGGGCTCCGGCACCATCAGTGGCGCGACGCCGCAATCGTGCGGCAGTTTGCTCGAAAGCACGTGGAACGGACAACGGCCGTTGAGCCTTGTCGAAGGCGGCGAGCGCGCGTTCCTTCAGGACGGCGATGAAGTCACCTTGCGCGGATGGTGTCAGGGCGAGGGTTATCGCATTGGTTTCGGCGAGTGCGCGGGGCGCATCCTCGCGGCGCGCAATAATTTCAAGGATTGAACATGGCGAATGCGGTCGATGTGGAGAGCGCGCTTGGCCACGCGCACCGTCCCGGCTTCCAGGCGATGCTGCTCGTGTTGTGCGGACTATGCCTCGTGATCGATGGCTTCGACGCGCAAGCGATGGGTTACGTCGCGCCGGCCGTCATCGCGGACTGGCACGTGTCGAAGGCGGCGCTCGGGCCGGTTTTCAGCGCGAGTCTTTTCGGCATGCTGCTTGGCGCGCTCGGCTTGTCGGTGCTGGCGGATCGCATCGGGCGCAGGCCGGTGTTGATCGGCTCGACGTTTTTCTTCGCGTTCTCGATGATCGCAACCGCGTTCACCGACAGCTTGCCGGTGCTCACGGCCTTGCGTTTCGTGACGGGTCTTGGCCTCGGCTGCATCATGCCGAACGCAATGGCGCTCGTCGGCGAGTTTTCGACGGCCGAGCATCGCGTCAAGCGGATGATGCTCGTCTCGTGCGGCTTCACGCTCGGCGCGGCGCTGGGCGGCTTCGTGAGCGCGGCGCTGATCCCTGCTTTCGGCTGGCGTTCGGTGTTCTGGGTCGGCGGCCTGGTGCCTTTGTTGCTCGCGGTATGGATGGTCATCGCGCTGCCTGAATCGCTGCAATTTCTCGTGCTGAAGGGCCGCGAGGCGCGCGCCCGCGACTGGCTCGCGAAGTTCGATCCGTCGCTTGCCATCGATGCCTCGACGCGGCTCGTCGTCCGCGAAAAAGCGAGTTCGGGCGCGCCGGTCGCCGAACTGTTCCGCGCGGGCCGCGGGCCGGTCACGCTGATCTTGTGGGCGATCAGCTTCATGAATCTCATCGATCTGTACTTCCTGTCGAACTGGCTGCCGACCGTCATGCGCGATGCGGGATACTCGCCGGGCATGGCCGTGCTGGTCGGCACGCTGTTGCAGACGGGCGGCGTGGTAGGCACGCTCATGCTCGGCTGGTTCATCGAACGATTCGGCTTCGTGCGTGTGTTGCTGGCCTGCTTTCTCGTGGGCGCGGTGAGCGTGGGGATGATCGGCGGCGTGGCGCACGTGCAGTTCTGGCTATTCGTCGCGGTGTTTGCCGGCGGGTTCTGCATCGTCGGTGGACAGCCTGCGGTGAATGCGCTCGCGGGGCATTTTTATCCGACCTCGCTGCGGTCTACGGGCATCGGCTGGAGTCTGGGCATCGGACGCGTGGGGTCGGTGATCGGGCCGCTCGTCGGCGGACAGATGATCGCGCTCGGATGGAGCAATGCGTCGCTCTTTCATGCGGCGGCGTTGCCGGTGTTCTGCTCGGCGTTGCTGGTTGGCGTGCTGGCTTTCGTGCGGCGGGAGCAAAGTGGGGCGGCGCAGACGGCTTGATGTGATGGAGACTTGATTCTTCAAGCGAAGCCGGCGCCGGCGCATGATGTCGCGCCACGCCGCCGCGTGGCCTTCGGTCGGCACGATCCAGATGTGCAACGAAGGCCCGCGCGTAACGGCGTGTGCGCCATGCCTGCTAGGGCGACGCATCCGGTGGCGCGCTCGCAACCGGATGCGACAGAAAGACGGTGCGTTGGACGTTCAGGAAACGCAATCAGCGTCATCTGTCGAAGCGCGCTTCTCCCAAGCCGCCGCGCCCAGAAACGCCGCCGCCGCGACCACCAGCACGCCAATCAGCGCATCCGGACTCACGCGATCCATCAACGTCCCCGCGATGATCGGCCCGCCGAAACTCGCCACGCTCCACGAAGCACCGACGATAGCCGTCGCCGACACCAGCGCCGTGCCGCGAAAGCGCTCGCCGCACGCAACGATAGACAGCGTATAGACGCTGCCCGCCGCCGCGCCGGTCACGAACAGGAGCGGCCAGCACAACCACGGATACTCGACCGCCCACGGCAGCAGCGGCAGCAGCAGCGTGACTACCACGCCCGCGCCGACATGCACCTTCGTGCGCCCGATACGGTCCGCCAG
Source organism: Caballeronia sp. GAWG2-1 (assembly GCF_023631405.1). NCBI lineage: Bacteria > Pseudomonadati > Pseudomonadota > Betaproteobacteria > Burkholderiales > Burkholderiaceae > Caballeronia > Caballeronia sp. GAWG2-1. The sequence goes on from NZ_JALQDD010000006.1 coordinate 84,038, forward strand.
CCAGCCGATGGGAAACTGCATCAAGGTATCGCCGAACAGGATGGCGGAGGCGAACAGCACGCCCACGTCCGCGCCGACGCCGTGCGAGATCGCGAAGAGCGGCATCAGCGAAAGCGCGAGCGTGTCGAAGAGCGCGAAGAAACCCGTGCCGATCACGAGCGCGGGCATGCGCGGCAACACATGCCGCCAGTCGCCAGCGGTAGCGTGTTCGTCGTGCGATGCAAGCGTGTGCGGCGTGCCGCGAATCGAGGCGAGCGCGGGCAGCGCCAGCAGAAAGATCGCGCCGCAGACGGCGAAGCGCGCCGAAGTCCAGCCGCCGATGGCGCTGACGAGCACCGGCCCCGTCATCTGAAACAGAGTGAAGTTGGTCGCGTAAATGGCGACGACGCGCCCGCGCGTGGAGTCGTCGGCGAGCTGCGTGACCCATGCTTCGCCAATGGTGAATAGCAGCATCAGCGCCGCGCCGCATAGAAAGCGCAGCACGGCCCATAGCCACAGATTCACGGTGAACTGCATTGCGATGGTCGCGAACGCTGCGACGATCACCGCCCCGACAATCGTCCCGCGTGCGCCCAGCCGACTCGCAACGCGGCTTGCGAAAGGCGCGACGGCCAGCCCGCCGCCTGCCTGCATCGCCGTCATCAGGCCGACGATGCCCGTGCCGAACCCGGCTTGCGTGAGTGCAAGCGCGGTGAGCGGAATGGTCGCGCCTAGCCCGAGGCCGACCACCGCGACACTCAGGATGAGCGCGAGAAAGTCGCGAGAAAGAATGCCCTTCATATACCGCCGTGCCGCTCGCTTCGCCGAGAACCCGTGAGGATCGGCAGCAGCCTCAAGCGGCCTGCCCGAACGCAACGCGCCGCGCACGCTTGTCGAGCGTCGCGGAAAGCAGCGTGAGCGCAAAGGCGCAGCACGCCATCAGCACGCCGACCCACGGCAGCGAAGTCAGCGGCGCGCCTGCGCTGATGACGCAGCCGCCCAGCCACGCGCCCGTGGCGTTGCCCAGATTGAACGCGCCCTGGTTGAGCGTGGAGGCGAGATTGGGCGCATCGCTCGCGCGGTTCACTATCAGGATCTGCAGAGGCGGCACGATCGCGAACGCGAGCACGCCCCACAGGAAGATGGTGATCATCGCCGAGACCGGTTCGTGCATGGCGCCCGCGAAAATCGTGAGGATCACGACGATCGACAGGAGAAACGTCAGCAGCGAGCGCAACAGCTTCCAGTCGGCGAGCTTGCCGCCAAGCGTGCTGCCGACCGTGAGGCCGAGGCCGAACAACAGCAGCACGTAAGTCACGGCGTGCGGCGTGAAGCCGGTGACATCCTCGAGAATCGGCGTGATGTAGGTAAAGACCGAGAACAGGCTCGCCGAAGCCAGCACGCTGATGCCGAGCACCATCAGCACCTGCGGGTTCTTGAGCACGTCGAATTCGCGCAGGATGCTGGTCTCGCGCATCTCGATGTGCTTCGGCAGGCAAACCGCGAGCGCGCCCGCCGCGGCGAGGCCGATCAAGGTCACGACCCAGAAGGTCGCGCGCCAGCCGGCCGCTTGGCCGAGCGCGGTGCCGAGCGGCACGCCGAGCACGTTGGCGAGCGTGAGGCCGGTGAACATCAGCGCGATGGCCTGCGCGCGGCGGTTCGGCGCGACCAGATCGGCGGCGACCACCGAGCCGATGCCAAAGAAAGCGCCATGACAGAACGCGGTGACGATACGCGCGCCCATCAGCACCCAGTAATTCGGCGCGAGCGCGCAAAGCGTATTGCCGACGATAAACACGCCGATCAGCCCCATGAGCGCCTTCTTGCGCGGCATCTTCGCCGTGACGACGGCAAGAATCGGCGCGCCGATGGTCACGCCGAGCGCATAGCCCGAAACGAGCATGCCTGCCGCCGGAATCGATACCGCGAGATCGCGCGCGACATTGGGCAGCAGGCCCATGATGACGAATTCTGTCGTGCCGATGCCGAACGCGGCGATGGCGAGAGCGAGAAGGGGCAGAGGCATGGCGGAGGGTGCGAGTGCGGTGTGTCGCGCGGCGCGCGTCGTCGGAATGAGCGGCGCGAATGTCGGCGAGTGAAGGCTCGGATTCTACCGAAAGGTCATTTTTGATGCTGGTGGAAACCCTTAGTCTGCTCGGCCCGGACAATGCACTCCCGCGAACGGATATTTTGACGAATGCCGCCTCGTCGACGGAGTTTTACCCGCACGGCAGCTAGTTGACGTCAGATGTTTCTAGTAATGTTCTGACAGGACGCCATTGCTTGCGCGAGCGAAGTTCTGGGCGAGTGTTGGAAAAACGCAGCATCCACTGATTGACATGTCCCAACTCAAAAGTTTTTTCGGCGCCGCCTTTGCTGCCGCGCTGCTCGTCTCGGTTCACGCGCAGGCGCAAAGCAGCGCCACCGGACCCATTGCCACGTCGGCGGGCGCGCTCAATTTTCTGCGCGACGAATCGGGCTTCGCCGCCGTGCTCGGAACCGATACCTTCGACCGCTTCGACGCCAAGCGCGTCGTGCATTTCGACCAGACGGGCGCATCCGACACGCTCACGCGCTCGCTCGTGCAGACCGACGTCGGTCCCGTGCTTTACGACTTTCGTCACAAGCCGCCGCTCGTGCAGCGCATCGGCAAGAGGCTCGTCGTCAAACGCGTGTTCTGGCAAGGCGAGGAAGTCGTCATGCAGACGTCGTCCGGCTGGTACGGCTATCAGCGCGGGACATTGATCAAGCTGCAATCGTCGACGTCGACGTATCACTGACTCAGTTGCGCACGTTGAAGACGCGTTCGCCCGCCACGACATAAACCGCTTCGCCGCGCACGTCGCCGTTGACCTCGAAACCGCCAGTGAACGCGCCGAACGCGGGCAGCACGCCCGAGCGTTGGCCGAAGCGAAAGCACGGCAGCCGCACGCTGTCGGCACGCGTCGCGAGCCGGTAAACAGGGTGTTCATGTCCGGCGAGCGCGTAGGCATCGTCCACGGTTTGCGGATGATGACAAAGCGCCCACGGTCCCAGCCGATACGGCTCCTTCACGAGTTCCACGCCGAACGCTTCGGGCAGCGCGCCCGCGTGCTTGTCGTGATTGCCTTCGACCAGCACGAGCCGCATTTGCCGATGCCGCATGCGCCACGCATGTAGCGCCGTGAGCGTTTCATCGGCATGCGACTCGCGAGCATGGAGCAGATCGCCGAGAAACACGATTGCTTCAGGTTTATGCGTGGCGACGAGCGTATCGAGCCGCATCAGGCTTTCCGCCGTCGTGCCGACTGGCACTGGAATGCCGCGCGCGCGAAACACGGCGTCCTTGCCGAAGTGGGCGTCGGCGATGAAGAGCGTCATCAGAATGGGTTCGAAGGCCGCGCGCTCCGCCGAAAGCAGGAGCGCGTGACCGTTCACGTCGACCGTCAGTGCTTCAATTGCCATTTGCATCCTATGCTTGCGCTGCTTTTTCCAGATCGGCAAGCATACGCTCCACGCGGTCCGACAGCTTTTCGGTACTCACCTTTTCACGCAGACGCGCGATGATCAGCGGAAACGCAAAGGGCGTCGGCTTCTTCGGATGCGTGAGCGCGAGACGGCTTTCGCTCATGCGTTGCAGCGCGGCGCGGATGCGGCCGAGTTCGAGTTCCTGCAACATGACTTCTTGATCGGCTTGCGTGAGCAGCAGATTGCCGCTGTCGTGCTTGCGGAACACTTCGTAGAAAAGCCCGCTCGACGCCTGCAATTGCCGCGCGCTTTTCTGCTGCCCCGGATGCCCTTGATAAATCAGCCCCGACACGCGCGCAATTTCCCGGAAGCGCCGCGCCGACAATTCCGAGGCATTGAGGCTCGCGAGAATGTCGTGCTCGAGATTTTCCGCCGAGAAAAGCCCTTCCTCGATGAGCGTCTCCCAGTCGAATGGCCGCGCCGACAGCAGTTCGAAGCCGTAATCGTTCATCGAAATGGAAAAGGTGCTGGGCTGATCGCGCGCGACGCGCCAGCCGATGAGCGAGCCCAGGCCGATGTGCGCCATGCGCCCGGCGAATGGATAACAAAAGAAATGATGTCCTTCGCGCGACCGCACGCTTTCGACGACCAGGACGCCCGGTCCCGGCAGTGCGGACCATTTCGCCTGCAAGTCGAGCAGCGGTTGCACGGCGCGCATTTCGGGTTCGTCGTAGATGCCGTCGTTGGCGCGCGCGAGCATGACGAGCGCGGCCTCGGAGAGTTCGGACGAGAGCGGCATCTTGCTGCCGGCCCATTGCGGCATCGCGCCGCGCGAGGAGGTCGCGCGTTTCACGTAGGCGGTCATGTCGCGCACGCGCACGAGTTCGAGCGCGCGGCCGCCGAAGGTGAAGACATCGCCCGGTTTCAGGCGCGAGATGAACGATTCTTCCATCGCGCCGATCCGTCCGCCCGTCATGTAGGCCACGCTGATGGTCGCATTGGCGACGATGGTCCCGACATTATTCCGATGCCTGCGCACGAGGTCCTCGCGCGGCACGCGATACACGCCGTCGTCGCCATGAACGACGCGGTGATAGTCCGGATACGCCGAAAGCGAAGTGCCGCCGCGTTCGACGAAGGCGAGCGCCCAGTCGAATTCGGCCTGCGTGAGATCGCGATACGCATACGCCGTGCGTACTTCGTCGAACATGTCGGCGGGCGTGAAGCCGCCGCCTATCGCCACGGTCACGAGATGCTGCACGAGGACATCGAGCGGCTTGAGCGGCATGTCTCGTCCTTCGATACGCCGCTCGCCGATGGCCCAGCGCGCCGCGGCCGCCTCCACGAGTTCGAGCGCATGCGTCGGCACGATGGTCACGCGCGACACACGCCCCGGCGCGTGTCCCGAACGTCCGGCGCGCTGCATGAGACGCGCGACGCCTTTGGGCGAGCCGATCTGAAACACGCGATCCACCGGCAGAAAATCGACGCCGAGATCGAGACTCGACGTGCAGACGACGGCTTTCAGTTGCCCGTTCTTCAGACCGAGTTCGACCCAGTCGCGCACTTCCTTGTCGAGCGAACCGTGATGCAGCGCGATGAGTCCGGCCCACTCCGGCTTCAACTCCAGAAGCGCGCGATACCAGATCTCGGATTGCGAGCGGGTATTGGTGAAGACGAGCGAGCTTTGCGCGTGCTCGATTTCATCGGCGACGGGTCCGACCTGGCGCACGCCGAGATGGCCGCCCCACGGAAAGCGCTCGATGGTCTCGGGAATCAGCGTGTCGACGACGAGCGTTTTCGGCTGCGCGCCGCGCACGATGACGCGTGGCGTGCGCACGGGATGCAGCAGCGCGTCGTGCGCGAGCGCGAGATTGCCGAGCGTGGCGGAGAGACCCCAGATCTGCACCTCGGGACGCCAGCGCGCGAGGCGGGCGAACGCGAGTTGCGTCTGCGTACCGCGTTTGTTGCCGAGCAGTTCATGCCATTCGTCGACCACGACGAGCCGCACGTGCGCGAGTTCTTCGCGCGCGTTGGAGCGCGTGAGCATGAGCGTGAGGCTTTCCGGCGTGGTGACGAGCGCGGAAGGCATGCGGCGGTTCTGACGCGAGCGTTCCGTGGATGACGTATCGCCCGTGCGCAAGCCGACGGTCCACGGCACCGAGAGCGCCGTCACCGCCGTTTGCAAGGCGCGGGCGGAATCGGCGGCGAGGGCGCGCATCGGCGTGATCCATAGCACGGTGAGCGGCGCGGGGAGGGGCGTTTTGTCAGTGATGGTGGCAACGCGGTCGGCGGTCTTTGCGGTGGATTGCGCGCTGTCCTCAGGGTCCGCAACGGCAAGCGCGCGGCCTTTCTCGTCGAGCCGGGAATTGCCGGCGGTTTTGCCTTTACGCTTCGCGCCCGCTTTGGGCTTCGGCGGTCCCGCGTACGCCGCAAGCGCCCCGAGCCACACGGCCCATGTTTTGCCCGCGCCTGTGGTCGCATGCAATAAGCCGCTCGCGCCTCGTTCGATCTCACGCCAGACTTCCCGCTGAAACTCGAACGGCTGCCAGCCGCGCGAATCGAACCAGCGCGTGATGCGTTCGTCCATCGGCTTCGCGGCTTCCTGCGCGTCGTATTCAAACGGCGCGGGTTTGAATAGCTCGGTGGCGGCATCGAGCTTGGCCTGCGCCGCCTGCGTGCGCGGCACGCGACGCGGACGCGGCGCACGGCGCCTGGAGCGCGCCGACGTGTCGGGCGTGTCGGGCGTATCGATACCGTCCGCATCGTCGAGTTCACTCATGCCGATGCTCCGCGCGAGCTTCTCATGCCACCGCCTCGTTCAAAAACCCCTTGAGCATGTCGAGCGTATCGGCGTCCTCGATAGTCTTGTCGGTCCGCCAGCGCAGCATGCGCGGAAAGCGCACCGCGATGCCCGATTTGTGGCGTGGACTCGCCTGAATGCCCTCGAAGCCGATCTCGAACACGAGCGTCGGCGTGACGCTGCGCACCGGACCGAATTTTTCGATGGTCGTCTTGCGCACGATTGCATCGACCTTGCGCATTTCCTCGTCGGTCAAGCCGGAATAGGCCTTGGCGAACGGCACCAGCGTGCGCACGCCGTCCGCTTCGTCCCAGACCGCGAAGGTGAAATCCGTGTAGAGGCTCGCGCGCCGGCCGTGGCCGCGCTGGGCGTAGAGCAAGACGGCGTCGATGGCGTAGGGATCGATCTTCCACTTCCACCAGGTTCCCGACGCCTTGGTGCGGCCGACGCCATACATCGACATGCGCTCTTTCAGCATGAGCCCTTCGACACCGCGCGCGCGGCTTTCGTCGCGCAAGCCGGCGAGCGTCTCCCAATTGGGCGCCACCACGAGCGGCGACACGCGCAAGACATCCACCGCGAGCGATGCCGCCAGCGCATCCAGCTTCGCACGACGCGTTTCCAAAGGCTCGGTGCGCAGGTCGCGGCCATCGGCTTCGAGCAGATCGTAGGCGAGCATCGCGGCGGGAGAATCGGCGAGCACTTTCTTCGTCAGCGACTTGCGCGTGATGCGCGGTTGCAGACGCGCGAACGGCAGCGGTGCGTCCGCGCCCGGTTCCCACGCGAGAATCTCGCCGTCGATCACGGTGCCGTCGGGCAGTGCGGCGCCGAGCGCGGCAAGCTCCGGAAACCGCTCCGTGACGAGATCCTCGCCGCGCGACCAGATCCACACGCGGCCCGCGCGCTTGACGATCTGCGCGCGAATGCCGTCCCACTTCCATTCGGCGATCCAGTCCGATGGCGCGCCGAGCGTCGCCGGATCGATTTGCAACGGATGCGCAAGAAAGAAGGGAAACGGCAAGCCGATATCGCTTTCGTGCGGGGTATCGACGTCATCGCCTTCGGCTGTCGGCGCGATCAGCCGAAGATAACGCGCCGCGCTCGGGCTTTGGCGCGAGTCGGTCCAGCCGACCATGCGTTGCGCGATGCGCTTGTGATCGACGCCCGCCACTTGCGCGAGCGCGCGCACGACGAGTTGCCGCGCGACGCCCACACGAAAACCGCCGCCGATCAGCTTGGTGAGCAGGAAGCGCTCGCCCCAGTTGAGTTCGTCCCAGTAACCGAGCAGCCGCTCACGCAACTCCGCCGGCGACACGCCACGCAAGGTCAGCACGCGCTCCTCGATCCATTGAGCAAGCCCGAGTTCCGATTCGCGCGAGGCGGGCGGGAGCACGTGCGCAATCGTCTCCGCGAGATCGCCGACGGCCTGATACGACTCCTCGAAGAGCCAATCCGGCAGACCCGCGCGTTCGCGGGCGAGTTCGGTCAAAAGGCGCGTCGGCACCGACTGGCGCGGCTTGCCGCCTGCAAGGAAGTACGACGCCCACGCCGCGTCTTCGGCCGCGGCGCCCGAGAAGTAGGCGATCAGCGCTTCGAGCTTTTCGTTCGTCGATGTGGTGGCGTCGAGCGCCGTATAGAGCGTCGCGAAGCGTTTCATTGCGGCGCGGTCTCGGCTGACGCGTCGGTCGCGGCTGGCGCAGAGACTTCGGCGGGCGCATCGGCGGCATCGGCTTCGATGGCGTCGTCGCCGTATTCGGTCGTGAACGCGCCTGCTTCGAGACCTTGCTCGGTGAGCCAGCGCACCATCGGCTCGATCTGTCCGTGCGTGACGATCACGCGTTCCGCGCCCGTCGCGCCTATCGCGAGTTGCAGGCCCGGCCAGTCCGCATGGTCGGACAACACGAAGCCGCGGTCCACGCCCTTGCGCCGCCGCGTGCCGCGCAGACGCATCCAGCCGGACGCGAAGGCATCGCTGTAATCGCCGAAGCGGCGCATCCACGTGCTGCCTTGCGCGGATGGTGGCGCGACGATCAGCGCGCCCTTGAACTCGGCCTTGTCGCGCGCGGCGATTTCACTGACGAGGCGCGTCGGCGGCAGGTCGACACCCGCATCGCGATAGGCGCGATTCAGCGGCTCGACCGCGCCATGACAGAAGATCGGCCCGATACTCCTGTCGATGCCCGCGAGCACATGCTGCGCCTTGCCGAACGAATAGCAGAAGAGCACGGAAGCGCGGCCTTCGGCGGCGTTATGCCGCCACCATGCATCGACGCCATCGAACACGGCCTTGGACGGTTCCCATCGATAGATCGGCAAGCCGAAGGTCGATTCCGTGATGAAGGTATCGCAGCGCACGGGCTCGAAGGGCGCGCAAGTCGGATCGGGCTCGACCTTGTAGTCGCCGGATGCGACCCACACGCGGCCGCCGTGCTCCACGCGCACTTGCGCCGAGCCGAGCACATGTCCGGCGGGATGCAGCGAGACCGTCACGCCATTCACGTCGATTCTCTCGCCATAAGGCAGACCTTGAACGTCGATGCCCGGAAGGCGCGACTGCAACACGCCCAGTCCCGCTTCGGCGGTGAGATAGCGCGCATGTCCGAAGCGTGCGTGGTCCGCATGCGCGTGTGTGATCACGGCGCGTTCGACCGGTCGCCACGGGTCGATATAGAAGCCGCCCGGCGGGCAAAACAGCCCTTCGGGCCGCGCGACGATCAGGTCGGAAGAGGAGTCCACGAGACGTTGAGGCATGCAGCTTGCCAATAGTGTTCGATTCCGACCACAAAAGCACGCCACGTGCCCGTCATGGTGCTTTCACGATTAACCGCTAGGGTGTAAAAGTTTAACTGACTCATCTATCGCCGCTTCATCTCGCGATACGCGCGCACGGGGCGCGCGCCGCTCGTCTTTTTGGTGCCGAACATGGATACGATCGTAGCGCCGACCGCCGCAGAAGCGGTCTGGATCGTCAGGCTGCAAGGCCATCCTCAGTACGACTTCGTGCGCCTGAAACGGGTCTTCAACGACCCGGGTTCCCGCCATCAGGTCGTACTCGTCGATGTCAGGAAACTGCTCGAATGCGCCAATCGCGACGACACCGACTACGTGCTCAAGGCCGTCACCGACTGGCACGCGGGCAAGGTACGCGGTATCCGCGAGTTTCTCGACCCGGACAATCCGCGTGTGCCGGAGATGCCTTACGTGACCATCAGCGTGCGCCGCTCGTCGGGTTTTCTCGGCTTGCTGGGCGTGCATCGTGAGGGTGTGATCGCGTTTCGCAACGGGCAGCATCGCGCGCGCTATCTGGCTCATGCGGGCGCGCTTTGCATGCCGGTGGAAGTGCACGAGCGCGAAGCGGCCATGCTGCTTGCCATGTGCGCCGCGCCCGGCGAAGCGAGCGCGGAATACGGCGATATGTGATTGCGCCGGTCAGGCGGCGGGGGCATCGACCAGATTACGCGGCGTGCCGTTCGCCCATGCGATGAGGTTGCCGAGCGTGGTCGATGCAATCTCGATCAACGCCTCGCGCGTAAAAAACGCCTGATGCGCGGTAATGATGACGTTCGGAAACGTGAGCAGACGCGCGAGCACGTCGTCCTGAAGCAAGTGGTCCGAATGGTCTTCGAAGAAAAGACCGCCTTCTTCCTCGTAGACATCCAGTCCGAGATGCCCTAACTGGCCGCTCTTCAACGCGCCGATCAACGCATTGCTTTCCACGAGCCCGCCGCGTCCGGTATTGATGAGCATGGCGCCGCGCTTCATGCTTGCGAGCGCGGGTTCGTCGATCATGTGATAGGTCGCGGGCAGGAGCGGACAGTGCAGCGAGACGACATCGGAGTTCGCGAGCAGTTCGTCCAGAGCGACATAGCGCGCGCCGCGTTCGAGCAGGTCCGTGGCGGGCGGTCCTGGATCGTAGGCGAGCACCTGCATGCCGAAGCCCGCCATGATCTTGCCGAACGTGCGCCCGATGATACCCGTGCCGACCACGCCGACGGTCTTGCCATACAGATCGAAGCCGAGCAGGCCGTTGAGCGAGAAATCGCCTTCGCGCGTGCGCGCCACCGCGCGATGCAGCCGGCGATTGAGCGTGAGGATCATGCCGGCCGCGTGTTCCGCCACCGCATGCGGCGAATACGCGGGAACGCGCGTGACGGCGATGCCAAGGCGCTTGGCCGCATGCAGATCGACATGATTGAAGCCCGCCGAGCGCAATGCGACCAGACGCGTGCCGCCTGCGTGGAGCTTTTCGAGTACGGCGGCGTCGACGAGATCGTTGACGAACGGGCAGACGGCCGTGAAACCTTGCGCAAGGATGGCCGTCTGCGCGTCGAGATGAGCTTCGCGAAAATCGAGCTCGACGCCGAACGATTCGTTAGCCTGACAAAACGTATCGGCGTCGTACTGACGGCTGCTGAAGAGAATGAGGCGATGGGAATGGGCGCTCGACATGTTTCGTCACAGGCAAGAATCGACGCGTACCGGCCTGTGAGATAAGCCGCACGCCTTTGGGGTTAGTGGTGGGTCGCCGAGGTGACGGCAGGCGTCACGCCTGCGCCCGGTGCGGGCTTAAAGGCGGGGGGCGTCGGCCGATAGATTTCATCTGGCTTGGACGATGCCGAGGTCACTTCCTGAGTGAGCCTTTCAAGCGCGTAGTCGATGAAAAAGCGCGTCTTGGCAGGCAGATATTGACGTCCCGGATAGACGATCGACACTTTCATCTCCGGGTCGTCGATGGTGTACTCAGGCAAGAGCCGCACGAGCGTGCCGTCTGCGATATCTCGGTTGACGATGCCTTCGGGCAGGATCGAAAAGCCCATGTCACGCATCGTCGCGAGGCGCACCATCAGCGCACTGTTGACCGAGTAGACGGGAGCGAGGGCAACTTGGTCCGCTGCTCCATGGCGGTGCCGGAAATGCCAGGAAGAGCTTCGTATCTCGCTGGGTAGCCCAACGGACGGCATGGACTGTAGATCGGTTGGCGTGGCGGGCGTGCCGTGTTCAGCGAGATACGCGGGCGTGGCAACGGGCACGAGCGCGTTATTGCCGACGGGACGTTCCACGAGCGCGGTGCTCGACACCATGAACGCGGTGACGATTCCCACGTCATAGCCGTCTTCGACGAGATCGACGTGACGTTCGGCGAGCGTCAGGCGCACATTGACTTTCGGATAAAGCTTTCTGAATCCGTCGATTAACGGAGTAAGGGTTAGGAGTGAAAGCGCGCTCGATGCCACCACGCGCAAAGTGCCGCTAGGTTCGCCTTCGGTATGGGTAACTGCCGACTCAAGATGATCCAGTTCTTCCAGCAGAGCCCGACAGCCTTCGAGATAGCGTGTGCCGGCTTCCGTGAGAGAAAGATTTCGCGTGGTCCGGTTAATCAAACGCGTTCGCAAATGCGCTTCGAGCATGGCAATTGCCCGTGTCACCAAGGCATTTGAGACGTCTAGTTGCTGGGCGGCTCGTCTGAAGCTTTCGGTATCGGCTACCCGAACGAAAACTCGCATTGCATGGATCTGATTCATTGTGCAGCCCTCAGGTTGTACAGCGATGGAGTGAGTTAGGCGCATCCAAAGATACGGCCGTTCACTTTTGTTGACCCTCGTTTTGTTCTTTAAACGGATAATGTTGACAGGACGAAAGAAATGCAATATTTAATTTTTTAAGGTAAATAGAGTAATTGCGCACATGACGGGTTTTATTTCGGTTTTTCGTAGATGCACGGACTTGATGGTTGATTTTTATACGAATCTGCTCCTGAAGGTGCGATATCGCACGGAACCGCGCTTATGCTTGCCAGCAAAGCGATAACGAAGTCGTATGAAGTATTGTGTGGATACTAAAAAGCAGCATTTTAATTAACCGTGAGATTAGTAGCGGGTTTATGTTAGGAAACGTATCTCCGCTTTGCTGAATTGGATAAAATCCAATCGGGATTTTCCCGGCTTGAGAGCTAATAAATAAGCCCGAGGTTTTGTCGACAATCAACCGGATCTACACCAACCATGCTGTGGACTCTGTTAAAGGCGCAACCGGAAATAGCTCTCTTCGCGAGTCTCGCGATCGGTTTTTTTATTGGGTCTTTCAAACTCGGGCCGATTCAGCTGGGCGGCGTTTGCGGCACGCTTATCGTCGCGCTGATTCTCGGGCAAAGCGGCGCGCGAATTTCCCCCGATCTGAAAAATATCGCTTTCGCGCTTTTTATCTTTGCGCTCGGATTCACGGGCGGCCCGCAGTTTTTCGCGAATGTCGGACGCGGCTGGCGCTACGGCATCCTCTCACTCGTGGAAGTCGTGGTGGTGGTGGCGCTCGTGCTCCTGAGCGTGCGCCTGCTCAGGCTCGATCCAGGCACGGCGGCGGGACTTCTGGCCGGCGGCGCCACCGAATCGGCCGTGATCGGCACGGCGTCCGAGGCCATCGGGCGGCTTGGGCTTCCGGCCGCGGAAATCGCGCGCTTGCAGGCGAATATCGTGACCGCGTACAGCGTGAGCTACCTGTTCGGGCTCGTCACGATCGTGCTCTTTTCGAGCCAGTTCGCGCCGCTCATCCTGCGCGTTAATCTGCGCGATGAAGCCGAGCGCGTGTGGCGCAAGCTCGGTGGCGACGGCGCGCTGTCCGAAGGGCAGACGCTTGCCGCGCCGCCTCTCGCCGGACGCGAACTGAAAGTGACGGCGGGCGCGGGCCAGTCCATCGGCGATCTTGAAAAGCGCTTCGGCAACAACATCAGCGTGCAGCGCGTGTTGCGCGACCGCTCGGTCATCAAGGCGCAGCCGTCGGTCATCCTGAAGGCGAACGACCGCGTGATGGTCGGCGGCCGCCGCGAGGCGATCGTCGAGGCACTGCCCGCCATCGGCGAGGAGGTGTTCGGCGGCGGCGTCTCGGATGTCTACGTCGAGAAAGTCGACGTCATGCTCACAGCGCGCGCGCTGCACGGCCTCACGCTTGCCCAGGCGCGCGCCCGCGCCGCGCCGGGCGAAGGGCGCGGCGTCTTCGTCGCGGCCGTGACCCGACTGGACAGCACCATTCCCGCGTTGCCCGGCACGCAACTGCATCGCGGCGATGTGCTGACGCTCGTCGGCAATAAGGAAGATGTCGCGCGCGGCGCGTCGAAGCTCGGCTACATCATCCGCGCGACCCAAAAAACCGACTTCGTGTATCTCGGGCTCGGCGTGATCGCGGGCATCGCGATTGGGCGGTTTTCTGCGCGTGTCGGCGGCATCGACATCACGCTCGGCACGGGCGGCGGTTGTCTTCTCGCGGGTCTTCTATTCGGCTGGATTCGTTCGCGCTATCCGGTGATCGGCTCGTTGCCATCCGCCGCCGCGCAGATTCTCAAGGACTTCGGGCTGTGCACCTTCATCGCGGCGGTGGGCTTGTCGGCGGGCGCGGACGCGCTGCGGCTGATTCGCGAATTCGGCATCGCGTTGCCGCTTGCGGGCATCGTCATCACGCTGGGGCCCGCGCTCGCATCGCTTTTCATCGGCAGGATGCTGCTCAAGCTCGAAGTGCCGATGCTGCTCGGCGCGATCGCCGGCCAGCAGTGCAGCACGCCCGCCATCAGCGCGCTCGTCGGCGTGACGGGCAACGCGACGCCCGTGATCGGCTACACCATCACCTATGCGATCTCGAACGTGCTGCTGCCGCTGCTCGGGCCGCTCGTCGTCGGGCTGGCGAGCAAGCTCGGCTGAAGGGGACATCGACATGGAATGGCTGCACCTCGTTTTTCAGAAGTCGCCCGAAACGGCGCTCTTTCTTTCGCTCGCGGCGGGTTATCTCATCGGCCAGGTCAACTTCGGCAAGTTCCAGCTGGGCGGCGTGGGCGGCTCGCTGCTCGCGGCGGTGGCGATCAGCCAGATCGGCGTGCAAATCGACAATGGCGTGAAGGCGGTGATGTTCGCCGTGTTCATCTATGCGGTCGGCTACGACTCCGGGCCGCAGTTCTTCAACTCGCTCAATCGCAAGACGCTGCGCGAAATCGCGATGGCCGTGTTTCTGGCTGTCTCCGCGCTCGTCACGGTGATCGTCTGCGCGAAGGTCTTCGGATTGAACAAGGGACTCGCGGCCGGACTCGCGGGCGGGGCGCTGACGCAATCGGCGATCATCGGCACGGCGGGCGACGCGATCGCGCGGCTCGGCTTGCCGGCCGCCGAAGCGAAGGCGCTCCAGTCCGATGTCGCCATTGCCTATGCCGTGACTTACGTCTTCGGCTCGCTCGGCGCGATCATCGTCTGCGTGAACGTCCTGCCGAAGTTCATGGGACAGAGCCTGAAGGAAGCATCCGTCGACGCCGAGCGGCAGCTTGCGGGCGGCGGCGCATCCGGGCCCGCGGCGGGCCAGGTTTCCGCGTTGCCCGCGCTCGTCGGGCGGGCATTTCGCGTGACGGCGGCAAGCGGCGCGGCGGGCCGCACGGTGGCCGACCTCGAAATGGCCGAAGCGGACATGATCACCATCGAGCGCATCCGGCGCGGCGGCAAGGCGCTCGAAGCGCGCCCCGACGTCATGCTCGCGGCAGGCGATATCGTGCTCGTCGTCGGACGGCGCGAAGTAATGGTGAGCGCGGCGGCGCAACTCGGCGAGGAAGTCGCGGACACCGACGGCATCAGCGTCGTCATGCAGAAGCGTCAGGGCGTGTTCACCAAGCGCGGCATGAACCACACGACGATCGCCGCGCTGCGCGCGACCGTGGATCGCGACATGCGGCACGGCGTCTATATCCAGGAGATTTCGCGCGCCGGTTCGCCTATGCCCGTGTTGCCGGAGACGCGCCTCGAACATGGCGATGTGATCACCGTCTACGGTTCGCCGCAAGACACGAAGCGCGCCGTCGATGCCGCCGGTTACGAGCTTCCCTTTACCGACAAGACCGACTTCATCTACATGGGCGTGGGTATCGTGCTGGGACTGCTGATCGGGCTGATCGTGGTGCGCGTGGGCGGCATACCGATCACGCTCGGCTCGGGCGGCGGCTGTCTGCTCACGGGCCTTCTGTTCGGCTGGATGCGCGGCAAGCATCCGATGTATGGCGTCATGCCGCCCGCCGCATCGCAATTGCTGAAGGACTTCGGGCTGGCTGCGTTCGTCGCGGTGGTCGGCCTGAACTCGGGCTTGCAGGCGGTCGTGACGGTGAAGCAAAGCGGCGTGACCATCTTTCTGCTCGGCGTATTCGTCACGCTGTTTCCGCTTCTTCTCACGATGCTGTTCGGCCGATATGTCCTGCGCTACGACAACGCGGCGGTTTTCGCGGGCGCGCTGTCGGGGTCGCGCAGTGCGAATCCGGCGTTCGGCGGCGTGCTCGACAAGGCGGAAAGCCCGGTGCCGACGGCTGCGTTCGCCGTCACCTACGCGCTTGCGAACGTGCTTCTGACCTTGCTCGGGCCGCTCGTCGTCGGACTGGTCTAGCGAAGACCTGGAGTGCTCCTTGCGACATAATTGGCCTTCAGCACAAGGAGGCTTTCCATGGCGTACACACTGCCAACCGTCACGTTGCCGAACGGCGAAACCATTCCAAAGCTCGGCCAGGGAACCTGGGAGATGGGCGAACGCCCGAACACCCGCCAGACCGAGATCGCCGCATTGCGTGAGGGCGTGGAACTCGGCATGACGCTCATCGATACCGCCGAAATGTACGGCGATGGCGAAAGCGAAAAGCTGATCGCCGAAGCGCTCGGCGACCGGCGCGAGGACTTGTTCATCGTCAGCAAGGTGTATCCGCATAACGGCAATGAACGCGGCGTGCAGAGCGCGTGCGAGCGCAGCCTGAAGCGGCTGGCGACGGACCGCATCGATCTTTACTTGCTGCACTGGCGCGGCGGCGAGGATCTGGAAGGCGTGATCGCAGGCTTCGAAAAGCTCAGGCGCGATGGCAAGATTCGCCACTGGGGCGTGAGCAACTTCGACACCGACGACATGGAAGAACTTTTTTCGCTCGATCACGGCGATGCCTGCGCAACCGATCAGATTCTCTATAACGTCGCGCGTCGTGGACCGGAATTCGACCTGCTGCCGTGGTTGCGCGAGCGCCGCATTCCGGCGATGGCGTATAGCCCCGTCGATCACGCGCGTCTACCGAAGGGCGGGGCGCTGGAGAAGATCGCGGCGGCGCGCGGTGTTTCGGCGTTTCAGGTCGCGCTCGCGTGGGTACTGCAACAGCCGCAAGTCTTCGCGATTCCTAAAGCCGCGGATATTGCGCATATCCGCGAGAATCGCGCGGCGCTCGACCTTGCGTTGTCGGCGGATGAACTGGCGGATATCGATCAGCAGTTCAAGCCGCCAAAAGCGAAGCGCGGGTTGGAGATGCTTTGAGCGGGCTCAAGTGCAAAGCACGTGCAAGTCACGTGCAAGCGTGATGCAAATGCACCGACCCCAGCACCGCCACTTCAGCCGGCGTGCGCTTGAGATCAGCTTCGTTCACCTGTTTCGCATCGGTGAGGAAGTCATCGACGATCGATGACACCGACGTATCCGTCAGGCACAGCGACACGCGCTTGGTGTCGCCATCCTGCAGCGACGCGCGTTGCGACAGGAACAGCACGCCGTACTGATAACCCCGCACGATGCCGCGCACGGCGCCCACGCACTGACCTTGCGCGGTGTTGTCGCCCTTCTGGGCGCATTGCTGCGCGAGCGAATAAGCAGTGAAGCTCTGGTCGATGGCGGCAGGCGCCGCCGTCTGCGCGTGAGCGGCGGCCGAACCGAAGGAACAAGCTGCGGCGAGAGCGAGCGAGAGAGTGGGTTTCATCGATTGAATCCTCGTTGTTTTGAGAGTGAACCGATGAGAGGCGCAAACACGCACTTTGGTTCCGGGCGCGCGGCGCTTAAGTCACCTTTTCGGGACTTTGCAGCGCGCGCAGCTCCTCGACCGGAATATGACAGTGAATGGCATGACCGTGCCCCGCATCGCGGCAAGGCGGAGCCTTGCGTTCGCAGATGTCGCCGATCTTGCGCGGACAGCGCGTGTGGAACACGCATCCCGAAGGCGGATTCGCCGCGCTCGGCAACTCGCCCGACAAGCGAATGCGCTCGTTTTGCACGGGCGCGCTTTCGAGCGCGGGCACCGACGAGAGCAATGCTTCGGTGTACGGATGCTGCGGCCCCGTGAAGACATCCGCCGCGCGGCCGATCTCCATGATGCGCCCGAGATACAGCACCGCAATCCGATCCGACAAATAGCGCACGACGTGCAGATCGTGCGAGATAAACACGTAGCTCACACGCCGTTCGCGCTGCAAGTCCGCCAGCAGATTGAGGATGGCGGCCTGCACGGAGACATCGAGCGCGGAAGTCGGCTCGTCGCAGACGACGACGCGCGGATCGCCCGCAAAAGCACGCGCGATCGCCACGCGTTGCTTCAACCCGCCCGACAACTGGCGCGTGCGCGAGCCGAGATAGCGCTCCGGCAGACGCACGGCTTCGGTCAGCGATTGCAGGCGCTTTTCCTTCGCTTCGCCACGCAGCGACGCGAGTTTCGACAGCGAACGCGCAATCAGCCGGCGCACCGAATGCGCGCGATTGAGCGCCGAATCCGGGTTCTGGAACACGATCTGCAGCGACTTCACCTGCTCGTCGCTGCGCCGCGTGACGCGTTCGGGCAGATGCTGGCCGTCGAGTTCGAGCGTCGCGCCCTTGTCCGGCGAGACGAGGCCCAGCAGCAGCTTGGCGAGCGTGGTCTTGCCGCTGCCCGATTCGCCGACGAGTCCGAGCGTTTCGCCTTGCACGAGGTCGAGCGAGACATCGTGAACGGCGCGCACTTCTTCATCGCCGACATGGAAGGTTTTGGACAGGTTGCGTGCGGTGAGCGCGAGCGTCGGTTGCGCTCGATGATCGAGTGGAGGCGCGGCGGGCGTTTCGTCGGTCGAACGCGGCAGCGTTTCCGCGCGTTCGTGATAGTGACAGCGCGCCATCTGATCGCCGTGCGCCGCACTCATCCGATATGGCGGCGGCGCTTCCTTGAGACACCGTTCGTCGGCGAGCTTGCAGCGCGCGGCGAAGATGCACCCTTGCGTCACCGATCCCGGCAGCGGCAACGAACCGGGAATGGTGTCGAGCCGGCCGTTTTCCTTGCTGCGGCCACTCGTCGGCAGACAGCGCAACAGGCCCACGGTGTATGGATGGCGCGGCTTTGCGAAGACATCGGCGGTTGCGCCTTCCTCGACGAGCTTGCCCGCATACAGCACGCCGACGCGCTCGCACATGCGCCCGATCACCGCGAGATTGTGGCTGATGAACAGCACGGCGGTGCCGAGTTCCTCACGCAATTGCGCAATGAGATCGAGCACTTCAGCTTCGACGGTGGCATCGAGACCGGTGGTGGGTTCATCGAGAATCAGCAGTTCGGGATTGCAGGCAAGCGCCATGGCGATCACCACGCGCTGCTGCATGCCGCCCGACAGTTGATGCGGGTAGCTTTCCATCACCCGTTCGGGCGATGCAATACGCACACGCCGCAGCATCTCCACCGTGCGCTCGAGCGCGTCGCTTTCAGAAGCGCCCGAAGCCTCGAAGGCTTCGGACACCTGCCGCGCGACGGTCAGCGACGGATTCAACGCGCGCCCCGGGTCCTGATAGACCATGGAGACGGCATCGGCGCGCATTTCGCGCAGGGCGTCGGCGGACAGCGCGGAGACATCGCGCCCGGCTATCGAGATGCGGCCCGACTTTACGCGGCCGTTCTTCGGCAAGTAGCGCAGCACCGCGAGCGCCGCCGTCGACTTGCCGCAGCCGGATTCGCCGACGAGTCCGTACGCTTCGCCACGCCGCACGCGCAAGGAGACGTCCTGCAGCACTTCGCGCTCGCGTCCGCGCGAACGGTAGGCCACCGTCAGTCCGACGATGGTGAGCGCGTCGGTCGCTTCGCCCTTGGCGGCGCCGAATGTGGGAAATGCCGATGGCGGCGGTCCGTTCATCGGTCGAGCACTCCTTGCACGGCATCCGCGACGAGGTTGACAGCGACGACGAGCGAGGCAATGGCGGCGGCATCGAACACGACCGTCCACCACGCGCCGCCCGCCATCAGCGTATAGCTTTCGGACAACGCGAGTCCCCAGTCGGCGGACGGCGGCTGAATGCCGAATCCCAGGAACGAGAGCGTCGCGACCGCGAAGATCGCGTAGCCGAGCCGCACGGTGGCTTCGACGATGATTGGCGGCAGCACGTTCGGAAGAATCTCCGCGAACATGATGTAAAGCGCGTTCTCGCCGCGCAACTGCGCCGCCATCACGTAGTCGAGATGGCGTTCGCCCAGCACGGCGGCGCGTACCGTGCGCGCGGTGATCGGCGCGAAGGTCAGGCCGATCACGATGATCACCGTCGTGTTGCTCGCGCCCACGGCGGCCAGCGCCAGCAGCGCGACGATGACGAGCGGCAGCGCGAGAAGAGCGTCGATAGCGCGGCCGACGACGGCATCGACCCAGCCGTCGAAGTAGCCGACCACGAGGCCGATGGCCGTGCCCGCCGCCGTGCCGATGAGTGTCGCCAGCGGCGCGATGGTGAGAATGTCGCGCGACCCGACGATCACGCGCGCGAACACGTCGCGGCCGAGCTGATCGGTGCCGAACCAGTGATCGCCGGAAGGCGGCGCGAGCGAGTTCAAGGGATCGGAAGCGTAGGGATCGATCGGCACGGCATGCTGACCGAACAAGGCGCACAGCACCCAGAAGAGCAGGATCGACACGCCGACGACGAAGGTCGCCGAGCGCGACAGCGCGAAAAGCGCCTCGAAGCGCTTCGGTTTGACGGGGGCGAGGGCTTGCGTGCTCATCGCCCGTCTCCCGACGAATCCGCCGTGCGCAGACGCGGATTCAGCACGACGTAAAGCGCATCCGCGATCAGATTCGCCGCCGTGTAGATCACGCCGATGCTGAGTACGCCTGCTTCGAGCATCGGGAAGTCCTTGGCCTTCGCCGCGTTGTAGATCAGCGAGCCGATGCCCTGATAGTGGAAGAGCGTCTCCACGACGACCAGCCCGCCGATCATGTAGCCGAGCTGCGTCGCGGCAACCGTCACGGTTGGCAGAAGCGCATTGCGCAGCACGTGCCGCCAGATCACGATACGGCGCGGCAAGCCCTTGAGGATCGCGGTGCGCGTGTAGTCGGCATCGAGCGCTTCGACGGTGCCCGCGCGCGCCATCCGCGCGATATAGCCGAAGAACACGAAGACGAGTGGCAACACCGGCAAAATCAGATGCTGCAATTGCGTGAGAATGCCGGCATCGGCGCTGGCGCTTGCTTCTATCGGCAGCCATTGCAGCCACACGCCGAAGATGAGGATCAGCACGATGGACGAGACGAATTCCGGCACGACCGTCAACGTGAGTCCGCCAATGCTGATGATCCGGTCGATCCAGCGCCCCGCGTGCAGCGCCGCATACACGCCGCCTGCAATGCCGAGCGGCACCACGACGATGAACGCCAGCGCACCGAGCTTCGCCGAATTCCACAGCGCCTCGCCGATAAACGGTGCAACCGGCGCGCGAAACGCATACGACTCGCCCATGTCGCCGCGCAGGAAATGCGTGATCCACGCCGAATATTGCGTGAGAAGCGGCCGGTCCACGCCGAGCTGATGATTCAGCGCGGCGACAGCGCGCGCATCCGCGAGCGGGCCGAGAATGGCGCGGCCGACATCGCCCGGCAGCAACTGGCCGCCGGCGAAGACGATCATCGACAAGAGCCAGAGCGTGACGAGCGCAAGCAGCACGCGCACGCCGACGAAGCGCAACACGCGGCGTGCTTTCGCGCCGCCGTTGCGCGCCGGCCCGATGCGGGTCGAGGGCGTGATCGTGCTCATCCTCGCGAACCTCCTTTAAGCCGCCGACACCGTCGCCCGGTCGAACCACATCTGCGAAATCGCATTGAAGCGCACGCCCGAAACATTGGCGCGCGTGACGATCAGCTGGTCGTAGAAGTACGGGATGATCACGGGCGTTTCATCGAGCAACAGACGCTGAATGTCGCCCGACACTTTCTTCTGCGATGCCACGTCGAGCGAGGCCACGAACTGCGCGACGAGTTTGTCGTAAGCGGGATTCTTGAAGTGCGCCGCGTTCCAGGTGCCGTCGCTCGTGAGCGGCGCGTTGAGGAACACGTTCGGCACGCCGCGATGCCCGTAGTCCGTGATGCCGAGCGGCGAATCCAGCCAGTCCGACTTGCCGAACGTGCCCGAGCCGTAATACAGATCCTGACTTTCGACCTTCAGCGTGATGCGGATGCCCACGGCCTTGGCCGCGTTCTGCACGACGACCGCGAGGTCAGGAATTTCCATGTACTTTTCGGTCGTGAGCGTGATGTCGAAGCCGTTCGCCACGCCTGCCTCGCCGAGCAGTTGCTTGGCCTTCGCAACATCGAGATGGCGCTGCGGCACGGAAAGATCGCTCGACGGAAACACGGGCGCAAACGGGCTGTCGTTGCCGACGGTCGCGCGGCCCTTGAACAACCCTTTCACGATGACTTCGCGATTGATCGCCAGCGCCAGCGCCTGGCGCACGCGCTTGTCCTTGAACGGGCCGGTGTCGCAGCGCATGTGAATCTGCCGATGCGAGCTCGACTTCGCGCCCAGCACCTTGAACTGCGAGTTGCTCAGGATCGAGACGCCGCCTTGCACGGTGAAGTCGCCCATGACGTCGGCCTGGCGGCCTTGCATGGCGAGAAGCTGCGCCTGATGGTCCGCATAGAACGAGAAGTTCACGCGGTCCGGCAGCGCTTTCGCGCCCCAGTAGTCGAGATTGCGCACGAACGACGCGCCCACTTTCGGCGTGTACTTTTCGAGCTTGAACGCGCCCGTGCCCATGAAGGTCTTCTCGTACGAACCCGTGAAATTCGCCGGGAGAATGACGGCGTTGTAGTTGTCGGACGAAACGTAGTAGGGGAAATTGCCGTTGGGCGCGTCCAGATGAAACTCTACGGTGTGATCGTCGATGGCCTTCGCGGAATCCTTCGACAGCACGCCTTTCAGAACCGAGAGCGCGGCCGAACCGGCGTTCGGATCGGCCAGGCGGTTGAAGGTCGCGGCCACGTCCTTGGCGGTCATGGTCTGGCCGTCGTGGAACTTCACGTTCTGGCGCAGTTTGAAAGTCCAGACATCGCCCTTCGCATTCGACGACCACGACAGCGCGAGCGCGGGATTGAGCGCGAGCTTTTCGCTGTCGTCGTCGATCAGGAATTCGCCGGTTTGATTGATCAGCGCGAGACCCGAGGCATCGGTGACGGTGAGCGGATCGACGGCGCCCGCGGGCGTCAGATGCGCCACGCGAATCGTGCCGCCCGGCTTGGCCGCGGCCTGAGCGCGAGCGTTCGTCGCGCCGAGTCCAAGCAAGCCGCCAGCCGAAAGCGCGATACCCAGCACGCTCGCATGACGCAATAACTCGCGGCGCGTAAGCCGGCCTGCCTTGAATTCGTCGATCGCATGATTACCCAGGTCGCCCGCATGAGTGCGCGCTGCGTCGAGGTGATGTGCGTCGGTCGAGGATTTCTTCATCGGTGGTCGTTCCGTATGCGGGTTGTCGTTATGCGTTCGGCCACGCGAAAAGCGTTGCCGCGTCGTTTCGAGGAAGCAAGGAACGGGCCGCATGCCAAGGCGTGCGGCCGGTATGTCAATGATCGTGCGGATGCTTGTGGATCGGGTCGACCCAGAAGACTTCCTCGGGCGCTTCCACGGCATCGATATTCAGGTTCACGACGACGGCTTCGTTGTCGCTGCGCACGAGCACGCATTCGAGCGGATCGTCGGTGCTCGCGTTGATTTCCTGATGCGGCACGTAAGGCGGCACGAAGATGAAGTCGCCCGGACCGGCTTCGGCGGTGAATTCGAGGTGTTCGCCCCAGCGCATGCGCGCCTGTCCGCGCACGACGTAGATCACGCTTTCGAGCGCGCCATGATGATGCGCGCCGGTCTTGGCATTCGGGTGGATCGTGACCGTGCCCGCCCAGATTTTCTGCGCACCGACGCGCGCCGCATTGATCGCGGCCGCGCGGTTCATGCCCGGCGTCTGCGCGGTGTTGGTGTCGAGCTGGTCGCCCTTGATGACCTTGACGCCGTGCTCGCGCCAATCGGTGTGATGTGCGTCGCTCATAGTGGTCGTGATGGTCGTGGTGATCGCGTCGGGTTTGTCGTTTTGGTCTGCGGATAAAAAAAGTCCGTTGCCGCCACCAACAACGCGCGAGCAACGGACTTCCGATATTACACGTCTTAAGCGGCGATCATTTTCCTTTGGAATTGATGATCGCTTCGGACACGTTGGACGGCGTCTCGGTGTAGTGCTTGAACTCCATCGTGTAGGTCGCGCGGCCTTGCGTGAGCGAACGCAGCGAAGTGGAGTAGCCGAACATCTCGGCCAGCGGCACCTCGGCGCGCACGATCTTGCCGCCGCCGCCCGCGATATCGTCCATGCCCTGCACGATGCCCCGACGGCTCGACAGATCGCCCATCACGTTGCCCATGAACTCCTCGGGCGTTTCCACTTCGACGGCCATGGTCGGTTCGAGCAGCACCGGCCGCGCGCGGCGCATCGCTTCCTTGAACGCGATGGAGCCTGCCATGCGGAAGGCGTTTTCGTTCGAATCGACATCGTGATAGGAACCGAAGGTCAGCGTTACTTTGGTGTCGACGACAGGATAGCCCGCCAGCACGCCTGCCTTGAGCGTTTCCTGAATGCCCTTGTCGACCGCCGGGATGTATTCGCGCGGAATCACGCCGCCCTTGATGGCATCGACGAATTCGTAGCCCTTGCCCGGGTCCGGTTCTAGCGTGATGACCGCGTGGCCGTATT
This sequence comes from Caballeronia sp. GAWG2-1, assembly GCF_023631405.1. Taxonomy (NCBI): domain Bacteria; kingdom Pseudomonadati; phylum Pseudomonadota; class Betaproteobacteria; order Burkholderiales; family Burkholderiaceae; genus Caballeronia; species Caballeronia sp. GAWG2-1. The sequence continues at coordinate 108,025 of NZ_JALQDD010000006.1, forward strand.
GGCCGCGCCCGCCCGACTGCTTGACGAACTTGCCTTCCACGTCCGTGACCTTGTTGCGCACCGTCTCGCGATACGCCACTTGCGGTTTGCCGACCGTCGCTTCGACGCCGAACTCGCGCTTCATCCGGTCGACGAGAATTTCAAGGTGCAGTTCGCCCATGCCGGAGATGATGGTCTGACCGGATTCCTCGTCGCTCGTGACGCGGAACGACGGATCTTCCTGCGCAAGCCGGTTCAGCGCGATACCCATCTTTTCCTGGTCGGCCTTCGTCTTCGGCTCGACGGCCTGCGAGATCACCGGTTCCGGGAAGATCATCCGTTCGAGGATGATGACGTGGTTCGGATCGCAGAGCGTGTCGCCCGTGGTCGCTTCCTTGAGACCGACCGCCGCTGCGATGTCGCCCGCGCGCACTTCCTTGATTTCCTTGCGCTCGTTGGCGTGCATCTGCAGGATACGGCCGAGGCGTTCCTTCTTTTCCTTCACCGGGTTGTAGACCGTATCGCCGGAATTCACGACGCCCGAATACGTGCGGAAGAAGATCAGCTGGCCGACGAACGGGTCCGTCATGATCTTGAAGGCGAGGGCGGCGAACGGCTCGTCATCGCTCGGATGGCGTTCCGCTTCCTGGTCGTCTTCCGTATGGCCAAGGATGGCGGGCACGTCCACCGGCGACGGCAGATAGTCGATCACCGCGTCGAGCATGGCCTGCACGCCCTTGTTCTTGAACGCGCTGCCGCAAAGCATCGGCACGATTTCGTTGGCGATGGTGCGTTGTCTGAGCGCCGCCTTGATTTCTTCCTCGGTCAGGCTTTCGTGGTTCTCGAGGTACTTTTCGAGCAGTTCCTCGTTGGCTTCGGCGGCGGCCTCGACCATCTTGCCGTGCCATTCGTGCGCGAGTTCCTTGAGGTTGTCGGGAATCTCCGCATAGGTGAACTTGATGCCCTGGCTGTCGTCGTCCCAGAGAATCGCCTTCATCTTCACGAGATCGACCACGCCCTGAAAGTGATCTTCCGCGCCGATGGGAATCTGAATCGGCACGGCCACGCCCTTCAGACGCTCGCCGATTTGCCGCTGCACGCGGAAAAAATCCGCGCCGACGCGGTCCATCTTGTTGACGAACGCAATGCGCGGCACCTTGTACTTGTTCGCCTGACGCCACACGGTTTCCGACTGCGGCTGCACGCCGCCGACCGAGTCGTAGACCATGCACGCGCCATCGAGCACGCGCATCGAGCGTTCGACTTCGATGGTGAAGTCGACGTGTCCCGGCGTATCGATGATATTGATACGGTGTTCAGGATAATTGCCCGCCATGCCTTTCCAGAAGGCCGTGGTTGCAGCCGACGTGATCGTGATGCCGCGCTCCTGCTCCTGTTCCATCCAGTCCATCGTGGCCGCGCCGTCGTGCACCTCGCCGATCTTGTGCGTCACGCCGGTGTAGAAAAGAATGCGCTCGGTGGTGGTGGTCTTGCCGGCGTCGATGTGAGCGCTGATGCCGATATTCCGGTAGCGCTCGATGGGAGTCTTGCGGGGCACGTGAACCTCCTTTGGAGTAGTAAGCCCTGGCGGCATGCGCATATTCCGTGCACGCCGCCACACGATTGCCGTCCGGGCTCGCAACGGCATCGCGATAATCTTTTCAGGATAGCGCGTTGGCAAGGTCTTTGCAGGAAACTCGCTGGAACGCTCCTGCGGCAATCGAAAAGGCTCGGAGACGGCCATATGCGGCCGGTATGGACGAAAAAAAGGCGCGTTCACGTGACGCGCCTCTTTATCTTTCCAGCGATTGCCGCGATTACTGTGCGGCCGGCAAGCCCGAAATCTTCGTTCCCGGCTTGATGCCTTTGGCCGTGAACCAGCCCTTGCTCATTTCGAGGGCATAAACGCCGTTGTTGCGCGGGCAATGGTTGTTCTCGGTTTCGGTTTGCATCTCGTCGATGTCGGTGACGGTGCCATCCGCGCGAATGAACGCGATCGACAGCGGGATCAGCGTGTTCTTCATCCAGAAGCAGTGGACGGCGTTTTCCTGAAACACGAAGAGCATGCCTTCGTTCGATGCAAGCTGCGTGCGATACATGAGGCCTTGCTCGCGATCGGCGTCGTTGGCGGCGACAGCGGCATCGATTACGAACATGCCGGCGGTGAGTCTTGCGCGGGGGAAATCGGAAGGCTGCTTGGCACCGGGCGGCATGGTCTGCGCTTGTGCAAGCGGCATTGCCGCAAACGGCAACAACAACGCAATAGTTAATGCTTGCACGGCGGCAAGCGCGCGGCTCGCAATGCGCGAACGCCAATTTGAATGATTCGGACCGAATGAAGACTTCAAGGCATGAAACAACGGAATCACGACGATGCTCCTTATCAAGAATCGATGCGCCGAGAATCCGGCAGGCTCACGGCAAACTCGCGAATGTTACTCGAAGCGCGTGCCATGAGGCGAGTCGATAAAACAAAAGGGCAGATGCCGTGTTGGCCATCTGCCCTTCAACGCCGTAAAGACGGCGATATTGCTCGTTATTGATTTTGCAGGTACTGCAACATCGAACTTCGCTATACCGCCTCTTACAACGAACTTACTGAGCTGCCGAAGCGGCTTCCGGTGCCGAAGCGGCAGCCTTCTTGTGCGCATGCTTCTTCGAGCTCTTGTGCGACTTGTGAGCCTTCTTTGCCGGTGCCGACGAAGCAGCAGCCGGAGCAGCAGCTTCCGGTGCCGATGCTTGTGCGAATGCAGCCGTTGCGAACAGGCCAGCGACGAGAGCAGCGATCAGTTTGTTCATTTGTGAATCCTCTAGCTTGAGTTGATTAACCAAACGACCCGGTCATGGAGTCATGTCGGTAAACGAGCCATCCACCTTTCGGTTGACAGTCGTATCGATGATTTGGTCTTCGATACAGCTGTGAGCGCTTTGACCTTTCAAATACCCTGGAGCACACAGCATATTCAATTGGTTTATCGCTCATGCCGGATAGCTTTGTTCGGCATCTGCGGTCCTTAACGCATCGCGTGAAGACTCGGTTGACGTCGTTTGAAAGAGATTTGCAAACGCGCGGCAAAAAGTTTCTCGGCGCTTTGCACGCGTGCTTACACGACACGCCATTTAAACGCACGACGTGACGCTTATCGTCGATAAAGCTTTAAGCGCGTCGCCACGGCGCACGCGCATTCACCTCGATGCATTCGCCCGGCGCGAGTCCGAGCGCGAAGATATCGAGTGCGCCGACAGCCACGCGCACGAGCCGCAACGTCGGATAGCCCACGGCTGCGGTCATGCGCCTGACCTGCCGGTTCTTGCCCTCGGTGATGGCGAGCTCGATCCACGTCGTGGGGATTGCCGCGCGATAGCGGATCGGGGGATTGCGCGGCCAGAGCGCGTCGCTATCTTCTTGGGCGACGAAGGCGCATTGGCACGGACGCGTCACGTAGTCGCCCAGATCGACGCCTTTCGCGAGATGCGCGAGCGCGGCATCGTCAGGGGCGCCTTCCACTTGCGCCCAATAACGCTTGACGAGCTTGTGACGCGGCTCGGCAATACGCGCCTGCAACGCGCCATCGTCGGTGAGTAAAAGCAGGCCTTCGCTGTCGGCGTCGAGCCGGCCCGCCGGGTACACGCCCGGCGTCTTTACCCAGTCGCCGAGCGAGGGACGCGTTTCGTGCGCGGAAAACTGGCAGATGGTGCCGAAGGGTTTATTGAGCGCGATGAGCGGCATCGGAGGAAGGCGCGGCGGAATTCGAAGCGGCATCTTAATGCATAATGAGCCGCCCCCAATCCTGACGCGAGCCGACGCAAGCGCGACGTCAGGCCTCGAACGGCGACCGGCTGTACTCGCGCGTGGTTAGAATGCTGTTCTGGCCATGCTCGCGGGCGCCGTCGACGTTCATGGTCCGCGAATCGTCCGCACTATCGCGCCAGCTTCCATTCGAGCCCGGCCTTCTTTGGAGTCGACCATGCCGTATCAGCACATCCAGGTTCCGGCGGACGGTGAAAAGATCACCGTCAACGCGGATTACTCGCTCAACGTCCCGGATCAGCCGATCATCCCGTATATCGAGGGTGACGGTACGGGCGTCGACATCACGCCGGTCATGATCAAAGTGGTCGATGCGGCGGTTGAGCGGGCCTACGGTGGCAAGCGCAAGATTCAATGGATGGAGATCTTCGCGGGCGAGAAGGCGACGCGCGTCTACGGTCCCGATGTCTGGCTGCCGGACGAAACGCTCGACGTGGTGAAGGAATACCTCGTGTCCATCAAGGGACCGCTCACGACGCCGGTGGGCGGCGGCATTCGCTCGCTCAACGTCGCGCTGCGCCAGCAGCTGGACCTCTACGTTTGTCTGCGGCCGGTGCGCTACTTCAAAGGCGTGCCTTCGCCCGTGCGCGAGCCGGAAAAGGTCGACATGGTGATCTTTCGCGAGAACTCGGAAGACATCTATGCGGGCGTCGAGTGGCCCGCCGAATCGCCGGAAGCGAAGAAGGTCATCCAATTTCTGCGCGAGGAAATGGGCGTGAAGAAGATCCGCTTTCCGGACTCGTCGGGGCTCGGCATCAAGCCGGTGTCGCGCGAGGGCACCGAGCGGCTCGTGCGCAAGGCAATCCAATACGCCATCGACAACGAGCGCCGCTCGGTTTCACTCGTGCACAAGGGCAACATCATGAAGTTCACCGAGGGCGCGTTCCGCGATTACGGCTACGCGCTCGCGCAGAAGGAGTTCGGCGCGGAACTGATCGACGGCGGCCCTTGGATGAAGGTGAAAAATCCGAAGACGGGTGGCGATATCGTCGTCAAGGACGTGATCGCGGATGCGTTCCTTCAGCAGATTCTTTTGCGCCCCGCCGAATACGACGTGATCGCCACCCTGAACTTGAACGGCGATTACATTTCCGATGCGCTCGCGGCGCAGGTCGGCGGGATCGGCATTGCGCCGGGCGCCAATATGTCGGACTCGGTTGCAATGTTCGAAGCCACTCACGGCACCGCGCCGAAGTACGCCGGCAAGGATTATGTGAATCCGGGATCGGAAATTTTGTCCGCCGAGATGATGCTGCGTCATCTCGGCTGGACCGAGGCGGCGGATCGAATCATCGTTTCAATGGAACAATCCATTCTGTCCAAACGCGTTACTTACGACTTCGCGCGTCTCATGGAAGGCGCGACGCAAGTTTCATGTTCGGGTTTCGGCGAAGTAATGATCGAGAATATGTGACTGCGCGGCCGCAACGAATCACCGGTATTTGCATTAAAACCCCAAGGGCTTAAAGTCTTTGGGGTTTTGTCTTTGGTAAAACGCGTAGAAACAGGCAATAAAAAAACCCGGCCTGGGCCGGGTTTCAAAGGCTTTGCGCTTCTTACGGTCAGTCCGCGTCTCAGACAGTGTCCTGGATGTTGGAAGCCTGCTTGCCCTTCGGTCCCTGGACGATCTCGAAGGAGACCTTCTGGCCTTCCTTGAGCGTCTTGAAACCGTTCATTTGAATCGCCGAGAAATGTGCAAACAGATCCTCGCCGCCTTCATCGGGCGTGATGAATCCGTAACCTTTCGCGTCGTTAAACCATTTGACCGTACCAGTAGACATTCGTACATCCCCTCTAACTCTCGTCGCAACCAGAGCACGCTCGAAAAGCTCGTCGGCCACCCCACTTTGTGAACCGCGTCCTCCTCACTAGCTCACCTCGGCTCTTTTTCTATTTCCGGAGGCCCCCGGAAAAAAGTGCCAGTTTGATTGTTGAATCTCTTAAATCGGGTGTCAAGGAAATTTTGAGATGGCCGTTAAGCTCGTTGTGTATGTCGCATTCGTAGGGTAATTCCTGCATTGCGTGTGCGCAGCCGCCCAAGCAAGCCATCTTGAAAAGTCGCATAATCGTCTCACTTGTGTGGTAACCCGGCGGCCCCCGGCACCCGGCGTGCAGTTTGTTTTTTTTGAAGCTGTGCGATACTGGTTTCAACGAGGTGCAAGCGGGCCGCGCTGACGTGATAAGCAGCGGCAGGATTGAATGGACGTTCCATCTGCGAGCGTTGCAGCCAGCAGTAATATCGACCGGGTGACCGGCGCTGGTGCGACGATTGCGATGAAATCGGTGTTGTTTAGAATGGGTGTATGGCGACAAATCCCAACAAGCAGGACGGAACGGTACTTGAGCGGCAGGAGCAGAAGCTCAAGCAGCCGGCGATGTACAAGGTAGTGCTGCTGAACGACGACTTCACGCCGATGGAATTCGTCGTGATGATCGTGCAGGAATACTTCAATAAGGATCGTGAGACTGCGACGCAGATCATGCTGAAGGTTCATCGCGAAGGCAGGGGAGTTTGTGGGGTCTACACGCGAGACATTGCGTCGACCAAAGTTGAGCAAGTCGTTAGCCATGCACGGCAGGCGGGTCATCCGCTGCAGTGCGTGATGGAGGAAGCATGATTGCCCAGGAACTGGAAGTCAGTCTGCACATGGCGTTTATGGAAGCACGTCAGGCGCGGCATGAGTTCATTACGGTCGAGCATCTCTTGCTCGCCCTTTTGGACAATCCGACCGCGGCTGAGGTGTTGCGTGCCTGCGCAGCCAACATTGAAGATTTGCGTCAGAACCTGCGCAATTTCATTCATGACAACACGCCGACCGTGCCCGGCACGGACGACGTCGATACTCAGCCGACGCTTGGTTTCCAGCGCGTGATTCAACGCGCGATCATGCATGTGCAATCGACCTCGAACGGCAAGAAGGAAGTGACCGGCGCGAATGTGCTCGTCGCGATCTTCGGCGAGAAGGATTCGCATGCGGTCTACTACCTGCAACAGCAGGGCGTGACGCGTCTCGATGTCGTGAATTTCATTTCGCATGGTATTGCCAAGAGCAGTAGCGGCGATGCAGCCAAGGCGAGCAGCGAGGCGAATCCGGAGTCGGAAGACGCCGCGGCGCAGAAAGAAACGCCGCTCGCACAATTCACGCAAAACCTCAACCAAAGCGCGAAGGACGGCAAGATCGATCCGCTGATCGGCCGCGAGTCCGAAGTCGAGCGCGTGGTGCAGGTGCTGTGCCGTCGCCGCAAGAACAATCCGCTGCTGGTCGGCGAAGCTGGCGTGGGTAAGACCGCGATTGCGGAAGGCCTCGCCTGGCGCATTACGCGCGGCGAAGTGCCGGACATTCTGGCCGACGCTCAGGTCTACTCGCTCGATATGGGCGCGTTGCTGGCGGGCACGAAGTATCGCGGCGATTTCGAGCAGCGTCTCAAGACGGTATTGAAGGAACTGAAAGAGCGTCCGCACGCCATTCTGTTCATCGACGAAATTCATACGCTGATCGGCGCTGGCGCGGCTTCGGGCGGTACGCTCGACGCGTCGAACCTGCTGAAGCCGGCGTTGTCGTCGGGACAGTTGAAGTGCATTGGCGCGACCACGTTCACCGAATATCGCGGCATCTTCGAGAAGGACGCGGCGCTTTCGCGGCGTTTCCAGAAGGTCGATGTCACCGAGCCTTCGGTCGAGCAGACAGTTGCGATTCTGCGCGGTTTGAAGTCGCGTTTCGAAGAGCACCACGGCGTGAAATATTCGTCGGGCGCGCTGTCGGCGGCTGCTGAACTGTCGGCGCGCTTCATTACGGATCGTCATCTGCCGGACAAGGCGATCGACGTGATCGACGAAGCGGGCGCGGCCCAGCGCATTTTGCCGAAGTCGAAGCAGAAGAAGACTATTGGAAAGAGCGAGATCGAAGAGATCATCTCGAAGATCGCGCGCGTCCCGCCGCAAAGCGTGTCGCAGGACGATCGCAGCAAGCTGCAGACGCTCGATCGCGACCTGAAGGCGGTCGTGTTCGGTCAGGACCCGGCTATCGATGCGCTGTCGGCGTCGATCAAGATGGCACGTGCGGGTCTCGGCAAGATGGACAAGCCGATCGGCGCGTTCCTGTTTTCCGGCCCGACCGGTGTCGGCAAGACCGAAGTCGCGAAACAACTGGCGTTCACGCTGGGTATCGAGTTGCTGCGCTTCGACATGTCGGAATACATGGAGCGTCACGCGGTGAGCCGGTTGATCGGCGCGCCGCCGGGCTATGTCGGCTTCGACCAGGGCGGTTTGCTGACCGAGGCCGTCACGAAGAAGCCGCATTGCGTGCTGCTGCTGGACGAAATCGAGAAGGCGCATCCGGACATCTACAACGTGCTGCTGCAGGTGATGGACCACGGCACCTTGACCGACAACAATGGCCGCAAGGCGGACTTCCGCAACGTCATCATCATCATGACGACGAACGCGGGCGCCGAGGCCATGGGCAAGGCGGTGATCGGTTTCACCGCGAAGCGCGAGTCGGGCGACGAAATGGCCGACATCAAGCGGATGTTTACGCCTGAGTTCCGCAACCGGCTTGATCAGATCATCAGCTTCCGTTCGCTGGACGAGGAAATAATCCTGCGCGTGGTCGACAAGTTCCTCATGCAACTGGAAGATCAACTGCACGAGAAGAAGGTCGACGCGGTCTTTACCGACGCATTGCGCAAGCATTTGGCGAAGCACGGTTTCGATCCGCTGATGGGCGCGCGACCGATGCAGCGTCTGATTCAGGACACCATCCGCCGCGCACTCGCCGATGAGTTGTTGTTCGGCAAGCTTCTGAACGGTGGTCGCGTGACGGTGGACGTCGATGCGGAAGACAAGGTGCAACTGACCTTCGACGAAAACACGGCTCCGCCGCGTAATCCGAATCCGGAAGCGATCGAGGTAGATTGAGTTTTTTGCGGTTGAAGACAAAAACGGCGCGGATTGAATCCGCGCCGTTTTTTTACGCGTCTCGCCCAGATTCCTAGTGATCGAGCGAGATCGGGTTATCCATATAGATATTCAGCTTCTGTCTGGTCCACGGTTCCGGGTTGCCTATGGTCGTGACAATGCCAGTTGTCGCGCCGCCGCCGAGCAACAAGGTGAAAATGCCACGCAGTGGAAAGTCGCCGTAGAGGGGGTTGGTGATATCGAACGGCTCGGAGCGCGTGAACATGTCCGCGACCGTGTTGCCCATGTATTGCGTGAACGCATCGGGGAAAGGCAGCGCAAGCACGGTTGCATTGACGTGGCTCGCATCCGAGCCGATTGCCGGATCGCCGAGAATGCAGCTTCCGCCCGTGCCCCAGTGCTGCGAATCGAACGGGTCCGCGACCGGGTCGTCAACGGTCGGTATGTGGCTGGCTGGAATTTGCCACGGCATCACGGGCAACTTGAGCGCACGACTGACGGCCTTGCAAAAGTCGAAAAAGCGATCCCATTCGCGTGGGCCGTAGCAGTAGCCATTCTCGTAGGCGCGCTGAGTAAAGTCGTCGGCTTCGTACCGGTCGATAGCCAGAAAGTCGGGCTTGTACGGCTCGTCGTAGACGCCAAGGCTCTGGACATAGCTCGCCGTCTGCTGCGCCATTTGCGCGGGATCGACGTCGGCCTCGTAGATCCACTCCGAGTAGCCCACACCCCAAAGGTTGATCTGCCAGCCGAAAGTCACCTTGGGCGCGATGGTGCGCGTCAGCCAGTTCACGGCCAGCACGTAGCCTTTGATGTCCTCCGTGACGTTAGCGGGAATCGTGGCCGTGACCTGCCAGTGATCGAGCGCGGTCTGCAGCGGCGCGCGTACCGGCATCGCGTAAGTTGGAGCATATTTACCCTGCTCGCATGAGCCGAGGAAGTCAGGATTCACGATGAATCCCGCAGGCACCGGATGCGCGCTGTCGATTGCCTCGTTCGCGATATTGAGCGCCAGAATGTAGTTCGCGAAGCTGTGTGCGTGAGCGTCCGCGTTCGCCAACTGGTCCGGCGTGTCGCCGAGCGACAGGTTGCAGGTGTAGGACACCATTACGGGCAGCACCGGCTGCACATTGCCCAGGTCGTCCTCGACTGAACGGGCGAGCGAGATCGTCGCGCGGGTCTGAGGGTCGTCCGTCAGATACGTGCTGGCGTCGCCAGCGCCGTCCGTTCCGGCATAACAGAAGATCGAAGTTGCGCGCGCGGCGACGAAATCCGCTTCATTGCTCGGCACGAGATCGGTACAGCCGCCGAACGACAGATAGTTCGGAAAGCCGGGCACGGTGAGATTGGCGGAGGTCGTAATGTTCACATCGAGATGCGCGCTCTCGTCGTTCGTCACGTTGAGCGAGGACGGTGCCTCGACGACATAGACCACGCCCGCGAGAAGGAAATCGCCCGCCGTCGTGCTATAGCTGCCTGGCTGTATCGGAACGGCAAATGCCGTCTGTTGCGACTTGGCGGATACGTTCTGCACATAGGTCATGGAACCGCCCGTCAGACGCAATTCGATCGCATGATCGACCGCATCCTGAGCCGTGATATTGATCGGCAGCTCGACATAGCCCGTGGTGGGGACGTTCGAGGTGGTGATCATCGAATCACTGATCGTCAACGTTTGCAGTGCGTTCGTCAGCGTGACGAGCGGCACCGAGAACGAGTATTCGACATTATTGAGCGCGACGTTTTGAATCGAGACTCGTGCGCTGCCCGAGGGTGGCAGCTTGCGTAGCGAAACGACGCTGTTCGTCCGGGTGTCGAATAATGCGAGCGTCGCGCCGGTCTCGATGTCGTTCACCGTCACATGAAGCGTTTCGGTCGAAAGGCCGGTAAGCGCGCCAAACGAGAGATCGAGCGAACAGTAATATTCGACCGGACCAAAGCTCGCTTTAAGCGACGAGGTTTGACCCGCCACGATCTTGACGGTCGACTGGTCCACGAGCAACGGAGCGAGGACCGTCTCATCGCCCGTGACAACAGGGTTGGCTATCACGCTATACGTGCCTTGTTCCAGTTCGGACGTACACGTCTGGTCATAGCAAAGGACGACGGTGACGGCCGCGTCCCCCTGAGTCAGCGTGAGTGTGGGAAGCACACCGGACAGAGCGGGATCGGGCGCGGCCGGACACGTGATTGACAGGGTTCCTTCGATATCGGGCGACTGGTCCGCCGCGAAGGTGAACGAATTGAGCCACGTGTCGGGGCTGGCTACCAGATTCCCATTGATGCCGATGGTGATCTGATCCGCCGGCTGCATCGTGTAGGACGTGGTGTAGTCGATCGTCACGGTGGCGTCGAAAGTGCCGTCGCCCAGCTGCGAAACGTCGGCGGTAATGTCTCCGATCACGTACACGGAATACGCTGGCGTAATTGCCGTAGCGTCGATATTGGCTGGGGAGTGAAAGTTGAACGCAAGATAGTTGTCGACCGTGACCGCGCTGTCGTCTTCATAGCGCAGGTTGGAGACGATGATCGTGCCGTACCATTCATTGGCGCCCGCACCGACGACTGCATCATATTTGATCTGCATGTTCTTGCTCCATTCGTTATTTCGGCTGGAATCATTATCAATTCGATATACGAAATAATAACGAGCCTTTGTGAACTTACTTTATTTAAGTATGTACAACGAACTAATTGCAATGTGTCTTGTTTGTCGGCTCCTAGAACAATCAAGATATTGAGAATCTCGATAGCCGCTGCCAGCTTATCGAGGCGTGGTGCCGAACACCTTTAAATCAGTTCGACACCCGATTTATAGGTAGCGGAAATAAATGCCAGAATGGGAGAAATCCGAGATTTGCGCACCGTATCGGGGCGCGCCGGTGATGGCGCTCGAATAGAAAACGACTGATCGGGCCGTTGCAGCCCGACCTATGCGGCTTAGTGCTTGCCCGTGCTACCGAAACCACCCGTGCCACGCGCGCTGGCATCGAAATCGTCGACGATATTGAACTGTGCCTGCACCACCGGCACGATCACCAATTGCGCAAGACGCTCCATCGGATTCAACGTAAATGCAGTGTCCCCGCGATTCCATGTCGATACCATCAGTTGCCCTTGATAATCCGAATCGATCAGACCGACCAGATTGCCAAGCACGATGCCATGCTTATGACCGAGTCCTGATCGCGGCAGAATTAGCGCCGCATAACCGGGGTCCGCGAGATGAATGGCGAGGCCAGTGGGCACGAGCACGGTTTGATGCGGCTCGATGACCATCGGCTCGTCCAGACACGCGCGCAGGTCGAGGCCCGCGCTGCCAGGCGTGGCATACGCGGGCAGGAAATCGCGCATGCGCGCATCGAGAATCTTGACGTCGAGTTTCATACGTTCTTTTGAGCGTGGCGGCCGAGTTCGAATGCCTCGGCGAGAAGTTGATAGGACCGCGTGCGCGCAGCATAGCTGCCGGCGACTGTAAGGACGATGAGTTCATCGGCGTCGAATTGCTCTTGCAGCGCATGCAGCTTTTCCGTCACGCGCTCTGGCGTGCCGATGATACTGCGCGCTTTCTCATGCGCGATCACTGCGAGCTCGCGTTCGCCGTAGACCTGCGAGATGCCCTGCGCAATCGACGGAATAGGCTGATTCAAACCATAAGCCATTTGCACGCGCCGCAGATCCACCGCGCGTTCGAGCGCATCGGCTTCCTTGTCGGTACCGGCGCAAATCACGAAAACGGCTGCGGCGAGATAAGGCTTCTCCTCGTGGCCGGCCGTGAAACGCTCGCGATAAGCCTCCGCCACGCGATGCCCATACTGCGCGTTGATGAAGTGCGCAAACGCAAAGCGAATGCCGAGTTGCGCGGCGAGCAAGCCGCCGAAATCACTGGAGCCGAGCATCCACAGTTGCGGACGCGTTTCGATCTGCGGCTGAAGCAGCACGCCTTTCGCGAGTGAATCATCGGGCAGTTCGCCTTTGAAAAGCGCGACGAGTTCGGCCACTTGTTGCGGGAAAATGTCGCCGCGATTGTATGAACCCGCGGCCACCGCCTGCGCCGTGCGCATGTCGCCGCCCGGCGCGCGCCCGACACCCAAGTCCACGCGATTCGGAAACAGCGCTTCGAGCATCAGGAACTGTTCGGCCACCTTGAACGAACTGTAGTAGGGCAGCATGACACCGCCCGAGCCAATGCGGATACGCTTCGTGAGACTTCCGATACGCGCGAGCATCACTTCCGGACACGGGTTCGACACACCGTACAAACCGTGATGCTCCGCGCACCAGTAGCGCGTGTAGCCGAGGTCGTCCGCGAGTTGAGCGAGATCGAGCGTGGCCGCGATGGCATCCGCGGTCGAGTGACCGTGGATCACAGGCGTCTGGTCTAAAACCGAGAGCTTTGTCATGGGGTTAGGAGAGGATCGAGCCGCCGCCGCGTGGCGCGCGTTTCGCTATTTCGCCGATCAGCGTACGAGCAAGCGTCGCTTTGTCGGCGCGCGGCAAGGGTGTCGCGCCGGATGCTTCGAAGAGCACGACTTCGTTGTCGTCGCGGCCGAACGTGAGCGGACCGAGATTGCCGATCAGAAGCGGCACGTTTTTGCGCTTGCGCTTCTCTTCGCCGTGAACGTCAAGATCGCCGCTTTCCGCCGCGAAGCCGACGCAATAGGGCGGGTTCGGCTGCTTGGCCACCAACGCAAGAATGTCCGGATTCTCGACGAACTCGAATGATGGCAACGGCTGACCCGCGACCTTCTTGATCTTGTGCTCGCTGACATGATCCACACGCCAGTCCGCGACCGCCGCCACCGCGATGAAAATGTCCGCATCGGGCGTGGCCTGCATGACGGCGTCATGCATCTGCATGGCCGTCTGCACGTCTTGCCGAAACACGCCCCAGGGCGTTGGCAGCGAAACGGGCCCCGCCACCAGATGCACGTCCGCGCCGGCTTGCGCCGCCGCACGCGCGAGCGCGAAGCCCATCTTTCCTGATGAACGGTTCGTGACGCCGCGCACGGGATCGAGCGGCTCGAAAGTCGGGCCGGCCGTGATGAGGACGCGCTGGCCGCGCAGAATCTTCGGCTGGAAGAAGGCGCAGATGGCTTCGAACGTGGCTTCGGGTTCGAGCATGCGTCCGTCGCCGACCTCGCCGCACGCTTGCGAGCCCGAATCCGGTCCTAGCACCTCGATGCCATCCCCGCGAATGTGCGCGACGTTGCGCTGCGTGGCCGGGTTTTGCCACATCTGCTTGTTCATGGCGGGCACGACGAGCAGCGGACAATCGCGTGCAATGCACAAGGTCGAGAGCAGGTCGTCGCACATGCCGTGCGCGAGTTTCGCGAGAAAGTCGGTGGATGCGGGCGCGATGACGATGGCATCCGCCTCGCGCGAAAGATCGATATGGGGCATGTTGTTCGGCATGCGCGCGTCCCATTGCGAGGTGTAGACGGGACGGCCCGACAACGCCTGCATGGTGACTGGCGTGATGAACTGCGTGGCCGCTTCCGTCATCACGATTTGCACGGTCGCGCCCGCCTTGATCAAGAGGCGCGTGAGTTCCGCGATCTTGTAGCAGGCGATACCGCCGGTGAGGCCAAGCACCAAATGCTTACCCGTGAGTTCGCTAGTCAACTTGCCTCCATCGATGCGAGACGCACGGCTCTCTGTAAAGCCGCGCCGGAAACATCAGCGCGAACCGCGCACGCGCCGCAGTTCGTCGAACACGAGCAGGACCGCGCCGACCGTAATCGCGCTGTCGGCAAGGTTGAACGCGGGCCAGTGCCACGCGCGCACGTGAAAGTCCAGAAAGTCGATCACGTGACCATAAGCGATACGATCGATCACGTTGCCGATCGCGCCGCCCATGATGAGCGCGAGCGCCGTGCAGAAGAGCCGTTGCGCGGCGTGCTTCTTGAGCAGATAGCCAATCACGACAGCAGCCACCACGCCCAGCGCCGTGAACGCCCAGCGCTGCCAGCCGCCCGCCGCCGCGAGAAAGCTGAACGCGGCGCCGCGGTTATAGACGAGGAACAGGTTGAAGAAGGGCGTGAGCGCGTGCGGTTCGCCGTAAGCGAAAATCTTCTGCACCGCGATCTTGGTCAACTGATCGAACAGAATGACGATCAGCGCGACGCCGAGCCACGGCGCAAGCGAGCCACTACCGGAAGTTTGTTTCGACATCGTTCGAACCATTATGCCGCGCCCCGCGTTTCGCCAGCGCCGAAAAGGTTGGAGAAGCAGCGGCCGCACAGTCCCGGATGATCCGCGTGCGAGCCGACATCCGCACAGTAGTGCCAGCAGCGCTCGCACTTGAGATAGCTCGATGCGCTCACGTCCACGCCTTCTTCCGCTTCGCTCGCCACGCGCTCGAGCGCCGCCGATGACGTGATCAGCACGAAGCGCAACGCATCGCCGAGACTGGCGAGCGCGTCATAACGCGCGCCGCTTGCGCGCACGAGCACCTCGGCTTGCAGCGACGAGCCGATCAGATTGGCCGTCCGCGCTTCTTCCAGCGCCTTCGTCACGTCGCCGCGCGCGTTGCGGATGAGCGTCCACGTATCGAGCAATTCGCCCGCGTTCGCCACTTCCGGATACGCGTGATAGACCTCGGTGAAGATGGTTTCCTGACCGGGCTTGAGCACCTTGTACGCCTCTTCCGCCGTGAACGACAAATACGGCGCGATGAGCCGCAGCAAGCCATGCGCGATGTGATAAAGCGCCGTCTGCGCGCTGCGGCGCTCGCGTGAATCGGGCTTCGTCGTGTAAAGACGATCCTTCAGCACGTCGAGATAGAAGCCGCCCAGGTCTTCCGAGCAGAACGTGGCGATCTTGGCGACGACCGGGTGGAACTCGTATTTCTCGTAATGCGCGAGCGCGTCGTCCTGCAGATTGCGCGACAGCGCGATCGCGTAACGATCGATTTCGAGCCAGTCTTCGACCGGCAACGCGTTCTTCTCGAAGTCGAAGTCGGACAGATTCGCGAGCAAGAAGCGCAGCGTGTTGCGGATACGCCGGTACGTCTCCGTCACGCGCTTCAGGATTTCCTCGGAGATCGCGAGCTCGCCGGAATAGTCCGTCGATGCGATCCACAAGCGAATGATTTCCGCGCCCAGACGGTTCGCCACCTCGTGCGGATCGACGCCGTTGCCGAGCGACTTCGACATCTTGCGGCCTTCGCCATCGACCGTGAAGCCGTGCGTGAGAAGCGCGTCGTAGGGCGGGCGGCCGTCGAGCATGGATGCCGTCAACAGCGACGAATGGAACCAGCCGCGATGCTGGTCCGAACCTTCGAGATACAGGTCCGCCGGAAATTGCAGCGAGTCTTTGTGCGAGCCGCGCAGTACGTGCCAATGCGTCGTGCCGGAGTCGAACCAGACGTCGAGCGTGTCGCGGTTCTTTTCGTACATGTTGGCGTCGTCGCCGATCAGCTCGCGCGGGTCCAGCGCCTGCCATGTTTCTATCCCGCCTTGCTCGACGCGCTTCGCCACTTCCTCGAGCAATTCGAGCGTGCGCGGATGCAGTTCGCCCGTTTCCTTGTGCACGAAAAACGCCATGGGCACGCCCCACTGACGCTGACGCGAAAGCGTCCAGTCCGGGCGATTCGCGATCATGCTGTAAAGGCGCTGCTTGCCCCACGACGGATAGAACGCCGTGTTCTCGACGCCTTCCAGCGCGGTCTCGCGCAGCGTCTTGCCGCCGTCCTTCGGCGTCACGTCCATGCCTGCGAACCATTGCGAGGTCGCGCGATAGATGATCGGCGTCTTGTGGCGCCAGCAATGCATGTAGCTGTGCGTGTACTTCTCGGTCTTGAGCAGCGAGCCCGCGCCTTCGAGCGCCTCGATGATCCGCGGATTCGCGTCCCAGATCGACAGTCCGCCGAAAAGCGGCAGCGATTCGATATAGCGGCCGTCGCCCATGACGGGGCTGACGATGTCGGAGTCCGACATGCCGTGCGCCTTGCACGACACGAAGTCTTCCACGCCGTACGCTGGCGACGAGTGCACGACGCCCGTGCCGCTTTCTGTCGTCACGTACTCACCGAGATACACGGGCGCCGTGCGCTTGTAGCCCGGATGCGCCGCCGCGAGCGGATGATGAAACCGCAGGTTCGCGAGCTTCGCACCGGTCGTCGTGGCGATGACTTCGCCCGGCAAGCCGTAGTTCTGCAGGCATGCCTCGACGCGCTCTTGCGCGAGGATGAGGAGGCCGCGCGGGGTATCGACGAGTGCGTAGACGATCTCCGGATGCACGTTCAGCGCCTGATTGGCGGGAATGGTCCAGGGCGTGGTCGTCCAGATGACGATGCCGCCTTCAGCCTTCGGCAACGCGGGCAAACCAAACGCCTGCGCGGTCTTTTCGGGTTCGGCGAACGCGAACAGCACGTCGATGGTCGGATCGGTCTTGTCCTTGTATTCGACTTCCGCTTCGGCTAGCGCCGAGCCGCAGTCGAAACACCAGTTCACGGGCTTGAGGCCCCGGAACACGTAGCCCTTTTCCATGATCTTGCCGAGCGCGCGGATTTCACCGGCTTCGTTCGCGAAGTTCATGGTCTTGTACGGATTGTCCCAATCGCCGAGCACGCCAAGACGCCGGAAACCGACCTTCTGTTTCTCGATCTGCTCGCTCGCATAAGCGCGCGCCTTCTGCATGACTTCCGTGGCCGGCAGCGACTTGCCGAACTGCTTTTCGATCTGGATTTCGATCGGCATGCCGTGGCAATCCCAGCCCGGCACGTAGACCGCGTCGAAGCCCGCGAGATTGCGCGCCTTGACGATCATGTCCTTCAGAATCTTGTTGACCGCGTGACCCAGATGGATGTCGCCGTTCGCATACGGCGGGCCGTCGTGCAGGATGAACTTCTTGCGGCCCTTGCTGGCGGCGCGAATCTTCTCGTAGATTTTTTCGTCCTGCCATTCCTTCACCCACGCAGGTTCGCGCTTGGGCAAATCGCCGCGCATGGGGAACGGGGTGTCGAGCAGGTTGACGGGATATTTCGCAGCAGCTTTTTGTTTCTTGTCGCTCATGTGTGACTCGGTGAATTCGGTGAGACGGCGTCGCCGACGCGCGCAGTGATTCGATGACGGGGCAGCGGGCGGCGCAAGGGCGCCGCCCGCTCACCTAATTCGGTCGGTGGCCGAAATGGCGAAGCCCGTCGCGCCGCTGCCCGCCGCGCTTGCCGGCGGCAGGCCGAAGTAGGCGCGCGCGCTGGCGACGTCCTTCGCGATGGCAACGGAAAGCGTTTCCAGGTCGACGTACTTTTCTTCGTCGCGCAGCTTCTTCAGGAATTCGACGCGCACGAGCTTGCCGTAGGCGTCGCCATGCCAGTCGAGCACGAAGACTTCGAGCAGCACGCGGCCGGAGTCGTCGACGGTCGGGCGCAGGCCGAGACTCGCGACGGCGGGCAAGGGTTCATCGGCAAGCCCATGCACGCGCACGACGAAGATGCCGGCGAGCGCGGGCCGCTTGTGCGCAATCGGCACGTTGAGCGTGGGAAAGCCGAGATCGCGGCCAAGCTTCGCGCCATGCACGACGTGGCCGCTGATGACGTACGGACGGCCAAGCGCGAGTTGCGCGGCGTCGAGGTCGCCCGAGACGAGCGACGAGCGCACCGACGACGACGAAATGCGCGCGCCGTTCGGATGCGCGACGGTTGCCATCTGCTCGACTTCGAAGCCGTGTTTTTCCCCGGCTGCCTTGAGCGATTCGAAGTCGCCCGCGCGTTTGGCGCCGTAGCGGAAGTCGTCGCCGATCATGACCCAGCGCGCGTGCAGCCCGTTCACGATGATGTCTTCGACGAACTTGTCGGGCGGCTGGCTCGCGAACGTGTGATTGAAATGCTCGACCACCACGCGATCCACGCCATTCGTGCGCAGCGCTTCGAGCTTGTCGCGCAACATAGCGATACGCGGCGGCGCGCCCGCCGGATTGAAGAATTCGCGCGGGTGAGGCTCGAAGGTCATGACGCAGACCGGCAGCCCGCGCGCGTCCGCGGCGGCGCGCACGCGCGCGAGCAACGCCTGATGACCGCGATGGACACCGTCGAAGTTGCCGATGGTCAGCGCACAAGGCGACCGGCTTTCGGCATTGGGGAGGCCGCGAAAGACTCTCACGATAGACGTTGGTGGGTGGGCAGGGCTTGCGCCGCAAAGCGTTAGATTATAAACGCTCGCACGCATCGACGGGCGCGCGCGGCCGGATGCTGCGCGCTCGTCAATCGGATTGGCACGATTTTCGCCGTCGCCGAATGATAAAATCCGCGAATGAAAAATATCGTCATTCTGATCTCCGGACGCGGGAGCAACATGGAGGCCGTCGTGCGTGCTTGCGCGCGCGAAGGCTGGCCGGCTCGCGTTCGCGCGGTCGTTTCAAACCGGCCGGATGCCGCCGGGCTTGGCTTCGCGGCCGAGAACGGCATTCAAGGCGTGGTGGTGGATCATCGCGAATTCGACTCGCGTGAAGCGTTCGATGGCGCGCTCGCGCGGGAAATCGATCGCTTCGAACCGGATTGCGTGGTGCTCGCGGGCTTCATGCGGGTTCTGACAAATGCCTTCGTCGAACGCTATTCGGGGCGCATGCTCAATGTGCATCCGTCGCTCTTGCCGAGTTTCGCGGGCTTGCGCACGCATCAGCAAGCGCTCGATGCCGGCGTGCGCGTGCACGGCGCAAGCGTGCATTTCGTGACGCCCGAGCTGGATCATGGTCCGATCGTCGCGCAAGCCGCGGTGCCGGTCTTGCCCGGCGACGACGCCGCCACGCTCGCCGAGCGCGTGCTGGCCGTCGAACATGAGATTTACCCACGCGCGGTGCGCTGGTTCGTGGAAGGGCGTCTTGCCATCGAGGGAAAGCGCGTCGCGCTTCGTTCCTCTGAGCCACAGTGGCTCTTTGCCGACATTGCCGGGGAGGGCGCATGAGGCTGCATGGATTTTTGATTGGTCAAACCGAAACGCTGTTGGCGGACGTACTCCGCTTTTCAGGTCCCGCCGATGCCGCGACCAGCCGTTTTTTCCGCGCGCATCCGAAGCTCGGTCACAGCGAGCGCGGCGTGATCGCGGAGGCGGTGTTCGCCGTGCTGCGCCGGAAAATGGAGTTTTCGCATCTGGCCGAAAGCGGCAGCGGCAACCAGGCGCGGCGTCTCGCGCTGCTCGGACTGATGCAGACTGCCGGTCTCACCGCGCTCAAGCCGCACGTCTCGGCCGACGAATACCAATGGCTCGCGCAGGTATCGAAGATCGATCCCGCGAGCTTGCCGGTGCGCATACGCACGAACTTGCCGCAGTGGATCTACGAGGCCATGGCCAAGCGTTTCGACGCCGAGGAACTCGCCAAACTCGCGGCCGCGCTGAACTATCCGGCGCCGCTCGATCTGCGCACGAACCCGATCAAGGCGAGCCGCGATGTCGTTTTGAAAGCGCTGAGCGAAGCCGGCATCGACGCGGGCGAAATGCCGTTCGCGCCGTTCGGCGTCCGCGTGGACGGCAAGCCCGCGCTTACGCGCCTCGCGCCGTTCCAGGAAGGCTGGATCGAAGTGCAGGACGAGGGCAGCCAGTTGCTGTGCTCGCTGATGGCGCCGCGCCGTGGCGAGATGATCGTCGACTTCTGCGCGGGCGCGGGCGGCAAGACGCTGGCGCTCGGCGCAATGATGCGCTCGACCGGCCGTCTCTACGCGTTCGACGTCTCCGACCGGCGTCTCGCCAAACTCAAGCCGCGTCTTGCGCGCAGCGGGTTGTCGAACGTGAATCCGGTGCTGATCGACAGCGAACACGACGCGAAGATCAAGCGCCTCGCGGGCAAGATCGACCGCGTTCTCGTCGATGCTCCCTGCTCCGGCTTGGGCACGTTGCGTCGAAATCCCGACCTGAAGTGGCGGCAATCGCCCGCGACGGTTGCGGAACTCACGCCCAAGCAGCTCTCGATTCTCACGAGCGCGGCGCGCCTCGTCAAACCCGGCGGACGTCTCGTCTACGCGACGTGCAGCATGCTCGAAGCCGAAAACGAAGGCGTGGTGAAGCAGTTTCTGGAAGCGCATCCGAACTTCCGTGTCGTGCCCGCGCGCGATGTGCTGACGGAACAGCGCATCGACCTCGACACGGGCGAGTTCTTGTCTTTGTGGCCGCACAAGCACGGCACCGACGGCTTCTTCGCCGCCGTGCTGGAACGCGTGCCCGACGCAAAATCGCCGAAGGCTTCTGCGGCGGAAGACAAAGCGCCTTCCGAAAGCTGATGCCGAACCGCATCCTGACGCATCTTTCCGAACGCCTGTTTCGCGACTTCGGCGAACCGGAGGTGCTGTGGCAGGTTGCGGTTCTGATCGGCCTGCTGGTCGTCGCGTGGTGGTGCGCGCGGCTGCTGCGCAAGCGGCTGGATGCGCGCCGCCAGTCGCGCTTCGAGGCGGTGCGCTTCGGCGCGGAGAGCCTGAACAAAGCGCTCTTTCCGCTGCTCGGCACGGTGTTCGTGACGGCCGCGCAACTGTTGCTCGCGCCGTTCATCCACACCGCGTTCCTGCGGCTCGCGCTGGTGCCGTTGTTGGGCATCACCGTCATCTATCTGATGTTCTATGTCGCGCGCCGCGTGTTCAGTCGCGACGGCACCGAGCACGAGGCGGGCGCGCTCCTCTTTCTGTTCGAAAAGCTCGTGACGACCATTGTTTGGGTCGTGATGCTGCTCACCGTAATGGGCATACAGGACGACGTCGTGCGCTGGATGGCGAGCGTGCGCTTCAATTTCGCCAACGCGCACATGACTCTGCTGTCGCTTGCATCGGGCGTGTTGTGGGTCTGCGTGACGCTGATCGTGGCGATGTGGGCCGGCGCGCTGCTCGACGACCGGCTGATGCGCTCCCGCTCACTCGACGCCAATCTCAAGGTCGTGCTCGGCCGCGTTGCGCGGGCACTGATGATCCTCGCGGCCATATTGGTCAGTCTGTCTATCGTCGGCATCGACATTACGGTGCTCGGCGTGTTCGGCGGCGCGCTCGGCGTGGGGCTGGGTTTCGGCTTGCAGAAGATCGCGAGCAACTATGTCTCGGGCTTCATCATTCTGCTCGACCGGTCGCTGCGGCTTGGCGACATGATCAACGTGAGCAACTATCAGGGCACGGTCACGCAGATTCGCACGCGTTATACCGTCGTTCGCGGACTCGACGGCATCGAAACGTTGATTCCGAACGAAAAACTCATCACTGACGTGGTACAGAACCATTCGTCGTTTCTGACGCGCGGCAACGCGAAGATTGCCGTGCAGGTGAGTTATCGCTCCGACGTGGAACGCGCGATGCTGTTACTCGTGGAGGCCACGCACGATGTCGACCGCGTGTTGCAGGACCCTGCGCCCGCTGCGTTGCTTGCCAGCTTTGGCGCTGACGGAATCAACCTGGAACTGAGTTTCTGGATCGAAGATGCCGCGAAGGGCACGGGCGGCGTCAAGTCGCAGGTAAATCGTCGTGTTTGGCGGTTATTCTGTGACAACGGCATTGAAATCCCCTACGCGCAACGCGAGATAAGGATTGTTGGCGACGCGCGCAATGCACCGGTCGACACGGTAGGAAATGCCGAAAGGGGCGGCGATGACGCCGCAGGGCCGGCCGGAGCCCCGGTTTGATGCTCGATCCGTTGATTTGGATCGAAAACAGGCATTAAATCGGCGCGTGAGTTTTTGCGCGTTTTGTTACCATACAAGAAATTCTACCTTTACGACAAAGACTTGGAACGCATGCAGTAGAATGCGATCGAACTTGCGCGCGTTTCTTTCATGTGCCCAACACGGTGTTCAGCGTCATTCGCACCGGCCATTTTTTCCGAATTTCACAGCTAGATAGGTAAATTGCCTTGCTGAATTCTTCTCTCGAATTTCTCGCCAACGGATTGCTCGACTTTTCTTGGTGGCAGATCATTTTGTTCACGCTCGCGATGACGCACGTCACCATCGCTGGCGTCACGATCTATCTGCATCGCTGCCAGGCGCATCGTGCGCTCGACCTGCATCCGATCGCGAGTCACTTTTTTCGTTTCTGGCTCTGGTCGACCACCGGCATGCTGACCGGCCAATGGGCGGCGATCCACCGCAAGCACCACGCGAAGTGCGAAACCGAAGAAGATCCGCACAGCCCGCAAACGCGCGGCATCTGGAAGGTGCTGCTCGAAGGCGCCGAGCTTTATCGCGTCGAAGCTAAAAACGAAGAGACCATGCGCAAGTTCAGTCACGGCACGCCGAACGACTGGCTCGAACGCAATCTCTACACGCGTTATCCGATCCTCGGCATCAGCATCATGATGGTTATCGACGTGGCGCTGTTCGGCATCGTCGGTCTGTCGGTCTGGGCCGTGCAGATGATCTGGATTCCGTTCTGGGCAGCTGGCGTGGTCAACGGTCTTGCGCACTGGTGGGGTTATCGCAACTTCAATTCGGCCGATGCCAGCACGAACATTTTCCCGCTCGGCATCCTGATCGGCGGCGAAGAGCTGCATAACAATCACCACACGTATGCCACGTCGGCGAAGCTGTCGAATAAGTGGTACGAATTCGATATCGGCTGGCTCTATATCCGCATGTTGTCGGCTGTGGGTCTCGCCAAGGTGAAGAAGGTCGCGCCCACACCGCGTCTGGCGGACAGCAAGTCTGTGCTCGACAACGACACGCTGCAAGCCGTGCTCGCGAACCGCTACGAAGTGATGGCGCGCTACGGCAAGGCGCTCAAGCGCGCATACGCACAGGAACTGTCGAAGCTGAAGGAAGCCGGTGCGCGTGAGAAGTATCAGTTGATGCGCGGTGCGCGCAAGTGGGTCCATAAGGAAGAAGACGGTCTCGACGAGCCGCAGCGCAAGCAATTGCCGGAACTGTTCTCGGACAACCAGAAGCTGCGCACGTATATCGAAATGCGCAAGGACCTGTCGGCAATGTGGGACCGCTCCAATGCGTCGCGCGAGCAACTGCTGGTGCAATTGCAGGACTGGTGCCACCGTGCGGAAGAGAGCGGCATCAAGGCTCTGCAAGACTTCGCGATGCGCCTGCGACGCTACGCCTGATATCGCGATATCCGTTAAAATTTGATGACGTCACAAGACCCCGCTCTGGCGGGGTCTTTGTTTTTGGGCGGCGGATTTCGCGTTTTGTCGCGGCGCTAGGTTTGCAGCGTGGCCGGGCAGCGCATCGATACGAGTCAGCGCCGGCACGACACTCGCGCGGACACAGGAGACAGAAACAATGGAAGCGATCAGGAGCGTCGAATACGACCGGCCGCATGGCCTGACGTGCGGCGTAGGCGAGGCGTGGGCAAGTGTTCCCAACGCGCCGTCCGCCGAAGAGAAGCGCGAATTGAAGGCGCGAATCCGTGCGCTGTTGCATCGGGAACAGGCGGTTTTGGTGGCGCACTATTACGTGGACTCCGAGCTCCAGGAACTCGCCGATGAAACGGGCGGTTGCGTCGCCGATTCGCTCGAAATGGCCCGTTTCGGCCGCGATCACGCCGCGAAGACACTGGTCGTCGCGGGCGTGCGTTTCATGGGCGAGACATCGAAGATCCTGAGCCCCGGCAAACGCGTGTTGATGCCCGATCTGGACGCCACCTGCTCGCTCGACCTCGGCTGTCCGCCCGACGAATTCTCCGCTTTCTGCGATGCTCACCCGGACCGCACGGTCGTCGTGTATGCGAACACTAGCGCGGCCGTGAAGGCGCGCGCGGACTGGATGGTCACCTCATCGATCGGACTGGAAATCGTCGCGGATCTGCACGCGCGCGGCGAGAAGATTCTGTGGGCGCCGGACCGGCATCTCGGCAACTACATCCAGAAGAAGACCGGCGCGGACATGCTCTCGTGGCAGGGTTCGTGTCTCGTGCACGACGAGTTCAAAGGCATCGAGCTGGATCTTTTGCGCGCCGAATATCCGGACGCGAAGGTTCTCGTTCATCCGGAGTCGCCGGAAGGCGTCGTGCAACTGGCGGACGTCGTCGGTTCGACCACGCAGCTGATCGATGCCGCCGTCAAGCTCGACGCAAAGCGCTTTATCGTCGCGACCGATCTCGGCATCCTGCACAAGATGCGGCTCGCGGCGCCCGGCAAAACCTTCATCGAAGCGCCGACCGCCGGCAATAGCGCCACGTGCAAGAGCTGCGCGCATTGTCCGTGGATGGCGATGAACGGCCTCGCCAATCTCGCCGATGTCCTCGAGCGCGGCCACAACGAGATTCACGTCGATGCGGCTATCGCCGAGCGCGCGCGCGTGCCGATCGACCGCATGCTCGACTTCGCCGCGCGTCACAAGAAGCGTGTGCAGGCGAGCGGCGATCTCGCGAAGGATCAAACGTTGTTCTCGAACGTGGGGCCCGCATGACGAACCATTCGCCTTTATTCGCGGAGATTCGCGCGCAGTACGGCGAAGCGTTCGATGCCGCGCTCGCCCGCAATGTCGCCGATGCGCTCGCCGAGGACATCGGCAGCGGCGATCATACGGGGCGTCTCGTGCCAGCAGACACACGTCGCACGGCGCGCATCATCGTGCGGGAAGAGGCGGTGCTGTGCGGCGCGCCGTGGTTCGACGAGGTGATGCGTCGCGTCGATCCGAGCATCGAAGTCGAATGGCGGTATCGCGAAGGCGAGCGCATGACGGCGAATACGCCGGTCGTCTTGCTGCACGGCCAGGCGCGTTCGCTTCTGACCGCCGAGCGCAACGGGCTCAATTTCCTGCAATTGCTGTCGGCCGTGGCAACGGCGACGCGCCGTTATGTCGATGCCATCGAAGGCACGCGGGCGCGCATCCTCGACACGCGCAAGACGCTGCCCGGCTTGCGGCTCGCGCAGAAGTACGCGGTGCGCGTGGGTGGCGGCGCCAATCAGCGGCTCGCGCTCTATGACGGCATTCTGATCAAGGAAAATCACATCGCGGCGGCGGGCGGCGTTGGCGCTGCAATGGACGCCGCGCTCGCGCTCGACGCAGGCGTGCCCATTCAGATCGAAGTGGAAACGCTGGCGCAGCTTGAAACCGCGTTGGCGTATCGCGCGGAATCTGTGTTGCTCGACAACTTCACGCTCGACGCCATGCGCGAAGCCGTGCGCGTGACGGCGGGAAGGGCGCTGCTCGAAGTTTCGGGCGGCGTGAATTTCGAGACCGTGCGGGCGATTGCGGAGACGGGCGTGGACCGCGTCTCTATCGGCGCATTGACGAAGGACGTGCGGGCAACGGATTTTTCGATGCGCTTGATCGAAGACTAAGCTTGCTGCGCGTCGACATCTAAACCGCGCGCCGCCTCGCCGCCGGCGGCATCAACACAGTCGGAAGCGCTTTCGGCAAAGTCGCCGGCCAGTCGCGACTGAAGTGCAGCCCGCGGCTCTCGCGTCGCGAGCACGCGCTTTCCACGATCAGCGACGCCACATCCACGAGATTGCGCAGTTCCAGCAAATCGCGGCTGACCTTGAAGTTCGCGTAGTACTCGTGGATTTCGTCGCGCAAAAGCGCAAGCCGGTGCTGCGCGCGCGCCAGCCGCTTGTCCGTGCGCACGATGCCCACGTAATTCCACATCAGCCGCCGCAACTCGTCCCAGTTGTGCGCGACGACGACTTCTTCGTCCGGATCGGATACGCGGCTTTCGTCCCAGTCGGGCAGCGGCGCATGGCAGCCCGCTGAATAACCTTCCGTCTCGATCGCCTCGGCCGTCGCGCGCCCGACCACCAGACATTCGAGCAGCGAGTTGCTGGCGAGCCGGTTCGCGCCATGCAGACCTGTGTACGACGTCTCGCCGACCGCATAAAGTCCCGCGCGATCCGTGCGGCCCGCGAGGTCCGTCACGACGCCGCCGCAGGTGTAATGCGCGGCGGGCACGACGGGAATCGGCTCCTTCGCGATATCGATGCCGAATTCGCGGCAACGCGCGAGGATCGTCGGGAAATGTTCTTCGAGAAACGCGCGCGGCTGATGGCTGATGTTGAGATAGACGCAATCGATGCCGCGCTTCTTGATTTCGAAGTCGATCGCGCGCGCGACGATGTCGCGTGGCGCGAGTTCGGCGCGTTCGTCGTGCGCGGGCATGAAGCGCGTGCCGTCGGGTAGACGCAGTACGCCGCCTTCGCCGCGCACGGCCTCGGAGATCAGGAACGACTTGGCGTATGGATGGAACAGGCAAGTCGGATGAAACTGGATGAACTCCATGTTGGCGACGCGGCAGCCCGCGCGCCACGCCATCGCGATGCCGTCGCCGGTGGCCGTGTCGGGATTCGTCGTGTACAGATAAACCTTGCCCGCGCCGCCCGTGGCGAGCACGGTGTGCGGCGCTTGAATCGTCACCGTTCGTCCGCTCGCGAGATCCAGCGCGTAGAGACCATGACAGCGGTGCCCCGGCAAGCCGAGCCGGTCGGACGTGATCAGATCTATCGCGGTATGGTCTTCGAGAACGGTGATGTTCGGATGATTGCGCACGCGCTCGTTGAGCGTCGTGACGACTGCGTGGCCGGTGGCATCCGCGGCATGAATGATCCGCCGATGGCTATGGCCGCCTTCGCGCGTCAGATGGAAGCCGAGTTCCGCGGAGACATCGCGCGTGAAGGGCACGCCTTCCGCGATCAGCCATTCGATTGCCGCGCGCCCGTTTTCGACGATGAAGCGCGTCGCCGCTTCGTCGCAAAGTCCGGCGCCCGCGACGAGCGTATCGCGCACGTGATTGTCGATGCTGTCCGCCGAATCCAGCACGGCCGCGATGCCGCCTTGCGCCCAGTCGCTCGCGCCGACGCTCACCGCGCGCTTGGCGATGATCGCGACGCGCCGCGTTTCGGCCAGGTTCAACGCCACGCTCAAGCCTGCAAGCCCGCTTCCCACGATCGCTACATCGAAATTCATGCTGCTCGATCTCCGTCTATGTGCTTTTTATGACTGCAAGCCGGCAAGCATAACGCGCTCGCCACCCAACCGGCACGGATAACCCGCGCGCGAACGTGTGAAAGCGAAAGAAGAAAAATCGCGCGCACAAACAAAAAGCCCCGCGTGTGCGGGGCTTCTCGTGTCTTTGTCAGGCTCTCAATATCAAGCGCTTACTTGATCTTGGTTTCCTTGTACTCAACGTGCTTGCGGACGACGGGATCGAACTTCTTGATCAGCATCTTTTCCGGCATGTTGCGTTTGTTCTTGGTCGTCGTGTAGAAGTGACCCGTACCTGCGGTCGATTCCAGCTTGATCTTGTCGCGTGCGCCCTTGGCCATGTGCGTGCTCCTTAGATTTCACCGCGTGCGCGCAGGTCTGCGAGCACGGCGTCAATACCGTTCTTGTCGATCAGGCGCAGGCCGGCGTTCGAGACGCGCAGACGCACCCAGCGGTTTTCGCTTTCAACGAAGAAACGGCGGTTCTGCAGGTTCGGCAGGAAACGGCGCTTGGTCTTGTTGTTTGCGTGGGAAACGTTGTTGCCCGACATCGGGCCTTTCCCAGTTACTTGGCATACGCGTGCCATGAGGACACTCCTAAAACACGTTGAGTCCGGAAGTCAAACGCTCGATTTTGGGGGAATCCCGCAATCGATACCTCAAATTCGCCCGATTGCCTTGAACGGGGAGTTGGCAGCACGGTTATGCCAATGAGGACGACGTAAGCCCGAAACAGGTGGGTTGAGAAAACGAATCGTGGATTCTAGCAGGAAAAACGTAGCAATATCAAGCCCGTTCGTCCTCATCTTAGTCAACCTCGACTGCTTCGGGTCAAATCTAAAGCCAGCCCTCACGCCTAAAGCCAGCCCTCACGCGCGAAAGAAAAAATTTCATTGCCCGCGACCACCATGTGATCGAGCAATTTCACGTCGATGAGATTCAGCGCGTCTTGCAGCGTGCGGGTGAGCTTCTTGTCGTTCGCGCTAGGCTCCACGCCGCCAGACGGATGATTATGCGCCACGATCAGCCCCGCCGCGTTCAGATGCAAGGCACGCTTCACGATCTCGCGCGGATACACCGCCACCCGCGTGAGCGAGCCGCTCGCTTCCACGTGCGCATCGATCAGCTGATGCCGCGCATCGAGATAGATACATAGGAAAAGTTCGTTAGGCTGAGTGCCGATTCTCAGGCGCAGAAAGTCTTCCACCGCGCCCGGCGAGTTCAGCAGCATGCGTTCGCGCGCCTTCTCGATGAGCGCCCGTCGACACAGTTCCGACACGGCCAAAAGCGTGGCCGCGCGCGCCTCGCCGACGCCGCGCTCTTCCTGGAGCTGAAGCGCGGACGCGTCGAGCACGCCGCGAATCGAGCCAAAGCGCCGCAGCAGCGCACGCGCCACATCGACTGCCGTTTTGCCCGGCAATCCTGTGCGCAAAAATACGGCGAGCAACGCGGCGTCGCTCAACGAGTCGCCGCCGGACTGCAACAGACGCTCGCGCGGCTTGTCCGTCTTGTCCCACTGGGAAATTGGCAGAACGGAAACGGGCTGCGGCAGCGCGGGGCCGGCTTCCATTTCACGCATCAGAATCTCGAAATTGGCGGACATTCCTTCCCCTGAGGCCATCTTAAGGCTGTATTTTTGCGAGATACACCGCACTTACGCCGCTCGAGCGAAGCGCGGCGCTTCCCAACTCTGTCTTACAATAGCGGTTTCGGCGCGCGCTCCGCCCCGCCACGCGGCCCGAAGTATCGCGCCAGGCGCACGTCCCGCTTCCGACTGAACCGTCACAGCCAATACTCATGAGCATCATCGATATTTCCGAGGTGAAACCCGGTTCGCATGTCACGCTTCATTACCGGCTCGCACTGGCCGATGGCGCCGACATCGTCAACACGTTCACCGACAAGCCCGCGACCCTCCTGCTCGGCGCAGGCCAACTCGCGCCGCCACTGGAAGAGATTCTGCTGGGAATGAAGGTCGGCCACCATTCGACCTTTCAGCTAACGCCGGAGCAAGCGTTCGGGCCGCGCAATCCGGAGCTCGTGCAGCGCGTGTCGCTCGCGACGCTGCGCGAAAACAGCATGATCGGTGAGGATTTTTCTCCCGGCGATCTCGTCGAATTCAACGCGCCCAACGGTGGGCGCTACGCGGGCGTGCTCAAGGAAGTGGGCGAGACGTCGGCGCTTTTCGACTTCAATCACCCGCTCGCCGGCCAGTCGCTGGCCTTCGAAGTGAAAATCATCGGAATTCTGTAGCCATGAGCCTGACTGAAAGCCTCAACGAGATCGATACCGACGTCGAGATCCTGCTCGCGCAGCCGCGCGGCTTTTGCGCCGGCGTGGATCGCGCGATCGAGATCGTCGAGCGGGCCATCAAGCTGTTCGGCGCGCCCATCTACGTGCGGCATGAAATCGTCCACAACGCCTACGTGGTGTCGGACCTGCGCAAGAAGGGCGCCATTTTCATCGAGGAACTGGACGACGTGCCCGAAGGCGCCACGCTTATCTTCAGCGCGCACGGCGTGTCGAAAGCGGTGCGCGGCGAAGCCGAAGCGCGCGGTTTGCGCGTGTTCGACGCCACGTGTCCGCTCGTGACCAAGGTGCACATGGAAGTCGCGAAAATGCGCCAGGAAGGCTTCGACATCGTGATGATCGGCCACAAGGGGCATCCGGAAGTCGAAGGCACGATGGGCCAGTCGGGCGAGGGCATGCATCTCGTCGAAGATATCGAAGACGTCCTGAAGCTCGATCTGCCCAATCCTGACCGCATTGCCTATGTCACGCAGACAACCCTGTCCGTCGACGACGCCTTCGCCATCATCGACGCGTTGAAGACCAAGTATCCGGCCATTAAGGAGCCGAAGAAGCAGGATATCTGCTACGCGACGCAAAACCGTCAGGACGCGGTGAAGTTCCTCGCGCCGCAATGCGACGTGGTGATCGTCGTGGGCAGCCCGAACAGTTCGAATTCGAGCCGTCTGCGCGAAGTGGCCGAGAAGCGCGGTATCCCGGCCTATATGGTTGATTCGCCGACGCAGATCGATCCGCGCTGGGTGGAAGGCAAGAAGCGTATCGGCGTGACGGCGGGCGCATCGGCGCCGGAAGTGCTCGCGCAGGCGGTAATCGCCCGTTTGCGTGAGCTCGGTGTGCGCAATGTGCGTTCGCTCGAGGGAATCGAGGAAACCATCGCCTTTCCGCTGCCGCGCGGGCTGACCTTGCCGCAATGAGTTAGATAGTTCTTTCGAAAAAAGCGCCTACGGGCGCTTTTTTTCGTTCTGTGTGAACGCTTTTGCTCAAGAACGGAACTACTCGGGCCGACATAAGACCCAAACGGCAAGCACTATTTTGGGGCGACTTTTGTTCGGTGAGAATTTAAGGGTTTCCCCTCGCTGCAAAGGCGCAAACGTCAACGCTTCGAAGCGCCGAATAAACCCGCTCCCGTTATGGTGCAACTGCTGCACAAAAACGAATCGCAACCCGGTTGCGACTTGCGCGGAAAATCGTCAAAAAAAACGGGTTGCAATGCTGGAAAACCCCGCCACACAAGAATATTGCTCGTCTCATATTTAGCGTTACAATGCGCCCGTCTTGGGCTCGGAGGGGTCTCTCGGCAACGGTTTTGAAAGGCGCAGGAGACCTATTTGATGCGATTCAAGTTTGCTTACGCCGTGTCCATCGCGGCTGCGGTTGCAATGGCAACAGCATGCGGCAAGAAGGGCGAAGGCGAAGCGAGCGCACCTGTAGCGGCGGCGAGCGCGGTGTCCGCACCTGCCGCAGCGTCGGCCGCGGCAGCCCCCGCCGCGAGCGAAGCAATGGTCGTCAAAATTGGTCACGCCGCGCCGCTTACCGGATTGCAGGCACATCTCGGCCGGGACAATGAAAACGGCGCGCGACTCGCACTCGAAGAGATCAGCGCGCAGGGTTTGACGATCGACGGGCGCTCCATTCGCCTCGAACTCGACAGCCAGGACGATGCAGCCGATCCGCGCGTGGGCACCGAAGCCGCGCAGCGTCTAGTCGACGACCATGTGGTCGCGGTGATCGGCCACATGAACTCCGGCGTGTCGATTCCGGCTTCGAAGATTTACAGCGATGCGGGCATCGCGCAAATTTCGCCGTCGACGACCAATCCCGAATACACGAAGCAAGGCTACAAGACGACGTTTCGCGTCGTGGCGACCGACGCGCTGCAAGGCCCCGTGCTGGCCAATTACGCGATCAAGACGCTGCACGCGAAGAGAATCGTGGTGGTCGACGACGCCAGCGCCTACGGCCGCGGCCTTGCCGATGAATTCTCGAAGACGGCGCAGGCCGGCGGCGCGAAGCTCGCCGCCCGGGAAGCCACGAGCGAAAAGGCGCGCAACTTCAAGGCGATCCTCACGAAAATCAAACGCATCCAGCCGGATGTCGTGATGTACGGCGGCATGGACGTAACGGGCGGGCCATTCGCGAAGGAAGCGGCGGCGCTCGGCATCAAGGCGAAGATTCTGGCGGGCGACGGAGTCTGCACCGGCAAGCTCGTGGAACTTGCGGGCGACGCCGTACAGAACATCGTCTGCTCGGAAGCGGGGCTCGCGCTTTCGAAGATGGATAAGGGCGCCGACTTCGCGCAGAAGTACGAAGCGCGCTTTCATGCGCCGGTCCAGATTTATGCGCCGTTCACGTACGACGCGATGTACGTGATCGTCGATGCCATGAAGCGCGCCAATTCAATCGAAGCGCCCAAGGTGCTCGCGGCGATCGCCACGACGGACTTTAACGGTCTGACCGGGCATATCGCGTTCGACGACAAAGGCGACCTCAAGGCGGGCGCCATCACGCTCTACGAGTTCAAGGACAAAAGGAAGGACGTGCTGGACGTAGTCAAGCAGTAAGCGAGATGTGTGAAAGCGGCGTCGCGCGTTGAGCGCCGTTCTCATGGCTTCGTGGCAGTGGATGGGAGTAAGACTTCCGTGAAAACCGTTCGGAGACGTTTGCAGCCAGATCCGGCAGCAGGCGGGACCCGGGCGATTAACCTTACCGGTTTTTTTAATCAGTACGCGCAGTGCTGCTCCAGATTTCGCTTCACATCGGTTTATCGGCCGGTGATAAAGACGTAATCCGGTCGCACGGGGCTAAGGAGCGTTATATGGATATTTTCATCCAGCAGGTCCTCAACGGTCTGGTGCTTGGCAGCATTTACGCCATCATCGCACTGGGCTATACGATGGTGTACGGGATTCTCGGCATCATCAACTTCGCGCACGGCGACGTGCTGATGGTGGGTGCCATGGTCGCGCTGTCGGCCATCGGCGTGATGCAGAATCACGCGCCGGGCATTCCCGGGCCGATCATGCTGACCATCGCGCTTGTCATTGCCGCCGTGGTCTGCGCGGTGGTGGGCTACACGATCGAAAAGGTCGCGTACCGTCCGCTTCGTAAAGCGCCACGTCTTGCGCCGCTGATCACCGCGATCGGCGTGTCCATTCTCTTACAGACGCTCGCGATGATGATCTGGGGCCGCAATCCCCTCGCGTTCCCGCAGTTGCTGCCGACCGATCCGATCAACGTCATCGCCGCCGACGAAACCCGTCCGGGCGCGGTGATCTCGATGACCGAAATCGTCATCATCGTGGTCGCGTTCCTCGTGATGGGCGGCTTGCTCCTTCTCGTGCACAAGACCAAGCTCGGCCGCGCCATGCGCGCAATCGCCGAGAACCCAGGCGTTGCATCGCTGATGGGCGTGAACCCCAACTTCGTGATTTCCGCGACCTTCATGATCGGCTCGGCGCTTGCCGCACTCGCCGGCGTGATGATCGCCTCCGAATACGGCAACGCGCACTTCTACATGGGCTTCATCCCCGGTCTCAAGGCGTTCACGGCGGCGGTGCTGGGCGGCATCGGCAACCTGGGCGGCGCGATGGTCGGGGGCGTGTTGCTGGGTCTCATCGAACAGTTGGGCGCCGGTTATATCGGCAACCTGACAGGCGGCGTCTTCGGCAGTAACTATCAAGACGTGTTCGCCTTCATCGTGCTGATCATCGTGCTCGTGTTCCGTCCGTCGGGTCTGCTCGGCGAACGTGTCGCGGATCGCGCTTAACCCTCGCGTGAGGAGCTAAAAAATATGACTTCGATTCAACCGATTGAGCCGTCCACGACGCTCATTCCCGAGAAAAACGCGACCCGCAAGCTGGTGGTCGGCGTCATCACCACGGTGCTCGTGATCGCGGCGCCGATGATCATCGGCGCGGCAGGCGGCAACTACTGGGTGCGCGTGCTCGACTTCGCGATGCTCTACGTGATGCTCGCGCTGGGCCTGAACGTAGTGGTCGGTTTCGCCGGCCTGCTCGATTTGGGCTACATCGCGTTCTACGCGGTCGGCGCTTACGTCGCAGCGCTGCTGTCGTCGCCGCAACTGACCTCGCAGTTCGAGTGGATCGCGCATCTCGCGCCGGGCGGTCTGCACGTGCCGTTCCTCATCATCGCGCCGTGCGCGATGGCGCTGGCCGCGACCTTCGGTGTGCTGCTCGGTGCGCCGACGCTTCGTCTGCGCGGCGACTACCTCGCCATCGTGACCTTGGGCTTCGGGGAGATCATCCGGATCTTCATGAACAACCTCGATCGTCCGATCAACATCACGAACGGGCCGAAGGGCATCACCGGTATCGACCCCGTGACCGTCGCGGGCTTCAACCTCTCGCAGACGCACACGTTCTTCGGCATGAAGTTTCCGTCCGTGTACATGTATTACTACCTCTTCGTGCTCGGCGCGTTGCTGGTGATCTGGGTGTGTACGCGCTTGCAGCACTCGCGTATCGGCCGCGCGTGGGCCGCTATCCGCGAAGACGAAATCGCCGCCAAGGCAATGGGCATCAACACGCGTAACGTAAAGCTGCTGGCCTTCGCGATGGGCGCGTCCTTCGGCGGTCTGTCGGGCTCGATGTTCGGCGCGTTCCAGGGCTTCGTGTCGCCAGAATCGTTCACGTTCTGGGAATCGATCGTCGTGCTGGCGTGCGTGGTGCTCGGCGGCATGGGCCATATCCCGGGCGTGATTCTCGGCGCGGTGCTGCTTGCCGTGTTCCCCGAATTCCTGCGCTCGACCATGGGTCCGCTGCAGAACGCGATCTTCGGTCATCAGATCGTCGATACCGAAGTCATCCGCCAGTTGCTCTACGGTCTCGCGATGGTGCTGATCATGCTGTATCGCTCGGAAGGCCTGTGGCCGGCCCCGAAACACGAAGACAAGATCGCGAAGATCGCGAAGCGCGGCAGCAAGAAGCCAGTGCGCGCCTAAACGGGGAACTCAAAGATGAGCGAAAAGCAAACGCGACTGTCCGTGAAGGGCGTCAACAAGCGCTTCGGCGGGCTGCAGGCTTTGTCGGATGTCGGCCTCGAAATCAAGGCGGGCGAAATCTACGGTCTGATCGGTCCGAACGGCGCGGGCAAGACCACGTTCTTCAACGTGATCACGGGCCTTTACACGCCGGATTCGGGCGTGTTCAAGCTCGATGGCGAAGCCTATACGCCGACGGCGGTGTATCAGGTGGCGAAGGCGGGCATTGCGCGCACGTTCCAGAACATCCGGCTCTTCGGCGGCATGACCGCGCTCGAGAACGTGATGGTCGGACGCCATGTGCGCACGAAGCACGGTCTCATCGGCGCGGTGTTTCAGACGCCGTCCGAGCGGCGCGAAGAGCGCGAGATCAAGGAGCGCGCGCTCGAGCTGCTCGAATACGTGGGCGTGCTGCAATACGCCGATTACACGTCGCGCAATCTGTCGTACGGCCACCAGAGGCGTCTGGAAATCGCGCGCGCACTGGCAACCGATCCGAAGCTGCTCGCCCTCGACGAACCGGCCGCCGGCATGAACGCGACGGAGAAAGTGGAGCTTACGCGTCTGCTCGACAAGATCCGTAGCGACGGCAAGACGATTCTGTTGATCGAACACGACGTGAAACTCGTGATGGGATTGTGCAACCGCATGACGGTGCTCGATTACGGCAAGGTGATCGCCGAGGGTCTGCCGCAGGACGTGCAGAAGGACCCGAAGGTGATCGAGGCATATCTGGGTGCGGGGGTGCATTAATGGCGACGCCAAGCGCAATGTTGAAGGTCAAGGGTTTGCAGGTGAACTACGGCGGCATCCAGGCGGTGAAGGGTGTCGATCTGGAAGTCGGACAGGGCGAACTCGTCACGCTGATCGGCGCGAACGGCGCCGGCAAGACCACGACGATGAAGGCCATCACCGGTCTCAAGCCGTATTCGGGCGGCGACATCGAATACATGGGTCAGTCGATCCGTGGCGTGCCGACGCACGAGTTGCTCAAGCGCGGTCTTGCCATGGTGCCGGAAGGCCGCGGCATCTTCGCGCGCATGTCGATTCTGGAAAACATGCAGATGGGCGCCTATCTGCGCAACGACGCCGACCAGATTCAGAAGGACACCGACCGCATGTTCGGCTTCTTCCCGCGTCTGAAGGAGCGCGCATCGCAATATGCGGGAACGCTGTCGGGCGGCGAACAGCAGATGCTCGCCATGGCGCGCGCGTTGTTGTCGCGTCCGAAACTGCTTCTGCTCGATGAGCCGTCGATGGGTCTTTCACCCATCATGGTCGAGAAGATTTTCGAGGTGGTGCGGGAGATTTCGTCGGAAGGGCTGACGGTGTTGCTCGTCGAACAAAACGCGCGTTTGGCGTTGCAGGCGGCGAATCGCGGCTATGTGATGGACTCGGGCGTGGTCACCATGTCCGGCGACGCCAAGATCATGCTCGACGATCCGAAGGTGCGTGCCGCGTATCTCGGCGAGTGAATAGTGCTTGAGTCGTTCGAAAGCCCTTCCACGGAAGGGCTTTTTTTATAGCCGCGTTTATAGAGACGTTTATAGCCGCTTGCCGAGGCTCACGACTTCATCCATCCGATACCCGAGCTTTTCATAGAAGCCGCGCAGTTCGGTCTTGACCGCGAGTATCTGCAGATTCACTTTCGGGCATCCGCGTGCCGCGAGCGCTTCTTCGGCATGGCGCATGAGCGTTGCGCCATAGCCGCGCCGGCGTAACGCGGGCGCCACGGCCAGCGAATAAACCCAGCCGCGATGACCGTCGTAGCCGGACATCACCGTGCCGACCACGCGGTCCTCGACCGTTCCGACGAAGAACAACTCCGGCTGCGTGTTCATCTTGTTGGCGATCGACAATGCCGGATCGCGCTGCGGCCGCGATGCATCCGCGTATTCGGGGAAGACATCGCGCCACAGGGCGATCACGGCTTCGCGATCGCTTGCATCGAACGTACGGATGATCACAGCGCATCCAGCACGGTGCGCAGCATTTTCAGCATTTGGTCGATCTCGTCCTTCGTCACGTTCAGCGCGGGCATGAAGCGCAACAGATTCGGACGCGCGGCGTTGAGCAGCAGGCCGTCGGGTTGCAACAGACGCGCCTTTTCGACGATCTGCGGACCCTTGTCGCTATCGAGCAGAAGCGCGCGCAACAAACCTTCGCCGCGCTCGCCCTTGAAGCCGCGCTCGGCGGACAGCTTCAACAACTCGGACTTCAGATATTCGCCACGCTCGCGCACGCCTTCGAGAAAGCCGGGCGCGACGAGTTGCGAGATCACCGAGTAACCCACTGCCGTCATCAACGGATTGCCGTTGTAGGTGCCACCCTGATCGCCCGGTTCGAAACATTCGATTGCCGCCGTCGAAAGGAGCGCTGCCAGCGGCACGCCACCGCCAATACCCTTGCCGAGCGTCATGATGTCCGGCTCGATGCCCGACAGTTCGTAGGCGAAGAGCGTTCCCGCGCGGCCGCATCCGCTTTGCACTTCATCGACGATCAAGAGCAGGTTGTGTTGCTTCGTCAGATCGCGCAATTGCTGCATGAATTCGCGCGTGGCCGGAATCACGCCGCCTTCGCCCTGAATCGGTTCGAGCATCACGGCGACGGTCTTTTCCGTGATGAGCTTTTCCACCGATGCGATGTCGTTCAGATCGGCCTTCGGAAAGCCCGGCACTTGCGGTGCGTAGATGGTGTCCCAGCCCGGCTTGCCGCTTGCCGACATGGTCGCGAGCGTGCGGCCATGGAAACTGTGGTCGAACGTGATGATTTCATACGCGCCGTTTTTGAACTTGCGTCCCCACTTGCGCGCGAGCTTGATCGCGCCTTCGTTGGCTTCCGCGCCGCTGTTGGCGAAGAACACCTTGTCGAAGCAACTGCTGGCGGTGAGCAGACCCGCGAGCTGCGCCATAGGCGCGTTGTAGAACGCGGGCGACGGGTTGATGAGCGTGCGCGCCTGCTTTTCCAGTGCTTCGATCATGCCTTCGTTGCAATGGCCGAGCGAATTGACAGCCCAGCCCTGAATGAAGTCGAGATATCGCTTGCCGGTGTTGTCGTAAATCCAGGAGCCTTTGCCGTGCGTGAACACGATCTCGGGGCGGTTCGTGATGTACATCAGCGAATCGACGGGGTACTCATTGAAATTCATGACAGCAGGCTCCACGAAAGCAGTGACGAAGGAAAGGAAGCGAGAAGAACGGCGAGCCGAAAAAAACAAAAGCCACGGATATCCGTGGCTTCATTTCTTGCGCGTTGAACAAACCGAACCTTTGCGCGCAAATGCGTGACGAGCCAGCGGCATCCCTAGGGAAGCGGCGAGCGGCGACGTCGAAGTGCGCGAAGGTGAATCAGGATCGAGTTCATTCGCGAAGGATACGTTATCAAGTTCCCGCCTGTAAACCGTGCGCGCGAATTTTTATCCGCGCGCAGGTTCGCAGGCTGGCACCTTTGGCGATTCAGACCGGATGCGCGAGATCCGCCGCGCTCGTGAACGAATCCGCATAGAACTCGTCTTCCGGCAAGCGATGATGCAACGTGAAGTCGCGCTGCGCCGATTCCACCATCACCGGCGCGCCGCACGCGTACACCTGATGAGCGCTCAAGTCTGGCAGATCTTCGATGACAGCACGATGAACGAACCCCGTGCGGCCGGTCCATGCGTCGTCGGCGTCGGGTTCGGAGAGCACCGGCACGAACTTGAAGTTCGGCACTTCGCGCGCCCATTGCTCGGCAAGCGCCATCATGTAGAGGTCTTTCTTGCGACGGCCGCCCCAGTAGAGCGTCATCGGGCGATTGAGGTTCTTGAACACCGCATGCTCGATGATCGCCTTGATCGGCGCGAAGCCCGTGCCCGACGCGAGCAGCACGATGGGCTTGTCGGATTCGTCGCGCAGAAAGAACGTGCCGAGCGGACCTTCGAAGCGCAGGATGTCGCGTTCCTTCATCGCGCCGAAGACGTGGTCCGTGAACGTGCCGCCGGGCATGTGACGCACGTGCAGTTCGAGCGGCCCTTCGTGATGCGGCGGGCTCGCCATCGAATAGCTGCGACGTTTGCCGTCCTTCAGAATGAATTCGATGTACTGCCCCGCGAGATATTGCAGACGTTCGTTGGCGGGCAGTTGCAGTTTCAGTTCGATGACATCGTCGGCCTTGCGTTCGAGCGCGTTCACGCGGCAGGGCAGCTTCTTCACCTGCACGTCGCCGACACCCGCGACTTCGCGCACGTCGATGGTGAGATCGGTCTGCGCGGTCGCGCAGCAGAAGAGCGCCATGCCGCGCGTTTTTTCGTCGTTCGAGAGCGCGGACGAGGAATGCGGCGCCTGCTCGATTTCGCCCTGGACAACGGACCCCTTGCAGGAGCCGCACGCGCCGTTCTTGCACCCGTAAGGCAGACCGATACCCTGGCGCAAAGCGGCCGTCAGGACCGGTTCATCGGGTTCCACCTGAAACTGCCGGCCGCTTTGCCGGAGCGTTACATTGAAAGCCATAGATCGAATTCTTGCTGTCTCGTGAAGGAGTGTTCCGTGCGATGCCGCGAGTCATGAAGCCGTCGACAATGACTGCCGCGGATACAATGCTCGGCATGATCGCCACTCGAACTTTGCGCCGCTCGCGCGTGCTTGTCGTCGGATGCGGCGATGTCGGCATGCGCGCGTTGCCGCTTCTGCAAAACCGCGCCGCCGCGCCGCGCGTGATCGCGCTTACGCATCATCCTGAACGCGCGGGCGAGTTGCGGGCCGCGGGCGCGCTGCCCATTGGCGGCGACCTCGACGCGCGCCGGTCGCTGCGGCGCCTGGCCGGTATTGCGAAGACCGTCTTGCATCTCGCGCCGCCGCAACGCGATGGCGCCGCCGATACCCGCACGCGTGCGCTCATCGCCGCGTTGCGCGCACCGCGCCGCTCCGTCGCGCGTGGCCCTATGCAACCGGGTTCGCGCATTGCCCGAAGGTCGTTCATTGTACCCGACGCCCCTTTCGCGACGGGCACGCGCTTCGTGTACGCGAGCACGACGGGCGTCTATGGCGATTGCGCCGGCGCGCATATCGATGAAACGCGGCCCGCGCGTCCGGAGAACGAGCGCGCCCGGCGCCGCGTATCGGCGGAACGGCAACTGCGGCGTGCAGGCGCGACGAGCGGCTGGCACGTGTCGATCGTGCGGATTCCGGGAATTTATGCGGCGAATCGTTTGCCCGTGGCGCGCATCGAGAAGCGCATGCCGGCGCTTCTGGCGAGCGAGGACGTCTACACGAATCACATTCACGCCGACGATCTCGCGGCCATCCTCGTGCGCGCGCTCGAACGCATGCGGCCGCAAAGAGTCATCAACGCATCCGACGATACGGACCTGCGCATGGCCGACTATTTTGATCTCGTCGCCGATGCCTACGGACTGCCGCGTGTGCCGCGCATCTCGCGCGAGGAAGCCGCGACGCAGCTCGAACCGGTTACGCTTTCGTTCATGCGCGAATCGCGACGACTCGCCAACGCGCGCCTGAAGCGCGAGCTCGGTTACGCGCTGCGTTATCCGACCGTTTCCGACTTCCTGCGCGCGACGGCAAGCGAGCGCGCGGCCCGCTAGATAAGCGCGGGCAAGGTTTCGAGCAGGATGAAGCACATCAGCGCGCCGATCAACGCGCCGATCAGATTCGGCGAATACTTGTGCCGCATGTGCATGGCAACGGCCAATGCCCCGATAAGAACAACGCTCAGTGCGGCGAACGCGATCAGCGCAACGGTGGTGTGGGCGAACATGATGCCCTCCTGCTTTTTTGATAGTCATTCTGGTGTCCGTGCTTTGAGTATATGAATACGGACGCCGGAAAGCATGCTGCGGTGCAACGCCTCGCGTTCAGGGCTTACACCGATTTGCAGGATCAATGCGCGCCGATAAACGCGGCGACATCGGCCAGAACCGGGGAATTTGGTTGTGCCGACGCGGTGAAGGCATCGACGATGCGCCCGTGGTCGTAGCCCGGATAGCGCTTGAGCTCGACGCTATCGTCGTGCGCGCGCAACGCCGCGGCGAAGCGCTCGCTGTTGCGCGGATCGACGACGTTATCGGCGGTGCCGGTGGCGAGAAGCATCGGCGGCTCGTTGCCGGAAATGAAGTCGATCGGCAGCGTTTCGGCGCGCTCCGCTGCCGGAAAGATGTCGCCTATGTGCGGCTCGGACGGAATGGCGACGTACGGCCCCGCGAGCCCGATCATGCCGCGCAACGATTCCTTCGCCATGCCTTGTGCTTGCAGATAACGGCCGTCGGTGGCGAGCATCGCCGCGATATGCGCGCCCGCCGAATGTCCCATCACGAAGATGCGCTCCGGGTCGCCGCCGAACTCATGCGCGTGATCGCGCGCCCAGCGCACCGAAGCGGCGGCATCGGCAAGGAAGCCAGGGAAGACGGTTTCCGGATATACGCGGTAATCCGGCGTCACCGCGACGAAGCCGCGTTGCGCGAGCGCGTCGGCCACGCCGCGCGAATCGGCGCGCTGGCCGGCTTGCCAGCTTCCACCGTAGAAATACACGATCACCGGACGCGCATGTTGCGAGGCCTCTTCGGGCGCGTAGACGTCGAGCCGTTGCCGCGAAGTCGGGCCGTAGGGCAGGCCGTCGGCGAGTTCTTCGTCATCGGACGCGGCCGTGACTGCCGTTGCCCACGCGCGCGACGGACCGAAGCCCGCAGCGCACGCCGCCAGTGCCAGAGTGATGAAGCGCCGTCTCGCCGCGAGTTGCATGATGTCGTCGACCCTGAAAGTGATCGGCGCGCAGCCGATGCTATGACGTGCGTGAGTCCCGCAGCGCGGCGAGATCGGTCTCGTCGAGCCAGCGCCACGCGCCTTCGGGCAGGGACTCAGGCAAAGCATAACCGCCCACGCGCTCGCGATGCAGTTTCTCCACCCGGTTGCCGGCCGCCGCGACCATGCGCTTCACCTGATGGTATTTGCCTTCCTGCACGGTGAGTTCGAGCAGATGTTCGTCGCGTCGCGTGGCCGCGAGCGCGGCGCTCGGCTTCGTCTCGCCGTGCAACAGGACGCCTTCGACGAGGCGCGCGAGTTGTGCATCGTCGATGGGGTGACGCGTCGTCGCCAAATACAGCTTCGGCACCTTGCGCTTGGGCGACGTGAAGGCATGCACGAAGGCGCCGTCATCGGAGAGCAGAAGCAGGCCGGTGGTGTCCTGATCGAGCCTGCCGACGGGCTGCACGCCGCGCTCGATCAATTGCGGCGGCAACAGGTGAAAGATGCTCAGGTGATGTTGCGGATCGCGCGAACATTCGTAGCCGGGCGGCTTGTTCAGCGCGATGTAGGCTTTCTCGCGATACGTCCAGGCGTGCCCGTCCACTTCGAATTCGGGCGATGGCGTGAGGGAAATGCGCGCGTGGGGATCGGCGCAAACATCGCCACCGATACATACGCGGCCTTCGGCGACGAGTCCGCGGCATTGGCGGCGCGACCCGAAGCCTTGGGAGAAGAGGAGGGTTTCGAGGTCCATCGGATAGGCGGGGTTGAAGCGGCGATTCTAGCAAGCGGCGGGGGCTTGCGAGCGATTGCCCCCGCCGTTGCTCAATGCGCGTCGCCGCGACCCTTCGCCACCGTCGGCACGCCCCAGCCGAAGAGCGTCGCGTTGGAACGGTCTTCCGCGAGGCTCGTCACGGGCGCGTGGTGCGATCCCACACTCCAGCGGCCGTCGAAGGTCATCGCGGGCACCGCGGGCGCCGGGATGGCCGCGCCTTGACTGAAGTAGGCGATGTTCGCTTCGTATTGCGCGGCCGTCGCGTGGCGCAGGACTGCTTGCGTTTGCGCGTTGCGCGGATCGAGCGCC
The DNA here is from genome assembly GCF_023631405.1 of Caballeronia sp. GAWG2-1. Classification (NCBI taxonomy): domain Bacteria; kingdom Pseudomonadati; phylum Pseudomonadota; class Betaproteobacteria; order Burkholderiales; family Burkholderiaceae; genus Caballeronia; species Caballeronia sp. GAWG2-1. The sequence goes on from NZ_JALQDD010000006.1 coordinate 150,690, forward strand.
ACGGCGCGCCGGGCATTGCGGACCGCGCAGGACGGGTCCTTGTTCAACGGGCACGAGCGGGCGCTTGCCACGGCGCTGTCGCGGGCGCGTTCCTGGCGGGTGACATCGGCTGCGAGTTGTTGAACTTCCGGGTTGCGCGATTGGCTCGAAGCGAGGACGCGCAGGTTGCGGCGGGCGGCAGCCAGGTCGCGATTGGCGAGCGCCTGTTGGACGGCGGCGATGTTGCGGGCCACAGCGGGTGATTCTTGCGGCGGATGGGTGTCGGCCGGTTTGGCGACGATCGATGCTGTCTTCGATAATGGAGCGGCGGATGCGCTCGCGGCCGACGTGGTCGTGTGGTTGCGGGAAGCGTCCTGCGCGATGACGGTCGCGGCGGCTTGTGTCGATGCGAGAGGGGTCGGGGCGGGATACGCTGCGTTTCCGGCTGCCGGGCTGTGTTGGGAGGCTTCGGGCGCGTTGGCGACCGCGGTCTGCGCAGCCGGCTTCGCGCTTGGCGATGCGGTCTTTGAAGCTGCCAATGTCGTCGCGCTGTTTCGCGACGTATCCGCTGCGGTGACAGCGCCGGCTGCGGTCTGCGTCGCCGGCTTCCCGCTTGCGGTTGTTTCTGATGTTGTCGTCGTCGCGTTGCTTCGCGACGTATCGGGCGTGTTGGCGCTAGCGGCTGCGGTCTGCATCACCGGCTTTGCAGTCGTCGATGCAATGCCGTTCGATGCCGCCGCGTTGCCCCGCGAAGCATCCGCCGAGGTGGCGCCGCCCGCTACGGTCTGCGTCGCCGGTTTCGATGACGTCGAGCCATTCTCAGGCTTCGAGTTCGCCGCCGTCTGCGTCGCAGGCGACGCGACCGCTCCAGGCGCGCTGTGAGCGGCGAGCGAAGGCACTGCCGGTTGTGCTGCGTTCACATTCTTCTTGCCATCGGTACCAGCCGCGACTGCTTCCCGTGTGCCGATCGCATCGTTCGCGGGGGCCTTGTTCGATGAGCCGCTCGCCATCGTGGCATTGCCGGGCGATGCCGGTTTTACCGTCGATGCACCGGCGTCACCAGCACCAGCCGCATTCGACGCCAAAGCCTTGTTCTGCGATGCGCCAAGCGCGGAAGCTGCCGGCGTTTGCACGGAAACAGTGCCGCCGCCAGCCGACGGCTTGCTTTGCGATACCACTGCGCCCGTCGACACACCCGCATCGGCGATCGATGCGGTTTTCACCACCGGCGTAGTCGCGGACTGCGGAGCCTGACTCGTCGACGCCAGAGCCAGAGCAGCGGATTTCGGCTCCGTTCCCAATGCGGGCTTCGCAACCGTCGAATTCCCAAGCCCGGCGTTCGTCGCACGATGATCGGCCATTGCGGTCGCCGTAGGCCGATTGCCCGACGGTGTCGCCGACGCTCCCGCTGTCACGCCGGCAATCGCCACGGAACCGCCCGCAGAGGATCTATCGGGTGCCCGACGCGAACTCGCATCGGCCGAATTCGCGCGACTAGCAAGCCTTTGCGCGTCATCTGCACGAACACGTTTCGCATCGTCGTCAGCCGATGCGAGCGTGCGTGCCTGTTCCGCGACCGCTCTCGATTGGTCGAGTTCGGCACGCTTCTCGTCGCCCGCGCCGCGCGCCGCCGACGCACCATTTGCAATCGATCCAGCCGCGCTGATCACCGGCCGGTTCGCCGTGACGACGCCTCCGTCCGATTGCACGTAAAGGTATCCGCCCGCGGCGAGTCCCGCGACCACGCCGCCAATGAGCACCGCCAGTCCCTTCCTCGCCGGTTTGCGCTCGGCCTCGGGCGGCAAGTCGCCCGGCTCGGCAAGACTCGGGTAGGACGTCACCATCCTGCGACGAACGAGACGCGTCAGCCAGCCCGTATCGCGCAGATCGGTGATGTCGAGTTGCCCCGGCATCGGCGCGGCGGCAGCGGCGGCCGCGGGCGCCGCGGATGCAATGGGCGCGACAGGATCGGATCGCGTCGTGAAGATCGCGCCCTGCCGATCGGACCCGCAAGAAGGGCACGTTTCTTCCTCTGCGCGCGAAACGGCGTTACAGCGGCGGCAAATCACCGAATCGAGCGTCAGCGAATATTCTGGTCGGTTCATGTCGCACCCTATTGGAGTTATGGCCCGACACATGGCGCGGGCGGGTCACGACATCGGAACTCCTAAGGAAGCCGAAAGCGGTCGCCTGCGCAGGCACGCATCCTCGCGATGCACCCTGCGCCGGAGTCGTGAATGCCAAGCGGGAGCCTATTTTTGCGACTCCCGGTGAAACGCGTCTACGCGATTGCGCACATAGGCGTAATGATCGTGTAGGGGAAAACGCGAAGTTTGAAGGCTGAATATGTGCGTTGCGCCGCATAAAACAGGTATTAGCGATCTTGTCCTGGCCGATTGGCCGACTACCCGATGCACGCGGCATCGGCGAAATTGGCGGTCAATGCAAACGAGCGGGCACGGCGATGAAATCCAGCGGTTTCGAATCGACAACGCGGCAGTTGGTTCTTCTGCTGCCGATCTTCATGGGCGTGATCGAATACTTGTTACGTGTCGCGATGAGGCAGTCGGATCAGAGCGAGTTCTTTCCAATCTCGCTTGTCGCGTCGGGGATCAGTTTGAATCTTGCGGTGACTGCGTTGCCTGATGGACTACTTGAGAATGCTGCTGAAAGGCAGTTGAGAAAGCATCTCAGACAGGTAATTTTTATTGCGAAACTGGGAATTTTCGCCTCGCTAGGCGGGGTGCTTCTGTGGATATACTTGCTACTGTCTTCATTCAGTGAGGACGTCAAAGCATTACTTAACATGAATTCCATCTTGGAAGCTTTGACCTACTATGTAATTTCCATGCATTTGACGCGCTACAAGGAAGAGGTGGAAAAATGTTGGACCTCGTGATCGGGTTTTTTAAGGAATATGGAATCGTGGTCGTAGTGTGCGGAGTTATGTATTTCACCATGCCTTACTACGAGCGATGGTTGCGCCGGAGGCTGATGGCAGAGCGCGCAAAAGCTGAACTCGAGGAAGGTATGAAGCGCTGAAGCCCCGCATCGGTCGCCCCAAACGCAAAAAAGCCGCTCTAAAAAGAGCGGCTTTTTCATGAATTTCTGGTGCCCAGGGCCGGAATCGAACCGGCACGCCTTGCGGCGGGGGATTTTGAGTCCCCTGCGTCTACCAATTTCACCACCTGGGCCTTCAAAATTGCCACTCGCGAGGAGCAGCAAATCGAGTCCGCGATTATGGCGCAAAAATCCGCCGTGGGCAAGCCGGTTCGACAAGCCGCCCGAAAGCACGCCTTCACTGACTCAAATAAGTGAACTGTCCGTCCTTGATCACGCCCATCACGCTTGCGCGCTGATCCAGCCCGACGTGATCCGTCGCGCTCGTGTTCACGACGCCATTCGGCACGACGAGCTCATGCGCGTGCTCCAGTTCCGACCGCAAAGCCACGCGGAATTCTTTCGTACCCGGTTTCGCGGTCTTGAGCGCGCGCGCCACGGCATCCTGCAAACGCGGGTACACGCCCGCCGCATCGCCGGCAAATTGCGTCACGGTGCCCTTGCCGTACTTTTCCTCATAAGCGCTCACGAACGCCAGCGCCGCTTTCTTCGAAGGATGATCGGCCGGCAGCGTGCGCGCGACGACCACGGGCTGCGTCGGAAAGAGCGTGCCTTCCACATCCTTGCCGCCCAGCTTGATGAACTCCGGTGTCGCGATGCCGTGCGTCTGATAGATCGCGCCCTTGTAGCCGCGCTCGACGAGCGTGCGCTGCGGCAAAACGGTCGGTGTGCCCGCGCCCGCGATCAGCACCGCATCGGGCTTCGCGGACATCAGCTTGAGAATTTGCCCCGTCACGCTCGCGTCGGTCCGGTTGAAGCGCTCGCTCGCGACGATCTTGATGTGACGCAACTCCGCGAACTTGCCGAACTCGTTGAACCAGCTGTCGCCGTAGCTATCCGCGAAGCCGATGAAACCGACCGTCTTCACGCCATGATTCGCCATGTAGCGCGTCATCACGTCGGCCATGGCGCGGTCGGTCTGCGCCATCTTGAAGGCCCAGACCTTCTTGCCTTCCTGCGGCTCGACCACTGAAGCCGAACCGATCAGCGTGATCATCGGTGTCTGGTATTCCGCCACGGGATCGAGCGCCGCGAGCGCGGCCGGCGTGATGTTCGGGCCGACGATCACATCGACACGATCCTCGGTGATGAGCTTGCGGATGTTGCGCACGGCCGCGCCCGGGTCCGAACCGTCATCGAGGATGATGTACTCCGCGTTCTGCCCGGCGATGGTTTTCGGCCACATCAACATCGCGTTCTTGCTGGTGATGCCGATGGTCGCGGCGGGGCCCGTGCTCGACAGGTCCACGCCTACTTTCAGTTGCGCGTGCGCGGCAGCGGCCAGCGCGGACAGGGCAACGCCGGCCATGAGCCGGCGCGTGAACATCGACAACTTCATCGAAAAGCTCTCCAGGAGGGTGATGGGTTCTTCTGCGTCTCTATTACTCAAGACGAGTGGCGATCAGAGTTCGTAGCTTTCGTGGTCGCCCGAAAGCGCCTGCTCGATCAGCTTGCGATTCATCGACGGCGACAACAGTTCGACGAGCGTATACACATAGCTGCGCAAGTACGCGCCCTGTTTGAGCGCAAGCCGCGTCACGTTCGTGCCGAACAAGTGGCCAACCGGCATCGCGCGCAAATGCTTGTCGCGCTCCGGATTGAACGCGATGTCCGCCATGATTCCCACGCCGAGCCCGAGTTCGACATAAGTCTTGATGACATCGGCGTCGATGGCTTCGAGCACGATATCCGGCGTGAGATTGCGCAACGCAAACGCCTGATTGATCTTGCTGCGGCCGGCAAACGCCGCTTCATAAGTGATGAGCGGGTACTGCACCAGATCGTCGAGCGTGAGAAGCTTGCGTTCTAGCAGCGGATGATCGGCCGGCATGACGGCCAGATGCTGCCACTGGAAGCAGGGCAGCGAAATCAGTTCTTTATAGTTGGCGATGGCTTCCGTCGCGATAGCCACATCCGCCTGATCGTGGATGACCATTTCCGCGACTTGCGTCGGGCTGCCTTGCAGAATCGAAAGATGCACCTTGGGAAAGCGCTTCTTGAATTCCGCGATAGCCGAGGGCAGCGAATAGCGCGCCTGAGTGTGCGTGGCGGCAATGACGAGATTGCCCTGATCTTGCGCCGCGTAGTCCTTGCCGACGCGTTTCAGGCTTTCCACTTCCTGCAGAATCTTTTCGACCGATGCGAGAATGATGCGCCCCGGCTCGGTCAGCGATCTAACACGTTTCCCGTGGCGTGTGAAAATCTCGACGCCGAGTTCATCCTCGAGCTCGATGATCGCTTTCGACACGCCCGGCTGCGAGGTAAATAAAGCCTTTGCGGCCTCGGTCAGGTTGAAGTTCTGCCGCACGGCCTCGCGGACGAAGCGGAACTGGTGCAGATTCATGTAGTGCCTTCGTTTTTTGCCCTTTCGTTATTACCTGAGGGCATATCAAAGTAAGTTTTAAGTCGTTTGCAATATATAGCAGGTTTATTACTATCAGTCCAATTTTTCCAATATCCATATCTGTTTTTGTCATTAGCTAATGAATTAAGCGTCGGAACGGCGCTTGCGGTGACGAATCAATATGGAATGGCTGAATTCTCAACGCGCCGCGTAACCTAGGACGCAGGCGTTCGAACTAAAACTTGGGGCCCCGAATGTACCAATACGATCAGATCGACCAGCGCATCGTCGACGAACGTGTCGCGCAATACGCCGACCAGGTTCGCCGTCGCTTGTCGGGCGAGTTGAGCGAAGAGGAATTCCGTCCGCTGCGTCTGCAGAACGGCCTGTACATGCAGCGTCACGCCTACATGCACCGCATCGCGATTCCGTACGGCAATCTGCGCAGCGACCAGATGCGCATGCTCGCCACCATCGCGCGCGAGCACGATCGTGGGTACGGCCACTTTTCCACGCGTACCAACATCCAGTTCAACTGGGTCGAGTTGGAAGAGACGCCCGAGATTCTGCGCAAGCTGGCATCGGTGCAAATGCACGCCATTCAGACGTCGGGTAACTGCATCCGCAACATCACGGCGGATCAGTTTGCGGGCGTGGCGCCGGATGAACTCGTCGATCCGCGTCCGTGGGCCGAGATTCTGCGTCAATGGTCGACGTTCCACCCCGAGTTCGCATGGCTGCCGCGCAAGTTCAAGATCGCGGTGTGCGGCTCGGAAGAAGATCGCGCGGCCACGCAGGTGCACGATCTGGGCGTCTATCTGAAGAAGAACGAAGCGGGCGAAGTCGTCGCGAGCATTCTCGCGGGCGGCGGGCTCGGCCGCACGCCGATCGTCGGCGCGGTCATCAAGGAAGACTTGCCCTGGCAGCATCTCATTACGTATTGCGAAGCCGTGCTGCGCGTGTACAACCGCTACGGCCGCCGCGACAATATGTATAAGGCGCGTATCAAGATTCTCGTGAAGGCGCTGTCGCCGGAGAAGTTCGCGAAGCAGGTCGAGGAAGAGTGGCAGCATCTGAAGGACGGCCCTTCGACCATCACGGCGGAAGAAGTCGCACGCGTGTCGCAGTACTTCGCGCCGCCTGCCTACGAAAAGCTGCCGGATACCGACGCTTCGTATGAAAAGCATCTGATCGACAGCAAGCCGTTCGCGCGCTGGGTCGAGCGCAATGTGCGTCCGCATAAGGTGTCGGGCTACGCGTCCGTCACGCTGTCGCTCAAGCCCACCGGCATTGCGCCGGGCGACGCCACCGACCAGCAGATGGACGATGTCGCCGCTATAGCCGATGAATTCTCCTTCGGTGAGATTCGCGTATCGCACGAGCAAAATCTCATTCTCGCCAACGTCAGGAAGCACGATCTGTACGCCGTGTGGGAACGCGCCAAGGCGGTGGGTTTCGCGACCTCGAACGTCGGTTTGCTGACCGATATCATCGCGTGCCCGGGCGGCGATTTCTGCTCGCTCGCGAATGCGAAGTCCATTCCCATCGCGCAAGCCATTCAAGAGCGCTTCAGCAACGCCGACTACGTGTACGACCTGGGCGACCTGTCGCTCAACATCTCGGGCTGCATCAACGCGTGCGGTCACCACCACGTCGGCAACATCGGCGTGCTGGGCGTCGATAAGGACGGCTCGGAGTGGTATCAGGTGACGCTCGGCGGCGAGCAAAGCTCGGGCGCGACCGGCGCGCATCTCGGCAAGGTCATCGGCCCGTCTTTCTCGGCGCATGAAATGCCGGATGTCGTGTCGAGCGTGATCGACACCTTCGTCGACAACCGCATGGAAGGCGAGCGTTTCATCGAGACGTATAACCGCATCGGCATGACGCCGTTCAAGGAGCGCGTGTACGCATCGCGCCAGGCGCACGCTTAAACGTCGACGAGACCGAGGACTTTGCAGATGGCTTTGATTATCAAGAACCGCTCCGTCGTCAATGACGATTTCACCGTGGTCCGTGCCGCCGAAGACGGCGCGCTGCCCGCACTCGATGCGCTGCCCGCCGGCAAGTTGCTCGTGCCGTTCGCGTTGTGGAAGGAGCATCGTGCGGCGCTCGTCGCGGCGCATTCGAAGGACGAGCTCGGCGTGTGGCTCGCGCCCGACGACGAACCCGCCGATCTCGTCGCCGATTTCGGCGACATCGCCGTGATCGCCGTCGATTTTCCCGTGTTCCGCGATGGCCGCGGCTTCTCCATCGGCCGCTTGCTGCGCGAGCGCTATCAGTGGACGGGTGAGTTGCGCGCAATCGGCGACGTGCTGCGCGATCAGTTGCTGTTCCACGCGCGCTGCGGCTTCGACGCATTCGCTGTGCGCGAAGACAAGGACATCAATGACGCGCTCAACGCGTTCAACGAGTTCACGGAGCGGTATCAAGGCGCGACCGACGATCTCGAACCGCTGTTTCGCCGTCGCAGCGCGGTTCTCGCGACGCTTGGAGCCTGAGGCATGACTCCCGAATTGCAAGCCAAGGTTGAACGCCTCGACGCGCTGCTCGATTCGATCGCAGCGCGCCATGAGCGCGTCAAGCTAGCCAGCAGCCTCGCCGCCGAAGACATGGTGCTCACGCACGCCATTCTGTCGGGCGAGGTGAATATCGGCATCTTTTCGCTGAACACGGGCCGTCTGCACGAAGAAACGCTCGGCATGCTGGACACGGTCAAGGCGCGTTACGGCTACGACATCGAGCAGTTTCATCCGCGCCAAGATGCCGTCGATGCCTACGTCCGCGATCACGGCCTCAACGCGTTCTACGAGAGCATCGATTTACGCAAGAGCTGCTGCCATATCCGCAAGGTGGAGCCGCTCAATCGCGCGCTGTCGGATGTGTCGGCGTGGGTGACGGGGCAGCGCCGCGAGCAGTCGGTGACGCGCACCGAACTCCACGAGGAAGAGCACGACGCGCCGCGCGGCATCGCCAAGTTCAACCCGCTCGCGGACTGGACCGAAAGCGATGTCTGGGACTACTTGAAGGCCTTCGACGTGCCGGTGAATCCGCTGCATGCGCGCGGTTATCCGAGCATAGGCTGCGAGCCATGCACGCGCGCCGTGCGCCCCGGCGAAGATAGCCGCGCCGGCCGCTGGTGGTGGGAATCGCGCGATACGAAAGAATGCGGCCTGCACATCACGAACATCAAGATCGTCGAAGAAGCCCCGAGTTCGGCTATCTGAATCATCGAGGTGCTCAAAGAGAAGCGCCCGGTACGAACACTGTCACTGAACGCGGCGTCAAAGCGCCGCAAACGCATGACGCAGCCAATAAAAGGATCGACGCATATGAGCACCACGCTCGACTCTACCGTCACCGCCCCGATTACCAATCAGGCGACCCGGATGGACCATCTCGACTGGCTCGAAGCCGAGTCGATCCACATCCTGCGCGAACTCGTCGCGGAGTGCAGCAAGCCCGCGCTTCTGTTCTCGGGCGGCAAGGACTCGGTCGTCGTGCTGCATCTGGCGCTTAAGGCATTCGGTCTCGGCGCGGGCCGCAAGACCGTGCTGCCGTTTCCGCTCGTCCATATCGACACCGGCCATAACTTCGGCGAAGTGATCGAGTTTCGCGACCGGCGCGCGGCTGAAATCGGCGCGGAACTGGTCGTCGGCCACGTCGAGGATTCGATCAAGAAGGGCACCGTGCGTCTGCGTCGCGAAACCGATTCGCGCAACGCCGCGCAAGCGGTGACACTGCTCGAAACCATCGAGCAATACGGCTATACGGCGCTGATCGGCGGCGCGCGCCGCGACGAAGAGAAGGCGCGTGCGAAGGAACGTATTTTTTCGTTCCGCGACGAATTCGGCCAGTGGGACCCGAAGGCGCAGCGTCCGGAACTCTGGAGCATCTATAACGCGCGTTTGCATCCGGGCGAACACTTGCGCGTGTTCCCCATCTCCAACTGGACCGAACTCGACGTGTGGCAATACATTGCGCGCGAGAAACTCGATCTGCCGTCCATCTATTATGCGCATGAGCGCGAGATCGTGCGCCGCAACGGCCTGCTCGTGCCCGTGACGCCGCTCACTCCGGTGCGCGACGGCGAAACCGCCGAGATCGCGCAAGTGCGCTTCCGGACGGTCGGCGACATCAGTTGCACGTGCCCGGTTTCGAGCGATGCCGACGACGTCGAAAAGATCATCGCCGAAACGGCCGTGACGGAAATCACCGAACGCGGCGCCACGCGCATGGACGATCAGGCTTCCGAAGCCGCGATGGAACAGCGCAAGAAGCAAGGTTATTTCTGAAGCCACGCCCCCAAGGAACGAACGAAATGAGCATCTATCAAGCTGAAGACCTGGGCGTGTTGCGCTTCATCACGGCGGGCAGTGTCGACGACGGCAAGAGCACGCTGATCGGCCGCTTGCTGTACGACAGCAAAGCCGTGCTGTCGGACCAGTTGTCCGCCATCTCGCGCGCCAAGAACAAGCGCACCGTGGGCGATGAGATCGACTTGTCGTTGCTGACCGACGGCCTCGAAGCCGAGCGCGAGCAGGGCATTACCATCGACGTCGCGTATCGTTATTTCGCGACCGCGAAGCGCAAGTTCATCATCGCGGATACGCCGGGTCACGAGCAGTACACGCGCAACATGGTGACGGGCGCATCGACGGCGCATGCGGCGATCATTCTCGTCGACGCGACGCGCGTCACCTTCGACAACGGCGACGCTCAACTCCTGCCGCAGACCAAGCGCCATAGCGCGATCGTCAAGTTGCTCGACTTGCAGCACGTGATTGTCGCGATCAACAAGATGGATCTGGTCGAGTACAGCGAAGCGCGCTTCAACGAAATTCGCGATGCGTACGTCGTGCTCGCGCGTCAGCTTGGAATCGCGAATGTGCGCTTCGTGCCGGTGTCGGCGTTGAAGGGCGACAACATCGTGTCCGCGAGCGAGCGCATGCCGTGGTATGCGGGCGAGCCGCTGCTCGACTTGCTCGAATCACTGCCGGTCGCGCAGCCCGTCGATCAGGCGCTGCGTTTCCCGGTGCAATGGGTCGCGCGTCAGGACGGCTCTCAAGCCGACGATTTCCGCGGCTACATGGGCCGCGTCGAAGCGGGCGAAGTGCGTCTTGGTGACGCCATCACCGTGCTGCCGGCGAATCGCCAGGCGACGGTCGCCGAGATCATCGCGCCGGTGCCGGGCGGCGTTGCGCCGGTGGATCGCGCGTTTGCCGGCCAGACGGTGACCATTCGTCTCGCCGAGGATGTCGATGTCTCGCGTGGCGATACCTTCGTGCCGCGCGCGGAGAGCGAAGCGCAGACGGTCGAACCCGCGAAGAAGCTCGAAGCGGATCTGTGCTGGTTCGACGAAGAGCCGCTTTCGCAGCAGCGCAAGTATTTGTTGAAGCAGACGACAAACACCGTGTTCGCGCGGATCGGCGCGGTGAAGGAAGTGCTGGATGTGCATACGCTGTCGCATTCGGTCGATCGCAATACACTCGCCATGAACGATATCGGCCGCGTCGCGTTGACCTTGCAGAAGCCGCTCGTCGCGGACTTGTACGAGACGCATCAGGGCACGGGCGCGTTCGTCTTGATCGACGAGGCGACGCATCACACGGTCGCAGCCGGTATGATTCGCGCAATCTCAGCCTGAGTGCATGCAAATGGGTAAGGTCTATCTGATCGGAGCAGGGCCGGGCGCGGCGGATCTCATCACCGTGCGCGGCATGCGTTTGCTCGAACAGGCCGACGTGGTGCTGCACGACGCGCTCGTCGAACCTGCGATGCTAGACTACGCGCCGAACGCACGCAAGATCGCGGTCGGCAAGCGTTGTGGGCAGCGTTCGACGGCGCAGCATTTCATCAGCAAGCAGATCGTCGATGCCGCTTTGGAACACGGTCTCGTCGTGCGTCTAAAGGGCGGCGATCCGATGCTTTTCGGCCGCGCGGATGAAGAGATGCGCGCGTTGGAGGCGGCGGGTATCGACTATGAAGTGGTGCCGGGAATCACGGCGGCGCTCGCCAGCGCGGCGACGCTCAAGCGCTCGCTGACCTTGCGAGGCGTGGCGCGCAGTGTCGCGCTGGCGACGCATAGCCGCGCCGCCGACAGCGACGATATCCGCGAGCAGGCGCAGGCGGATTCGCTCGTGTTCTACATGGGCCGAGACAGCGCGCCGGACATTGCCCAACAGTTGATCGATGCGGGACGGCCGGGTTCGACGCCGGTGGCGATCGTCGAGGCGTGCAGCACGCCGCGCGAGCGCACGCTTACGCTGACGCTGGCGCGCATGGCGCTAGGCGAGGCGCAGGAATGGCTCGATGCATCGCAGCCGAGTTTGCTGATGATAGGCGAGGCGTTTCGGGATCGCGACGCGGTGGTGAAGCCGAAGGTGCATCTGAAGGGGATGCAGGCGGCGGCTTGAGTTGATACGTCGGTAACGCGTTCGGTTGCGCCACTCGTTTAATGCTTTGCTTGACTCGGCTAGATGACGGGCAGACACAACGACTCAAACCTGCCGCAAACAATACTCCGCGACCGCATCCAGCACCGCATCATCCTCGCCGACCGCCGTCGCGCAATGAATCGCGACAGAGGGATGCGCCGCGCGACACGTCTCGATTACCGCCGGCAAGTCACGCCTCACATGACCGCCTTGCCCGAAGAACACGGGCACCACGGTAACGGCATCGCAACCTTCTTTAGCCAATTGCGTCACCGCCGAAGGCAGATCCGGCGTCATCAACTCCAGAAACGCAAGCGCAACCGGCTCGTCGCGTCCGGCACGCAGGCGTGTTGCAAGCCGTTCGAACGGCTCCGCCCAGCGTGGATCGCGTGCGCCGTGTCCGAACAGTACGATGCCGTGCTTGCCCATCATCTTCTCCCGAAGAAACTCAGTGCCGCTCGACCCACTTGAGTCCCAGCAAGCCAATCGCGAGATAGGCGAGGGCAGGCGCGGCCGCAGTAATCGGAGCCGGCCACGTATTCAAGGTCCCGATGTGCGAGAAGAGCGTATTGAATAGCTGAAAACTCATCCCGATCATGATGCCGCCGAACACCTTCACGCCGACCACGCCAGCCCGCGTGTGCAAATATGCGAACGGCAGCGACAGCACCAGCATGACGAACACCGCGAACGGATAAAGAATCTTGCGCCAAAACGCAATCTCGTAACGCTGCGTGTCCTGATGATTTTCCGTCAAGTGCTGGATATAGCGAAACAGGTTGAACATCGACATGCGATCCGGTGACACCAGCAGCACCGACAGAATCTGCGGCGTAAGCTCGGAACGCAGCGAGTACTCCGGCAGCGTGGTTTGCTTCGCGTTGTAGATAGGGTTGAGCGCGTCGTTGGGATTGATGGCCGCGAGCGGCGCATCGACCAGTTGAGTGTCCGTTACGCCCGTCAGCTTCCAGTGGCCCGGCGGCTCGAAGACGCCACTCTGCGCTATACGCACATTGGTGAGACGGAACTTCGAATCGAATTCATAGATACGCACGTTGGCGATCGTCGTATCCGGGTTCAACGTGCCCACGTTGACAAAGCGCGTGACTTGCTCGCCGTTCTCCTTCGCGGTCAGCGTGTCCTTTACCCACACGCCCGACTGGAAATTCGACGAGACCGACGACCCCAGCGCCTCCAGACGCACGCGCTCCGACAACTGATCCGCGTAAGGCCCAACCACTTCGCCGATGATATACGTCACCAGCACGAGCGGAATCCCGATCTTCAAGAGCGAACGCAATGCCGTGCCCGTCGAGAGTCCCGACACGCGGAAGATGGTGAATTCGGACGCCGCCGCCATCTGCGCGAAGACATAAATGGCCGAGATGAGCGCAGCAACCGGAATGATTTCGTAGAAGCGCGAAGGCGTCTGCAAGGCCACGCGCAATATCGCGAGCGTGAACTTGTAGTTGCCATGCCCCACGGTGTTCAGTTCGTTGATCAGGTCGAAGAAAAAGAACAGGCCCGAGAAAGCGAACAAAATGAAGATGAACGCCAGATAGATCTGGCGCGCGAAGTATCGTTCGTAGATGCGCATTGCGTCAGGCTCCCTTCGAACGCGTGAACGTCGAGAGCGTGAAAAGTGGCCGGTTGCGCACGCGCAGCCAGAAGATGAACGCCACGAGCGCCGCCACCAGCAAATGCAGGCCCACGAGTCCCACGCCGAACGACATTTTTCCCTGCTCGATCCACGACTGGACCACGTTCAGCAAATTCGAATAGGTCAGATAGATGAGCACGGCCATCACGAGATTGATGGTCCGGCTGCGGCGCGGGTTCTGATAAGACAGCGGAATGGCGAGCAGCATCAGGTTGATGGCGATGAGCGGCAGACCCAGGCGCCACGCGAATTCCGCGAGGTTGTCCTTGCTCGGATTGGCAAGCAGGTCGGGCGTGGAGATGCCGGTGGTGGTCGGCGTGTTGACGACCTGATGACTCATTATCTTCACACCGTAGCGCTCGAACTCCGTGATGCGGAAATTCGGCTGGCCGGGCTCGCCATCGTAACGACGTCCGTTTTCCAGCACGATGAAGCGGTCGCCGTCGGGGCGCGTCTCCGTGTGTCCGTTCTTCGAGACGATGACGTTGACCTTGCCGCCTTCGGTGCTCGTGACGAACACGTTCTCCACTTGCGACTGATCGGGCGACATCTTCTCGATGAAGAACACGCGATGACTCGAAGGCGATTCGCGGAACTGGCCCGGCGCGAGCAGCGATACTTCATCGCGTTGCTGGAAGCGCGCCTTGATGAGTTTGCTCTGCTGATTCGACCACGGCCAGCCGACGAACGCGAAGAAGACGATAAGGATGATGATCGGCGTGGAAAACACCGCGATGGGCTTGATGAGCTGCGTCTGGCTCACGCCCGAGGCAAGCCATACGACCATCTCCGAGTCGCGATACCAACGCGTCAGCACGAAGAGGATGGAAACGAACAGCGTCACGATCAGCATGACCGCGAGATAGCCGATCACGGTGAGCCCGATCAGCACGACGACATCGCGCGGGTCGACCTGGCCCGATGCCGCGAAGCCGACGATACGGATCATCATCGTCGTGAGCATGATCGTGAGCAGCACCATGAATACGGCGCCGGCCGTATACGCGAGTTCGCGCTGCAGGGAGCGTTCGAAGATCATTGAATTTAGCTGAATTTAGCTGAAGGCCGGCGGCGATGCGGCGTAACGAACATGCCCTGCAACAACAAGAAGTAGATGCAGTAGCAATGCAATCGTTCCCCGAGTCAGTCGGGCTTTGCCTGTGACCGCCGCGGAAAAAATAGCGGATAATTGCGGCTTTCATCCTTCAGCCCAGATTTTATCCGAGGATAAGCGCGATGGACTTTAGCATAAAAGCCTGTGATTGGAGCAAAGGCGAGGCAAATGGTTTCCTCACCGGGAAGTCAGATGTGATCGTGCTCGGCATCTTCGAAGCACAGACGTTGACAGGCGCCGCACGCGACATGGATGTCGCCACCAAAGGGCTCGTTTCGCGCGTCGTGAAGGCCGGCGACATGAACGGCCGCGCAGGCAGCACGCTCCTCATTCCCGAAGTCACCGGCATTGGCGCATCGCGCATCTTGCTCGTCGGACTCGGCAAGCAGGACGCCTTCAATCAGAAAGCATATGGCGAGGCAGTACGTGCCGCGTGGCGCGTGATCCTCGGCGCCAAGATCGTCCAGGCTACGTTTACGCTCGCGCAGTTGCCCATTCAGGAACGCAGCGGCGACTGGGGCGTGCGCGCCGCCATCCTCGCATTGCGCGAACTGACCTACAAGTTCACGCAGATGAAGAGCAAGCCCGACAACAGCGCGCGTTCGCTCAAGAAGATCGTCTTCAGTGTCGATCCCGCCGATGAAAAAGCCGCGAAGGCCGCAGCCAGGCAAGGCGTGGCGATCGCCAACGGCATGGACCTCACGCGCGATCTCGGCAACCTGCCACCGAATGTCTGCACGCCGACTTATCTCGGCCAGACCGCGAAGAAGCTCGGCCGCGACTGGAAGCTGAAAGTCGAAGTGCTCGGCCAGAAGCAAATCGAAGCGCTCAACATGGGCTCGTTCCTGTCGGTGGCGAAGGGTTCGGTGGAACCGCCGCAATTCATCGTCATCCATTATCAGGGCGCAGGCGGGACCGAGTCTGGCAAGGCGAAGGGCAAGAACGCGCCGGTCGTGCTGGTCGGCAAGGGCGTCACGTTCGATACGGGCGGCATTTCCATCAAGCCCGGCGATTCCATGGACGAGATGAAGTACGACATGTGCGGCGCGGGCTCGGTATTCGGCACGCTGCGCGCGGTCGCCGAGATGGGGCTCAAGCTGAACGTCGTCGGCGTCATCCCGACCTGCGAGAACATGCCCGCGGGCAACGCGCTCAAGCCGGGCGATATCGTCACCGCGATGAACGGCACGACCATCGAAGTGCTCAACACCGACGCCGAAGGCCGTCTCATTCTGTGCGACGCGCTGACCTACGCGGAGCGCTTCAAGCCCGCCGCCGTCGTCGACATCGCGACACTTACCGGCGCTTGCGTCATCGCGCTCGGCCATCACAACACGGGCCTGTTCTCGAAGGACGACGCGCTCGCCGGCGAATTGCTCGATGCCTCGCGCGAAGCCGTCGATCCGGCGTGGCGTCTGCCGCTCGACGACGAGTATCAGGATCAGCTCAAGTCGAATTTCGCGGATGTCGCGAATATCGGCGGGCGTCCGGGCGGCAGCATCACGGCGGCGTGCTTCCTGTCGCGTTTCGCGCAGAGCTATCCGTGGGCGCATCTGGATATCGCCGGGACCGCGTGGAAGAGCGGCGCGGCGAAGGGCGCCACGGGCCGTCCCGTGCCGCTGCTCTCGCAGTTCCTGATCGATCGCGCGGGCCAGTGAGCGTAAGGCCGTGACGCGCATCGACTTTCATACCAACGTGGGCGATTCGCTCGCCTACGCCTGCCGCCTCGCGCGCAAGGCGTATGCGAGCGGGCGCGCGCTCGTCGTCCTTGCCGAGCCGCGCCGTCTCGCCGAATTCGACGAGCAGTTGTGGACCTTTGCGCCGCTCGAATTCGTGCCGCACTGCATGGCGAAAAGCCCGCTTGCGGCCGAGACGCCGGTCGTGCTCACGTCGAATCTGGATGACGCGCCGCATCATCAGGTGCTCGTCAATCTCGGCGCGCCAGTGTCCGCGCAATTCGCGCGCTTCGAGCGGCTCGTGGAGATCGTCGGCAACGAGGACGACGAACTCGCGTCCGGGCGCGAGCGCTTCCGGTTCTATCGGGATCGCGGTTACGCCATCGAAACGCACAAGCAAGGCGGTTGAGCGAACATAGCGCGCCGTCGCGGGGCATTACGATTGGCGCACAACACAGGCTCATCACGCGACGGACGGAGACACCATGACCAAAACACCTGAATCCTTCGATACGTCCATCCCCGTTCTCACCGATGTCGTCGTGCCCGGCAAGCCGGAATATGCGCGCGCGGCATCGGCGGAAGCGGCATTCGAATACGATGCCGCGCTGGTCGCCGAACGCCTGCGCGCGCGCGTCACGCAGTATCTGGACACCGATGCCCGCGCGCTGATCGCGGCGCGCTGCGAGGAAGTGCTGCGCGAACATACGCAGACGCTCGTCGAGGACATCACGCGCGAAGTGGCGGTGGCGCTGGATGGACGCTTGCGCGAGTGGGTCGGAGCGGCGGTGGAAGAGGAGTTGCGGCGGCAGCGGGAAGAGTGAGCGGGGCTTGCCAACGGCTCCGAACGAAAAAAGCCGCTACGAAGAACATTCGTAGCGGCTTTTTAACGCCGGGCGCTCGCCTCTCCTGGGTGGACCCACTTCAGCCCGTTACCGCCCCGCGATTGGCCGGCAACGCCAACGCCGCATACTTTGCCAGCACGCCGCGCGTGTAACGCGGCGCCGGCTTCGTCCACAGCGCGCGGCGGCGCGCGATCTCCGCGTCATCCACGTTCAATTGCAGCAGCAGCTTGTGCGCATCGATGGTGATCGAATCGCCTTCCTGCACGAGCCCGATGGTCCCGCCCGCGAACGCTTCTGGCGCGACGTGGCCCACGACCATGCCCCACGTGCCACCAGAAAACCGCCCGTCGGTGATGAGGCCGACGGTTTCGCCCAACCCCTTGCCGATGATCGCCGACGTCGGCGCGAGCATTTCCGGCATGCCGGGGCCGCCTTGCGGGCCGAGATAGCGCAGCACGACGACATCGCCGGGTTTGATCTTGTCGGCGAGAATCGCGTCCATCGCGCTTTGCTCGTCTTCGAACACGCGCGCCGGCCCCGTGATGACCGGGTTCTTCAAGCCCGTGATCTTCGCCACCGCGCCGTCTTCCGCGAGATTGCCGCGCAGGATCGCAAGGTGGCCTTCCTTGTACAACGCCTGCTCGATCGGAAAAATCACCTTCTGATCCGCGCGCGGCTTGCTCGGCACGTCCTTCAGTTCCTCGGCGAGCGTGCGGCCCGTGATCGTGATGCAGTCGCCGTGCAGCATGCCCGCATCGAGCAGGATCTTCATCACCTGCGGAATGCCGCCCGCCTTGTGCAAGTCGGTTGCGACATATTGGCCCGACGGCTTCAGGTCGCAGATCACCGGCACTTTTTTGCGCATGCGCTCGAAGTCGTCGATGCTCCATTCGACTTCCGCCGCATGCGCGATGGCCAGATAGTGCAGTACGGCATTGGTGGAACCGCCCGTCGCCATGATGAGCGCCACGGCGTTTTCAATCGACTTCTTGTTGATGATGTCGCGCGGCTTCAGATCTTTCTTCACGGCCTCGACGAGCACGCGCGCCGATTCGCCGGCGGAATCGACCTTCTCCTGATCCGGGTTCGCCATCGTCGAGGAATAGAGCAGCGACATGCCGAGCGCCTCGAACGAGGAGCTCATGGTGTTGGCCGTGTACATGCCGCCGCACGAACCGGTGGACGGACACGCGTTCTTCTCGACACCCTTGAAATCTTCCTCCGACATGCGCCCGGCCGTGAACTCGCCGACCGCCTCGAACGACGACACGATGGTCAGGTCCTTGCCCTTCCAGTTGCCCGGCCGAATGGTGCCGCCGTACACATAGATGCCCGGCACGTTCATGCGCGCGAGGCCGATCATGCCGCCCGGCATATTCTTGTCGCAGCCGCCGATCACGACCACGCCGTCCATCCACTGTCCCTGCACGGCCGTTTCGATACAGTCGGCGATGACTTCGCGCGAGACGAGCGAGTACTTCATGCCTTCGGTGCCCATCGACATGCCGTCCGAAATGGTCGGCGTCCCGAAGATTTGCGGATTCGCGTCGGACTTGCGAATGGATTCGACGGCGGCATCGGCGAGACGCTGCAAACCCGCGTTGCACGGCGTGATGGTGGAGTGACCGTTGGCGATACCGATCATCGGCTTGTCGAAGTCTTCCTCCTTGTAACCGAGGGCGTAGTACATCGAGCGGTTGGGCGAACGTGCGACGCCCTGCGTGATGTGTTTCGAGCGGCGATTGAAGGGCATGGCTGCCTCCTGAGGGGATCGTGGTTCTTGGTGTGGTGCAGGAAGAATGCAGTGTCGTCGATGTATCTGTCCAATATATTATTCAGGGTCTATTGAGTCGCAAAACATATCGATGCCAGTCGAACTCCGCCTGCTGCGCTACTTCGTGACCGTCGCCGAGGAGATGCACTTCGGCCGCGCCGCCGCGCGCCTCGCCATGACGCAGCCGCCGCTCTCGCAGGCCATCCGTGCGCTGGAAGACGCGCTCGGCGTCGTGCTGTTCGAACGCACGCGGCGCACGGTCGAACTGACGCCGGTTGGCCGCGATCTGTTGCCCGAGGTGCGCCGCCTGCTTGCCGCCGCCGACGCCTTGCGTCCGCTCGCGCAGTCGCTTTCGCGCGGCGAGGCGGGCGTGCTCTCGCTCGCGTTCGTCTCCACGGCGGATTACGGCCTTTTGCCAGCGTTACTGCGCGAATTCAATGCGCGTTATCCGGGCGTGCGTCTGCAACTCACGGAAGCCACCAGCGATGTTCAGATAGACGAACTCGTGGCCGGCCGTATCGATGCCGGTCTCGTGATTCCGCCGCTGCCGCCGCGTCACGCCATGACGCTTTCGTATCTGCCGATTGCGCGCGAGCCGCTCGTCATCGCCATGTCGACGGATGCCGCGCAGGAACTCGGGCAGGGCGCCGCCGAATGGACCGAGACGCCCGTCGATCTGCACGACTTGGCCAGCGCGCCGCTCGTCGTCTTTCCAAGGCGTCTCGCGCCGGGTTTGTATGACATCATTATGGGCTGCTACGGCGCGGCCGGTTTGACGCCGCGCATCGGACAAGAGGCGATACAGATGCAGACCATCGTGAGCCTCGTGTCCGCCGGCATGGGCGTCGCGCTCGTGCCGCAGTCGGTGCGGCATCTGCGGCGCACGGGCGTGGTGTATCGCCCGTTGCGGGAACCGGGGCCCGTGGTCGAAACCGGGCTCGTGTGGCGCGCGGCCGAAGTGAGTCCGGTGTTGAGCCGGCTCATCGAGATCGTGCGCGCGCAGGCTGCTGCCGTCGTTGCCGTATGATTCGCCTTTGAAGTTCGCCTGGCTCTTCCATTACACGATGCTCATACATCCCAATTTCGATCCCGTCGCGATCCATCTCGGACCGCTCGCCGTGCGCTGGTACGGCCTCATGTATCTCGTTGCGTTCATTTCGGCCATTGCCATCGGCAGATTGCGTCTGCGCTTGCCGCATGTCGCCGCGCAAGGCTGGACCGTCAAGGACATCGACGACATGCTGTTTTACGGCGTGCTCGGGACGATTCTCGGCGGCCGCATTGGCTATGTGGTGTTCTACAAGGCGAGTTATTACTTCGCGCATCCGCTCGATATCTTCAAGGTGTGGGAAGGCGGCATGTCGTTTCACGGCGGCTTTCTCGGCGTGACGCTCGCGATGGTCCTGTTCGCGTTTCAGCGCAAGCGCACGTGGCTGCAAGTGACGGATTTTGTCGCGCCGATGGTGCCGCTCGGACTGGCGGCGGGGCGTCTCGGCAACTTCATCAACGGTGAGTTGTGGGGCCGCGTGACCGACCCGGCCGCGCCCTGGGCCATGCTCTTCCAGAATTCCACCAACGACGACGCCATCTGGCTCGCGAAGCATCCGCAGCTCGATGCGCAATACAATCTCTCGGAGATTTTCTCGCGCTATCACATGCTGCCGCGCCATCCGTCGCAGTTGTATGAAATCGCGCTGGAAGGGCTCGTGCTGTTTGCGGTGATCTACCTCTTCGCGCGCAAACCGCGGCCGGTGGGCGCAGTGTCGGCGTTGTTTCTGATCGGTTATGGGCTTGCGCGCTTCACGGTGGAATTCGCGCGCGAGCCGGATGATTATCTCGGACTCCTCGCGCTCGGCTTTTCGATGGGCCAATGGCTCTCGCTGCCAATGATCGTCGCGGGCATCGTCATGATGGTGTGGGCGTACAAACGTCAGAAACGCGTGTCCGGCAACGCGGCGTAAATCACGCCGCGTTCTCCGGCACAGCAGTTATCGCCCCATTTGCACCGAACCCGACACGTCGACGGTCACCGTCGTCGTGCCGGCTTCGAGCGCCATCGGCGCGCCGACCTTCGCGTCCGCGCCAAGCGAGCGGGCCTGCATCATCATCACCGGGCGCGGACCCGCGCCGCTGTGGCCCACGTTCACTTCGCGGATCGTGAAGTTGGCGTAGCCGAACGCCTGGCTCGTGGCCTGCGCTTCCTTGCGGAACGACTCGATGGCCTGCGTCGAGAGCTTCTGCTCGGCGGCGCGCTGCGCTTCGGGCGACAGCGAGAACGCGACGCTGCCGACTTGCATGGCGTTACTCATCTTGCCCGCGAGCTTGGACGCCGCCGCGAAGTCGTGCGATTCCAGCACGACCTCAGTGCGGCCGCGCCACGCGGAGATCTTACCGTCGCGATCCGTGCTCGGATAAACCGTGAACGAGCCGCTTTTCGCGGTCACGTTGTCGACGCCTTTTGCTTCGCGCAATGCGGCTTCGGCGCGCTGATTGAGCGTGGTGGTGAGCGACGATGGATCGGCCGCTTCCTGCTCGTAGAACAGCGTGATGTTGACGACATCTTGCGGCACTTGCGCGCTGGCTTGCGCGGATAGCGAGAGCACGCCGGATGGCTGCGGATTGGTGATTACCGTCTGAGCGGCGGCCGAAAGCGGAAGCGTGAGCGCGGCGCTCGACATCGCGACGAAGGCGAGGGCGGCGGCGGTTTTCTTGTCGATCATCTAAGGACTCCGAGTGCAAGAGCATCGCGTGATTCGCGACCGCACTTAGGCGCTTCGTTCGTTCCCTTAGTTCCCTTGAACGATTCGCGCGCCCTAGACCAGACGCTCGGTTATGAAGCGCCACTGCGCCTCGGTCACGGGCGTGATCGACAGCCGATTACCGCGCGCGAGCACTTGCATGTCGGCGAGTTCTGCGTGTTCGCGCAATGTCGCGAGCGGAATCAACGGCGTCTTCTTGACGAAACGCACATCGACGAGCATCCAGCGCGGCGTCTCCTGCGTGGACTTGGCGTCGAAGTACGGGCTTTTGGCGTCGAACTGAGTGGGATCGGGGTAGGCCGTAGAACAGACTTTGGCGATGCCCGCAATGCCCGGCTCCGGGCAACTCGAATGATAGAAGAGCACGCCGTCGCCGACTTGCATCTGGTCGCGCATGAAGTTGCGCGCCTGATAGTTGCGCACGCCCGTCCACGGGAGGGTTTTCTTCGGCGCGTGCGCGAGATGATCGATGCTCGCTTCGTCCGGTTCGGACTTCATCAGCCAGTAGCGCATGATGGATTCGGCAACGGGGTTTTAAAACGGGCTCAACAAAAGCAAACGGCATCGGTATGAACCGATGCCGCTGGAGTAGGGTCCCCACCTCGGCCGCTAGGCCGGCATCCTGAACCTGGGTTCAAGATTGGTCGCAGTAAGCAACACTTCGGGTACATCAGACAGAGTGACGCGCGCGCCCGTGCTGCAAGTTTCCACAACCGTGCCAATGTAGCATTGGTTCAAGGAATATATGACCTTGGCGAACCAGGCAGGGAGTAGTCACTCTACACCAATCGAATGTCTAATGCAGCCTCTCGACACCAATTGCGCAGTTTCTTTTTTCGATTGACATCGCGCGACCGATTAGCGTTCGCCAAGGAGCGGCGTCGCGGCACTTCGGTCACTGCACTTCATACTGCGCGATGACAGCACCAAGCTGTTCGTTCATGGAGTGCATCGTGCGGCGAATTTCCTCGGCGGGGAAGGCCTCGCCATGACGCACGCTTTCTTGCAGCCTCAGCAATTCGGAAGCGAGTGAAAGCGCGGCCATCACCGCGATGCGGTCTTGCCCGCGCACGTTGCTTGCATTGCGCACCTTGTTCATCTCGGCGTCGACGCGTGCCACCGCTTCACGCAGCGCACCTTCGGTTTCCGGCGAACAGGCGAGGCGATATTGCTGGCCGAGAATGGATACTTCGATCTGCGTGGTCGTCATGCCTTCTCTCCGTGATGATGCTCACTGTGCTCTCCCGCGTGCGCATGCTCGTGCGCGGCTTGCACATCGTGAGAACGGGCATCGAGGAGATCGAGCTGATTTTCCGTCTCGGCATGATTCGCGGACTTGCCGCGCGGCAACTTTTCGAGAATCGCGTTCAGGCGGACCTGCGCGTCGTCGATCTTGGCCGAGAGGGAATCGCGTTCGGCTTGCAGCGTGTCGCGCTCTTCGCGCATTTGCACAAGCTCTGCCTGCACGTTCGCGTAGTCGCTACGCAGTTGTTCGATTTGTGCTTCAAGCGCGAGACGCGCCTGATTGTGCCGCTCGCTGATCTGGATCAGCCGGCCGATATTTCCTGACAGTGATTCGAGTTCGTTGAGCATGTGCTGCGTCCTCTAAAGACCTCGCATTCTAGCGCGGTTCAACGGAGCTTCCGATAATTGTCTCGTTTCGAGACGTAACAGCACGCGATCATGCGTGCATCGCGATGCATTCGTGTGTGGAAAGCGCGGGCGCTGCCGATGTGTTGCGACGGCGGGTTCTAGTTGGGTTCGTCGTGAGCCGTGTGTCTTGCGATGATCGGCCAGGGTCGTTTCTTGACGGTCCTGAATCGCGCTCCTACACTTGCCGCACTTTTGGTGCTCGCGTCCGCATTCTTTTGCGGGCGCAGTCAAACGGGAAACAGGAAGCGGCGCCGCCAAGGCCACGCCAACCTGTGCTGCCCCCGCAACGGTAAGCGACCGCAACGCAAGTTGCAAGTCGTCCCTTGCGCGTTTTTCGCCGCGCCGTCGTGTGAGTTTGCTTGCGAGTTTGTCTGATTCGCAAGAATCCGCCGCTCGACGCAGGCCAGGCGAAGAACGTGTCGATGCCACTGCGCTTCATGCGTGGGAAGGCGGGACGGTGTGTCGCCAGCCCGGATACCGGCCAACTGTTCAGCGCGTTCGTCTGTTCGCATTCGAGCGCGCTCGTCGCGCATTGGCCTTGCGGGGAGCGAGGTCGCGCCAGCCTACGCATGGGAACATTTCACGCATGGTATCGCCACTTGCCCGACACGCGGGCAGACGCAAAACGATCGAACGCGCCGCGCTCGTCGCCCTCAACACATGGTTGCTCGCTCATGAAGCGCTCGCGGACGAAGCCTCGCAACCGCCGCTCGCGCCCGTCGTCGTGACCGCGACGCGCACCGCGCAACCTCTCGCCGATACGATCGCGCAGACTTCGCTCTTCGACGCCCAGGATATCGCCGATAGCAATGCCTACGACGCGCTCGGCGTCATCGGTCTTGCGCCCGGCGTGCAGGTGACGCGCAACGGCGGCCCGGGAGCGAATGCAAGCGCGTTCATACGCGGCGCGTCCTCGACGCAATCGCTCGTTTTGATCGACGGCGTGCGTGTGGAATCCGCATCGCTCGGTTCGGCGCAGCTTGCGCAGATCATGCCGGATCAGATCGACCGCATCGAAGTCGTGAACGGCAACGTGTCGGCGCTGTACGGCTCGGGCGCGATCGGCGGCGTCGTGCAGATCTTCACGAAAGACGGCGAGGCGCATCCGCCGCGCTTCTACTTCGAGACGGAATACGGCAGCTATCACACGCAGCGGCAAGCTGCGGGCGTTTCCGGCGCGCTCGATAGCGAAGGCCGCACGACCTTCAGCTTCAACGTATCGCGCGAGAAGACCGATGGTTTCTCGTCGATCGATCCCGCGCTCGCGCCCAACGCCAATCCGAACGCGAACGGTTATCTGAACGAAAGCGTCGCGGCCACGCTGCGCCACAAGTTCGGCGACAAATGGGACGCGGGCGTGCGCTTCTATCAGTCGAACGGCATCGACAGTTTCGACGATGCCTACGGCTTGCCCGGCGATCTCAACGATTCGCACAGTCGCGTGCGGTCGACATCGGTGTTTGCGAACGGCCGTATCACGGACCAGTGGACCACGCATTTCACGGTCGCGCAGGGACAGGACCGCGCGAACATCGAGCAGAACGGCATCTATACGAGCCGCTTCAATTCCGAGGATCGCCAGTATCTGTGGCAGAACGACTTTCGCCTGACGGAGGCGCACAAGCTCCTGTTCGGTTACGAGCATCTCGACCAGACGCTCGATTCGGATCAGTTCAGCGCGCCGGATCGTCACGTGAATTCGGTGTACGCGGGCTATGTGGGACGCTTCGGTCCGAGCGAAGTGCAGGCCAATCTGCGCCACGACCAGTATTCCGATTTCGGCGGCGCGAACAGCTACTATCTGGGCTATGCGTACAACATCGACACGCACTGGCGCGCGAGCGCGAGTTACGCGGCGTCGTTCCGCGCGCCGAGCTTCGACGATCTCTACTATCCGTTCAGCGGCAATCCGTCCATTCAGCCCGAGCGCAGTCATTCGGTGGAAGCGGCGCTGCAGTACGCATCGGACCAAGTGGGCGTGCTGCGCGTGACGGCGTTTCAGACGCGCTATTCGAATCTGATCGATTACGTATCGGACGGCAGCGGCTTCTATATCGCGCAGAACGTCGGACGCGCGAAGGTGCAGGGCGTCGAGGGATCGTGGGCAGGGCATGTCGGCGCCACTGATTTACGCGCGGGCGTGACGTTCCAGAATCCCGTCGATGAAACCGGCAATCAGGACCTGACGCGCCGTGCGCGGCGTTTCGCGAGTTTCAGCGCGCATCGCTCGATAGGAAGCTGGCGCGTGGGTGGCGAGTGGATCGTGAGCGGTGCGCGCAGCGATTACGATTCGACGCTCGCGGGCTATGGCGTCGTGAATCTGTCGGCGCGCTATGACATCACGAAGTCGTGGTACGTGAGCGCGCGTGTCGACAACCTCTTCGACCGGAACTATGAACTGGCTTATTCGTACAACACGCCGAGGCGCGGCGCTTATGTCACGCTCGGCTGGCGCCCGTCGTGAGCGACACCGTTGACCTGCGCCGCGCGATGAACGCTAAACGCGCGTTAGGCATCTGGGCTGCGCTCGGGCTTGCCGCGTTGCTTGTGTTTGCGGCGTCGCTCGCGCTCGGCAGCGTCGCGTTGCCCTTGCCGCGCGCCATCGCGGCGTTGCTGCACGCGCATGCGGCCGCGCCCGATATCGCCGATGACATCGTGCTCACCTTGCGTTTGCCGCGCGCGCTCGCGGGTTTCGCTTCGGGCGCCTTGCTCGCGCTTTCCGGCGCGCTGCTGCAAGTGCTGTTGCGCAATCCGCTGGCCGAGCCGTACGTGCTCGGCGTATCCGGCGGCGCGGCGACCTTCGCGCTCACGGCGATGCTCGCGTCGCTGCCGTGGTGGGGCATCGATCTGGCGGCGTGCGCGGGCGCGTTCGCATCCATCGTGCTGGTGCTCGGACTCGCGCGACGCGACCTGTGGCACGGCGATCGCGATGCCTCTCCGCGTCTTCTGCTGACAGGCGTGGTGATAGCGGCGGGCTGGGGCGCGCTCATCACGTTGATCCTCAGCATTGCGCCGGAAAATCGCTTGCGCGGGATGATCTTCTGGCTGACGGGCGACCTGAACGGCGCAGCGACGCCGTGGCCCGCGCTGATTGCGCTCGTCGTCGCGATGATCGTCGTCGTGCCGCTCGCACCGCAACTCAACGTGCTGTTGCGTGGCGATACGGCCGCGCGTTCGCTCGGCGTGCCTGTCTCGCGCGTGCGGCTGTCGGTGTATCTCGTCGCATCGCTTGCGGCAGCGGCGGCTGTCACGACGGCGGGCACCATCGGCTTCGTTGGGCTCGTCGTGCCGCATTTATTGCGGCTCCCGTTCGGCAACGATCAGCGCATGCTCGTGCCGGCGTCGGCGCTGGCGGGCGGCCTCGCGGTGATGAGCGCCGATCTCGTCGCGCGCACGGCGATCGCGCCCGCGCAATTGCCGGTGGGTGTGGTGACCGCACTCGTCGGCGTGCCGATGTTCCTGTGGATGCTGCTGGCGAGACCGCGATGACCCTGCATATCGAACACGTCAGCTTGCGCGCGGGCGCTCGCACGCTCGTGGAAAACCTCACGCAAAGTATCGGCGCGGGCGAGATGTGGTGCATAGCCGGGCCGAACGGCGCGGGCAAGACCACGCTCATTGGCGTGCTCGCGGGTTTGACAAAGCCGGCCGAAGGCGCGATATCGCTCAATGGCCGCGCGCTCGCATCCTGGCGCGCGGCGGATCTCGCACGCGCGCGCTCGCTGATGCCGCAAAGCTCGCACGATGCCTTCAGCGCGACCGTACTCGACACCGTGCTGCTCAACCGCTTTCCGTATGTCACGGGCTGGGGCTGGGAGAGCGCCGAAGACCGCGCTGCCGCGCGTGCTGCGCTCGATGCGCTCGGTCTTCTATCGTTCGCCTCGCGCGATGTCCTGACATTGTCGGGCGGCGAACGGCAACGCGTGACGCTCGCCGCCGTGCTGTGCCAGAACACACCGCTCTTGCTGCTCGACGAACCGCTCGCGCATCTGGACCTGCATCATCAAATCGATTGTCTGCACGTACTGGCCGACGCCGCGTGCAAGTCGGGCCGCACGGTGATTTTCTCGTGTCACGATCTCAATCTCGCGCGGCGCTTTTCGACGCACGCGCTTTTGCTCGATGGCAAGGGCGGCGCGCACGCCGGTCTCGTCGCGGACGTGCTCACGCCTGAACGCGCGAGCGCCGCGTTCGGCTATCCGCTAGCCTTGATTCGCGATGGCGAGCACGAAGCGCTCGTGCCGTCCATTCCCGTTGCACGCACCTGAAGGATTGCCGATGTCAAACGCCCACGACTTGCCTACGCCCCGCGCGCCAGACCGTTCGCGCGAAGCCGAACTGCAACGCATCATCGATACGAAAACGAAGCCGCCGGGCAGCCTCGGTCGGCTCGAAACGCTCGCGCTGCAAATGGGCGTGATTCAGCGCACGACGAAGCCGCGCATCGAGCGCCCGGCGATGATCGTGTTTGCGGGCGATCACGGTATCGCGGCCGAGGGCGTGAGTCCGTATCCGCAAGAAGTGACCGCGCAGATGGTCGCGAATTTTCTGGCGGGCGGCGCGGCGATCAACGCGCTGTCGCGTTCGGTCGGCATGACGCTCGAAGTGGTCGATGCGGGCGTGGCGACACCGATTCCCATCGATAGCGGCTACGAGCGTCTGTCGCTCGGCCTCGGCACGCGCAACTTCGCGAAGGAAGCGGCGATGTCGCGCGAGACCGCGCTCGAAGGCATCGCGCGCGGCGCGGCGCGTGTGCGGCATCATGCGGCGCTCGGCACAAACGTGATCGGCTTCGGCGAGATGGGGATTGCGAACACGTCGGCGGCGGCGTGCCTGATGAGCCGTCTGTGCGGTGTGCCCATTGGCGAATGCGTCGGACGCGGCACGGGTCTCGACGATCGCGGCCTTGCGCACAAGCGCGACGTGCTTGGCCGAGCGCTCGCGTTGCATGCGGCCGAAGGCGATGCAATCGACACGCTCGCGACGTTCGGCGGCTTCGAAATCGCGATGATCGCGGGTGCGTGTCTCGCTGCGGCGGACGCGGGCATGACGATTCTCGTCGATGGCTTCATCGCGACTTCCGGCCTGCTCGTCGCGGCGAAGATCGCACCCGAGGTGCTCGACTACTGCGTGTTCGCGCATGCGTCGAACGAGGCGGGGCATCGGCGCATGCTCGCGCATCTCCATGCGGAGCCGCTGTTGGAACTCGACATGCGGCTTGGCGAAGGCACGGGCGCGGCGCTCGCGTTGCCGATCCTGCGCGCGGCCGTGGCGTTCGTCGATGAGATGACGAGCTTCGAGGCGGCGGGTGTCACGGATAAGCGAGAGTGACGGCGATGAGCATCATCCGCAAGCGCTGCGCGAGGTCGGGGCGCGTCACTGCGTTCAGGCGCGCGGGCGTCTCGACTCGCTTGCCGCAATGACCCGTCCGCTCGACGAACTGCGCTACTTCTTCACCGCGCTCGGTTACTTCACGCGCGTGCCGGTGCCGCGTTGGGTTGGCTTCGAGCGCGCTTATCTGAACGCGGCGGCGCGTTATTTTCCGCTCGTCGGCGTGATGGTCGGCGGTGTTGCCGCGCTCGTCCTGGTCGCGGCGTTGCGCGTGCTTCCGTTGGGCGTTGCCGTGTTGCTGTCGATGGCCGCCACGCTCGTGCTGACCGGCGCGTTCCACGAAGACGGTCTTGCCGATTGCGCCGATGCCTTCGGCGGCGGCTATACGCGCGATGACGTGTTGCGCATCATGCATGACTCGCGCATCGGGGCGTTCGGCGCGATTGCGCTCGTCATTGCACTGGCGCTCAAGTGGCAGACGCTTGCGAGCACGCCGCCGCTTATTGCCGCATGGTTGCTGATCGCCGCGCACGCCGCGAGCCGCGTTTTCGCCATCAGCTATCTCGTCACGCTCGACTATGTGCGCGCCGAGGGCAAGGCGAAGCCGGTCGCACAGCGCATGAGCGCGGGCTCGTTTCTGATTGCGATGATCTTCGGCGTGCCGTGGCTCTTTGTCATCGACTGGAAATTCGCCTGCCTGACGCTCGCGTTGCTCACGGTGCTGCGCTGGGCGATGGGACGGTACTTCGTGAAGCGCATCGGCGGCTACACGGGGGATTGTCTCGGCTTCGCGCAACAGGTGTTCGAACTGGCCATTTATCTCATCGGGCTCGCATGGATCTCGTACTGATCCGGCATCCAGCCGTGCGCGTCGATGCAGGCGTGTGCTACGGCCAGAGCGATGTTCCCTTGCTGCGCGATGCGAATGCATCGGCTTGCGCTCTGAAGGCGCGCATGCTGTCGCTGAACGTGCCCGCGTGTGTCGATGGCTGGCATTCGAGCGGACTCGTGCGATGTGCATCGCTGGCCTCGGCGTTGAGCGATGGCATCGCGCCTCACGTCGATGCGCGCCTCGCCGAGATGAACTTCGGCGCATGGGAAGGGCGCGCGTGGGATGCGATCGATCGCGCGCTGATCGATGCCTGGGCCGCGGATATCGAACACGCGAGGCCGCACGGCGGGGAGAGTCTCGTGCAGTTCGCCGGGCGCGTGGAGGCCTGGTTGCGTGATATCGAGCGTGCCGAACGGCCGGTGCATGTGATCGCGCATGCTGGCGTCATGCGCGTGCTGACAGCGCATATGCTCGGGATGGAGCGCGCGAGCGTGTTGCAATGGCCGATCGAATTCGGCGCGATCGTGCAGTTCAGGCGCGTGAGAGGGAAGTGGCTGCTGGTGCGGTGGAATGCCTGAGGGCAGGGCCGCTTCGGTCACTTTTCGCGACGCCCGCGCGCTTGCTCCAGATCCCTGCAAAGCTCGGCCGCGCCCAGCGCGATGCGCGGCGTAGGCCGATTGATCAGATCGCCATCGATACCGAAGAGGTTGCCGCGCGCCACCGCGGTGAGCGAACCCCATCGCTTCCATCGATCGAGTGCGGGCAACGCGCGATTCGGCGTCGTCGCGCCGGGCGTCGCGGTGACGATGGCTTCCGGGTTCGCCGCGAGCACGGCTTCGGTCGAGATGGTCGGCACGCGCGTGTCGTTCGCGGCGAAGACGTTGACGCCGCCGCACAACGCGATCACTTCGCTGAACACGTTGTCGCGGTTGAGCGTCATGAGCGGGTCGTCCCACACCTGATAAAACACGCCGACCGGCGGACGTTGCGCATAACGCGTCCGCAGACCGCCGATATCGCGCGTGAATGCAGCCGACGCCGCGCGTGCGTTCGCTTCCGTGCCGAGCAACGCGCCGAGCCGGTCGATGTTGCTCGCGATATCGTCGAGATGGCGCGGTTCGCTGAAGAAGATCGGAATGCCGAGCGCTTGCAGCCGATCCATCTGCCGCGCCGCATTGCCATGCCGCCATACGACGATCAAGTCCGGATGCAATGCGACGATGCGCTCCAGATCGAGCGCCTTGTTGTCGCCGACGCGCGGGATAGCCTGCGCTTCCTTCGGATAATCGCTATACGTCACCGCGCCGACGATACGCGACCCGCCGCCCGCCGCGAACAGCAATTCGGTGACATGCGGCGCGAGACTCACGACGCGCGTGGCGGGTGTCGCGAGCGTGATGCTGGAGCCGCTGTCGTCGGTGACGGAGATGGCGGCGAAAGAGGGCGATGCGCTCAGCGTCAACGTCGTTGCGAGAAGGACATGCGGAACGGCGTGTCGAAGCGAATGCGCGGCGAACGCGCGCAGACCTTGGTTGCTTGCGCGCCGGAACAAGCCGATTCGCGCAGCCAAGGTGCGCAAGACGAGTTCTAAGCTCACGCGCAAGCCTCCGGGAGCGAGCGTTCAAGCTGCGCCCGATTGACTTCACTGCCAAGCAAGCCGATCCGCGCAGCCAAGGTGCGCCAGAAAGATTTCGACGTCACGCGCAAACCTCCGCCATCGCTCGTTCAAGCCGCGCCCATTCTCCTTCGCTGCCTGGCAAGCCGATGCGCAAACTCGGCGTCATCCCAGCCGGATCGAAGAGCCGCGTCCAGATACCGCGCGTGGCAAGCGCATGCTGCAAGCCGCTCGCATCCAATGTCTGGAACGACGTAAAAAGCGGCGTCGCACGCGCGTCGAACCCATGACGCGCGATAAGCGCCGCGAGCCGTGCGCCATCGCGCTGCAAGCGTTCGCGGGTTTCCCGTTGCCACGCGCGATCCTCGAACGCCGCCCGCACCGCGTGACGCGCGGGGCCGCTGACGGTCCATGAACCCAGCGCATCGGTGAGCATGGCGATCACATCGGGTGCGGCAAGCACGAAGCCCGCGCGAATTCCCGCGAGCCCGAAGAACTTGCCGACCGAGCGCAGGACGACAAGCCCCGCATCCGCGCTGCGATCGGCAAGAGACTCGGCCGGATCGACATCGGCGAATGCTTCATCGACGATCAACGTACCGCCGCGCGATGCCAGCTTCGCATGCCAATGCAGCAAGACGTGGCGCGGGAGACGCTCGGCGGTCGGGTTGTTCGGATTGGCGACGATCACGTGATCGACGGCATTCGGCAACGTGGCGGCATTCACATCGAGCGGTACGACCGAATGGCCCGCGCGCACGAACGCCGGCGCGTACTCGCCATACGTCAACGGTGCGATGGCCACCGTGCCCTTCTTCAAGAGCCACGGCAAGGCACGAATGGCGGCCTGCGAACCCGCGACGGGCAGCGCGAGCGGCGCGCCGTAATGAGTCGCGGCGAGTTCGGCGAGACCATCGGCGTCTTCGGGCAAACGGCGCCAGGCATCGGGCGGAATGGGCGGGACCGGATAGCCTAAAGGGTTGATGCCCGTCGAAAGATCGAGCCAGTCGTCGAGCGCGATGCCGTATCGACGCGCGGCTTCGCGCAGATTGCCGCCGTGACGGATGGGACGCAGTGGATCAGACATGATGGCGTGTGGAAGGCGCGAAGTGATGGACGCGTCGAATCGAAACAGAAGAATCACCCATGTCCGGACGCGCTCATCAAGGCAAAGACGAGCAGGATGGCAAGCCACAGCAAGATCGAACGCTCGACGAGCCGCAACGCCGCGACCACGTGCCTCGGCGTGGCCTCATGCCCCGCGCCGAGCGTCGGACGCGCTTCGAGCACGCCGTGATAAACCGCCGCGCCGCCAATCAGCACATTGAGGCTGCCCGCGCCCGAGGCCATCACCGGCCCTGCGTTCGGACTGTCCCACGCACGCGCCTGCGTGCGCCAGCAATGCCAGGCCATGCGCGTGTCGCCCGCGAGCGCGTAGCTCGCCGCCGTGAGGCGCGCGGGAATGAAGTTGAGCACATCGTCGATGCGCGCCGCCGCCCAGCCGAAGCGCAAGTAACGCGGCGTGCGATAACCCCACATCGCGTCGAGCGTATTGGCGAGGCGAAACGCGAGCGCGCCCGGCCCGCCCGCGATCACGAACCAGAAGAGCGCCCCGAAGATCGCATCGTTGCCATTTTCGAGCGCGGATTCGACGGCCGCGCGCGAAAGGGCGTTCTCGTCGGCTTGCGAGGTATCGCGCGACACGATCCGCGAGGTGAGCTTGCGCGCGCTTTCGAGGTCGCCGAGCGAGAGGGCGCGGGCAATCGGCGCAATGTGCTGACGCAAGCTCTTGGCACCAAGCGCAAACCACAGCAAGATCACATGCACGGCCGCGGCATACGCGGGCGGCAGCACGCTCACGAGCGCCCATGCGACCAACACCGGCGGCACGACGGCCGCAAGCCACGCAAGCATGCCCGCCGGCCGCGCCCGATGCCCCGTGTTCATGCGCGCTTCGAGCTTCGTCGCATATCGCCCGAAGGCGACGAGCGGATGCCGCGTGCGCGGCTCGCCGAACATGCGATCGACGATCACGCCGAGCACCGCGAGCAAGGACATCGAGTAAAAGGAAAGCAGGAGCATCGCCGGTCAGCCTTTCAGCGCGATCGGCAGACCCGCGACCATCAGCGTCGTGCGCGTGCTTGCGGCGGCGACGCGTTGATTCAATCGGCCGAGTTCATCGACATAAAGGCGCGTGACGGAACCGAGCGGCACCACGCCCAAGCCGATTTCGTTCGATACCACGATGACCGTGCCGCGCACGGCGGCGAGCGCGCGGTCGAAGGCATCGAAGGCATCGGTGGCCTCGCGCGGCAGTGACGCGTTCTGCGCGTCGGCGTTATCGGTTGTGAAGAGCAGATTGGCGAGCCAGAGCGTCAGGCAGTCGATGAGCACGCACGCGCCCGGCCTGTCCGCGTCGCGCACGGCATCGGCAAGACTGAGCGGCGCTTCGACGAGCGTCCAGTGCGCGGGCCGTCTTTCGCGATGATGCCGCACGCGCTCGGCGAACTCGGCGTCGCTGCCGATGCGCGCAGTCGCGATGTATGTCACGGGCAAACCGCTCTCGTTGGCAAGGCGTTCGGCGTGCGCGCTCTTGCCCGAACGAGCGCCGCCGAGAACGAAGATGAGGTCGCGTGGAGAGTGGGTCGTGGTCATCGCAATATTGTACCGGCGGGCTAAGATGCAGGCTTTCACCCGAGGACCGCATTCCATGTCTTTCACGCCGCGCGGCACGCTGATGATTCAGGGCACGACTTCCGATGCCGGCAAGAGCACGCTCGTCGCGGGCCTGTGCCGGCTCGCGCGGCGCGGCGGCGTGAAGGTCGCGCCGTTCAAGCCGCAGAACATGGCGCTCAACAGCGCGGTCACGGTGGATGGCGGCGAGATCGGCCGGGCGCAGGCGCTGCAGGCAATCGCGGCGGGCGTGCCCGCGCGCATCGACTTCAATCCGGTGCTGCTCAAGCCGACGAGCGATCGAGGCGCGCAAGTGATCATCCACGGTCACGCGCAAGCGAATCTGGACGCGCGGGCGTATCACGAATACAAGCGCACCGCGTTCGATGCCGTGCTCGCGTCCTACGCGCGGCTCACGGCCGAATTCGACGCGGTGATCGTCGAAGGCGCGGGCAGTCCCGCCGAAATCAATCTGCGCGATCGCGACATCGCCAACATGGGGTTCGCGGAACGAGTCGATTGCCCGGTCGTGCTGGTGGCGGACATCGATCGCGGCGGCGTGTTCGCGCATCTCGTCGGCACGATCGCGTGTCTTTCGGAAAGTGAGCGGGCACGAGTGCGCGGCTTCGTCATCAACCGGTTTCGCGGCGATATCGGCTTGCTAACACCGGGGCTCGAATGGCTCGAAACGCAGACCGGCAAGCCGGTTCTCGGCGTCTTGCCGTATCTGCATGGCCTCACGCTCGATGCCGAGGACATGCTGCCGTCGCAGGCGCGGTCGCGCGGCGCGGAATCGACGCTGAAGGTGATCGTGCCGGCGTTGCCGCGCATCAGCAATCACACGGACTTCGATGCGCTGCGGGCGCATCCGCAAGTCGATTTCGAGTACGTTCGGCCGGGCATGGCGCCGCCGCCCGCCGACTTGATCGTGTTGCCTGGGTCGAAAAGCGTGCAGCGCGATCTGGCGTGGCTGCGTTCGAACGGCTGGGAGCGGGCGATCGAGCGGCATCTGCGCTACGGCGGCAAGGTGCTGGGCATCTGCGGCGGCATGCAGATGCTGGGGCGCACGGTCGACGATCCTTCGGGCGTCGAAGGCGCGGCGGGTTGTGTCGATGGCCTGGGGCTGCTCGATCTCGCCACCGTGCTCACGCCCGACAAGCAGCTCGCAAACGTGACGGGGCGGCTTGTCATCGACGGCAAGGAGGCGCCCGTGCGCGGCTACGAGATTCATATGGGACGCACGAGCGGCGCGGCGCTCGCGCGGCCGGCGGTGGCGCTCGACGACGGCCGCTTCGACGGCGCGGTGTCGCAAGACGGGCAGATCGCGGCGACGTATCTGCATGGCATCTTCGATACACCCGAAGCCTGTGCCGCGTTGCTCGCGTGGGCCGGCGTGAACGATGCCGCGCCGCTCGACTATCCGGCGTTGCGGGAGGCGTCGCTCGACCGGCTCGCGGATTCGTTCGAGCAGGCGCTGGATCTGAAGGCGGTGCTGGCGGCGTTCGCTTAAGGACGAGCTGCCGCGGGGCGTGCTTTTCCGCATTCAAGTTTTGCGGCAGCGGTCCGTTATCTGATTGTCGGCACGCCGTGACGAGCGGCGGCCTGTGCTCAATCCGATACCAAGAACACGTTCTCATGAAACTTCGCTCCAAGCTTATGCTGCTCGTATTGCCCGTCCTCGCTGCTTGCGGTGGCGGCGGCGGCGACGACAAGACCTGCACGACCGACCTCGGTAATCTGCAGAAATCGTGCGTAACGAATCCGTCGCATACGCTTCCTGAAGGCTTCTGGTACGGCTCGGTGAATTCCGGGCAGTCGTTCGCGGCGCAGACCATCGTCCTCGAATCGGGTCAGTACTTCAGCATCTATTCGCGAGATGGCTCGTTCGTCTGGCTGATCGAAGGCATCATGACGGCGACCGATGGCGCGTTCAGCGACGCGTCGACGGTAGGTTTCCACGAAGCAGGCGCGATCCGTGCCGGCTCGCTCAGCGGCAACTTCACGCAGAAGAGCACGCTCACCGCGACCACCTCGCTCTATGTTTCGCCCGATACCGCCGCCACCGCGTACAACGGCAACTACAACGCGACGTACGACACGCCGATCACCATCAACGACGTGGCGCGCACCTGGACGAGCGCATCGGGCGTCTCGCCGATCTCGTCGATCACCTTTGCGGCGGACGGCACGGCCAAGGGCACGCAGAACGCCTGCACGTTCACGGGCAGCTTCAAGCCGCGCTCGACCGGCAAGCATCTGCTCGATGGCACCTTGAACTTCGCGGGCGGCGCGTCTTGCACGCTCAATAACGTGTCGATGCCCGTGGAGGCCACGGTCGTCAACGGACAGCTCACCGTCGTCGGCGTCACGACGCAGCGGGATCAGGCGTTCTATCTGTCGGGACAGTGAGCCTGTTGCTGGTTTCCTAAAATCCCGGTTCTTTGCTTAGGATTTAGCCCGCCGCGCGCGGGCTTTTTCTCGTCCAGTGTGCCGTGACGCCTCGTACACGTCGCAGCACGACAACAGTTTCTGATACGACAAATACAATTTTTGTACCGTCCGTTTAATAGACACTTTACAATTGTTAACGATTCGCATTTACGCGCTCAGACGGCTCAATTCACCTTTTTTCGAATATCCACGCCTTATGTCACGATCGGTCACCCAGCAAGAAGTCAGTCGCCGCACTGCGGTATCGAAGGCGGTAGAACGTCTTTTCGTGGGACTGGTCGCCGCCGCCGCAATGCAGGCGAGCGCTTACGCGCAAGGCGCGTCGGCGGCGGACGGCACCTCGGCCGATAGCGCCGGTGCTGCTCAATCGACGACCTTGCCCACCGTGATGGTCAAGGGATCGGCGGCGCCCGGCGATCTGCCCGCGCCCTATGCAGGCGGACAAGTGGCGCGCGGCGGCAGCATCGGCGTGCTTGGAACGGCGAACGTGATGGACCAGCCTTTCAGCACGACGAATTACACCGAGCAGATGATCCAGGACACGCAGGCGCGGACCATCGGCGACCTCGTCGTCAACAACGCGTCGGTGCGCACGGAGCAAAGCGGCGGCGGTTTCGGCGACGTGTTCCAGATTCGCGGCTTCGACGTCCAGCCGACCGATGTCGCGCTCAACGGCCTCTACGGCATGGTCTCGGCGGCGCGCGTGCCGGTCAACCTGCTCGAACGCGTCGAAGTGCTGCAAGGCCCGGGATCGCTCATGTACGGCATGGGACCGGGCGGCAGCGTCGGCGGCGCGATCAACATCGTCACCAAGCGCGCCGACGATACCCCGCTCACGCGTCTCACTGCGCTGTTTCAATCGAAGAGCCAGTTCGGATTTGCCGCCGATATCGGCCGCCGCTTCGGCGATGAAGGCCAGTGGGGCGTGCGCTTCAACGGCCAGATCAAGGACGGGCAGACCGGCATTGCGCACGGCAACCAATTGCAGGGCGACAGCGCGATCGGCCTCGACTATCGCGGCAAACAGTTGCGTTGGTCGTTCGACGCCTACAACGTCTCCGAGAACACCGACGAGTACCGCTCGCAGATCGGTTTCGGCACCGCGACCGCCGTGCCCGCCGTGCCTTCGGCATACAACAATCTCTATCCCGGCTCGAAGCTCAAGCTGCGCGATTCGGCCGTCATGACGCGCGCCGAGTACGACATCAACCAGTACGTGACCGTGTACGGCGCGGCGGGAGAGCATTACGGCACGTCGCAGCAGAACTTCCCGTATGCGGCGGGCATGACGGCGGCGGGCGAGTTCAGCGCCTATAACGGCTATTACGACCAGTACACGCGCACCAAGACCGTCGATGCGGGCCTGCGCTTTCACTTCGATACCTTCGGCGTCAAGCACACGCTGGTCACGGGCGTGACGAGCCTGAATCAGGAGATCGGCTACTTCTACGCGCTGGGATCGACCGCGGTGGCGTCCAATCTCTATTCGCCGTCGCCCCTTGCACCCGTCGATACCCCGCGCGGCGACATGCAGCGCAGCAGCCAGACGCGTCTGAACAGTCAACAGGTCATCGATACGATGTCGTTCTTCAACGACCGCGTGCTGCTGACGGGCGGTTTCCGTCGTCAGACGATCGGCCAGGACAATTACGATCCGACCACGGGCGCGCAGCAAAGCTCGCTCGACCAGCAGGCGATCTCGCCGCTCGCGGGCATCGTACTCAAGCCGCTCTCGAATGTTTCCGTGTACGGCAACTTCACGTCGGGTCTTTCGAATGGCGGCACGGCGCCGGCGGGCACCGCGAACGCGGGTCAGGCGTTTGCGCCGTACAAGTCGAACCAATACGAAGCGGGCGTGAAGGCGGATTGGGGCCGCGTGCTGACATCGGTTTCGGTGTTTCAGATCTCGCAGCCCAACGCCGTCACCGATCCCACCACGAATTTCTACGGCTACAACGGCAAGACGCGCGTGCGCGGTCTCGAACTGGCTGCTTACGGCGAAGTGTTCCGCAGTCTGCGCCTGATGGCGAGCGCGACGTTCTACGATCCGAAGGTTTCGGGCACGGCGGGCGGCACGCAGGACGGCAACGATCCGGGCGGCGTGCCCAAGTTCGCCTTCAACCTCGGCGCGGATTACGACTTGCCGTGGGTGCCGGGCCTGAGCGTCAACGGGCGGATCATCCATACGGGCGCGCAGTACTACGATTCCAGCGATACCTTGCGCTTGCCGTCGTGGACGCGTTACGACGTCGGCGTGCGTTACGGAATGCGCATCGCGAAGAAGGACGTCGTGTTTCGCGCCAACGTCGAGAATCTCTTCGGCAGCCGGTACTGGATGCAGCAGGGCACCTACGTGACCAACGCCGCGCCGCGGACCTTGCTGATTTCCGCGCAAGTCGATTTCTGATCGCGACTTGAAAAGCCGGGACAGTCGCGCCGCTGTCCGGCTTTTCCTCAATAAAGAATCATCTGCGTACACCGGAACATGGCGATCAGCTTTCCTTCGCCATTGGTGACGCTTGCATCCCACACTTGCGTGCTTCGTCCGGCATGCACGGCCGTCGCCCGCGCGATGATCTTCCCTTCACGCGCCGTCGACACGTGATTGCTCTTCAATTCGAGCGTCGTGAAATTCTGCGCGTTCTCCGGTAAATGAGCGATGCACGCGTATCCGCAACAGGTATCCGCCAGGCCGACGACCGTTGCCGCATGCAGAAAGCCATTGGGCGCGAGTAACTCCGGCCGGATGACGAGTTCGCCCGTCAACGCGCCTTCTTCGAGTGAAATCAGTTGCACGCCGAGCAACTCGGGCAGACGGCCCTTCTGACGGTTGCGAAGAAAGTCGAGCGTCACATCGGAACGAAGGGGCATGGCGGTCGTTTAGAAGAGAGGGAAGAAAAGGAAAGGGTAGTCCGTTCGGCCAGCGCTTCGCGTGAGCGCCATTTTGCCGATAATATCAACGGCTCGAAATCATGTATCGGTTCCTAAAACGAAACCGCGCGCAGGCGTATCCCGGCGAAGGGCGTCGAAATCAAGCGCGTCGAACAATCTTCTGGACAATTCATGACCGTGATCGTGGTGGCAAATCCGAAGGGCGGCGTCGGGAAAAGCACGCTCGCAACCAATCTGGCCGGGTGTTTCGCGGCAAACGGCGAGTGGGTCGCGCTCGCCGATCTGGACAAGCAGCGCTCCTCGCACGCGTGGCTTTCGCTGCGCCCGGACACGCTGCCAAGAATCGAAGAATGGAATCTCGATGTCGACGCGCCCGCCAAGCCGCCCAAGGGCCTGGAAAAAGCCGTCGTCGATACGCCCGCCGGAGTCCACGGCAACCGGCTCGCGCTCGCGCTGGATATTGCCGACAAGGTGATCGTGCCGCTGCAACCGTCGATGTTCGACATCCTCGCCACGCAAGACTTTCTGTCGAAACTCGCGAAGGAAAAGGCGGTGCGAAAGGGCGCGATTCAGGTCGGCGTCGTCGGCATGCGGGTGGACGCGCGTACGCGCTCGGCGGAACAACTGCATCGTTTCGTGGAAGGTCTCGACTTGCCCGTGCTCGGCTTTTTACGCGACACGCAAAACTACGTGCAACTCGCCGCGCACGGACTCACGATCTGGGACGTCGCCAAAAGCCGCGTGGAGAAGGACCTGGAGCAGTGGCAACCCATCATCGAATGGGTCAGCAAAAAATAAGGCCGGCGGTCCTTGCGGAGCGCCGGCCAAGTCGCGGATGAACTCGGACGATCAGGTCCAGTTCTGCGTCGGCACGTGATCGCGGTTGCCCTTGATGCGGTTCGCTTCATCGACGAAGACGAGGTCCGGCTTCCAGCCCGCCGCGATCTCTTTTTCGTCGACGGCCGCGAAAGCCGCAATGATCACGAGGTCGCCCAACTGCGCGCGCCGCGCCGCCGAGCCGTTCAGCGAGATCATGCCGCTGCCGCGCTCGCCCTTGATGGCATAGGTGGTCAGGCGCTCGCCGTTGTTCACGTTCCAGATGTCGATCTGCTCGTTCTCCAGCAGATTCGCCGCTTCGAGCAGATCCTCGTCGATTGCGCACGAGCCTTCGTAGTGAAGCTCGCAATGCGTGACCGTCGCGCGGTGAATCTTCGATTTGAGCATGGTGCGCTGCATGATGCGTGTGGTTCCTTTACTTCAGATTTCCAGATTGTCGATGAGACGGGTGTTGCCGAGCTTCGCCGCCGCCAGCACGACGAGCGGCGCGCTCGCATCCGCTTCGCCCGGCGCGAGCAGGTCGACGCGCTTGCGCACGCTGATGTAGTCGGGCTTCCAGCCGCGTTCGGCGAGCGCGTTCATGGCCGTGCGTTCGAGCGCGGCCAGATCTTTCTCGCCCGAGAGCACGGCTTCGCGCACGCGATTCAACTGCAGCGCGAGTTGCGGCGCTTCGGCGTGCTCGGCGGCCGACAGAAAGCGATTGCGCGATGACAGCGCGAGACCGTTTTCCTCGCGCACCGTTTCGGCGGCGATGATCTCCGTGGGCAGCGCGAACTGGTGGCACATCTGCCGCACGATCATCAGTTGCTGATAATCCTTCTTGCCGAACACCGCGACGCGCGGCTGCACGCACGACATCAGCTTCATCACGACCGTGCACACGCCCGTGAAGAAGCCGGGACGGAATTCGCCTTCGAGAATGTCGCCGAGGTTATGCGGCGGATGCACGCGATACTGCTGCGGCTCCGGATACATATCCACTTCGGTCGGCGCGAACAGCACGTAGACGTTCTCCGACTGCAGCTTTTCGATGTCGTCCAGCAGCGTGCGCGGATATTTGTCGAAGTCTTCGTTCGGCCCGAATTGCAGCCGGTTCACGAAGATGCTCGCGACCACCGGATCGCCATGCTGGCGCGCAAGCCGCATGAGGGAAAGATGGCCTTCGTGGAGGTTGCCCATCGTCGGGACGAAGGCGGTGCGGTTCTGACCGCGCAACTGATCGCGCAGTTCGTGAATTGAGCTGATGACTTTCATCGAGCGGGTGTCTCCTGGCGGGCGGCAGCAACAGGCCGCACCGAGGCAAGGGTAGAGAAAATGCTTTTAAGCGGGAGAGTACGCGAGTCTCACGTAAATGGGCGCAAAAGGCTCGGCCTGAGTGATTTCGATCAGCGATTCGCGCGACAACTCCAGCATGGCGATGAAGTTCACCACGACCACCGGTACGCCGCGCGTGGGATCGAATAGCTCGGAGAACTCCATGAAGCGCGCATGCTGCAGGCGCCGCAGGATCACGCTCATATGCTCGCGCACCGAGAGTTCTTCCCGCGAAATCCGGTGATGCTGAACGAGCTTCGCGCGCTTGATGACATCGGCCCAGGCGGAGCGCAGGTCGTTCATGTCGACGTCGGGGAAGCGTTGCGTCGACGCCTGCTCGATATAGACGTCCGCGCGCAGGAAGTCGCGGCCGAGTTGCGGCAACTGGTCGATACGTTGCGCGGCGAGCTTCATCTGCTCGTATTCCAGCAAGCGGCGCACGAGTTCGGCGCGCGGGTCTTCGGCGTCCTCGCCGGTGTCGGCCTTCTTGACCGGCAGCAGCATGCGCGACTTGATCTCGATGAGCATGGCCGCCATCAGCAGATATTCCGACGCGAGTTCGAGATTCGACTCGCGAATCTGATCGACATAGCCGAGATATTGCGCGGTGACATCCGCCATCGGAATGTCGAGCACGTTGAAATTTTGCTTGCGGATGAGGTAGAGCAGCAGGTCGAGCGGGCCTTCGAACGCTTCGAGAAAGATTTCGAGCGCGTCCGGCGGAATGTATAGATCCGTCGGCAGCTTCCAGAGCGGCTCGCCGTAGAGATGCGCGAAAGCGACGCCGTCGATGGTGTCGGGCGTCGAGTCGGTCGCAGGCTTGGCGAGCGCGGCGGCCCGTTCATCTCGCGAGTCGTCCGGGGCCTGACGGCGGGGCGACTGCGGCTCGCGGCCGGCTGTGCTCACGTTCAGAAGTTCTGGTAGTAGACGTATGGCGTCTGGTTCACGCGCGCCTTTTGCTGGCGTTCGCGTTCGTCGAGGTCGACCGGCTGCTTGTCCCACAGGAGCGCGCGGCCGCGACGCTGTTCGTCTTCGAGCGTCGGCTTCTGGCTTTTCAACTGATTGATGAACTGGGTGATGTCCGACTGGTACATGATCGGTTTTCCGTTGGCTCGATGCGGTGAATAGGGACGACGCGCCCGGCAGCCTTTGCTGGCGCCGATGCCGCGCGGCACTGGGTTCGATCTCCGGGATTTTACAGCAAGCGTGAAGCGGTAACGCATGGGACTTGGGGCTGCCACGTAAGCGATTATTGGAACCCGCGGAACCCCGCGAGCGTCTGACCGTCCAAAGCCGCACGACAGCGCGCCCGGCAGCGGTCCGCGGACGGCACGCGGCAAACCACACCGCCGCAAGCCGCCGTTGCACATCCGTGCTCGGTTCCCATGCGAAGCTGTGGTGAAATAGCGCCTGCGCGCCGTGACCGGCTCATCGCATTGCAGCCGCGCGTTCGAGGTTCATCTTTCAGTCTCATTCATCCAGATGCCGGAGGTCACGTTTGGCGGGGCGTTCGTTTGATCCGCTGCGCGCGTTGCGCGCCTGTCCGCCGAAACGGCCGCACATGGCGATGTCCACGTCGCCCGGAATGAAGCGCTTGCCGGCTGCACTGCGCAGCTTCCTGGCATGTGCGCTCCTGGCGGCCGCTTGGCCTGCGTTCGCCAAGTACGACATCGACATCGACGCGCCGCGCAGCGTCAAGAAGCTGCTGAAGGACCATCTCGATCTGTCGCGCTTCGCCAAGCGCGACGACGTCAGCGACGACCAGTTCCAGTTCCTCGTCACCGCCGCGCCGAAGGACGTGCGCGACCTCGTCGCGACCGAAGGCTATTTCACGCCGGTCGTGCGCACCGACGTGACGACCGATGGCGACAAGCGCAAGGTGACCGTCAGCGTCGATCCAGGTCCGCAAACGAAGATCGCCTCCGTGCAACTGCATTTCACGGGCGCGGTGACGACCGAAGACCGCAATCAGGAGAACGCCGCGCGTTTCGCGTTTTCAGTGAACGAAGGCGATCCGTTCTCGCAAGGCGCGTGGGACGACGCCAAGAACGCCGCGTTGCGCGCGCTCCAGTCGCGGCGCTATCTCGGCGCGAAAATCGTGCGCTCGCAGGCGCGCATCAATCCGCGCGCGCACCTCGCCGATCTCTCCGTGACCTTCGACAGCGGTCCGACCTTCACATTCGGCAAGCTCGATATCAGCGGCACGAAGCGCTATCCGGAAAAGATCATCGACAACGTGAACCCGATTCATCCGGGCGAGATCTACGACGTCTCGCGCGTGAACGAACTGCAACGCCAGGTGCAGAACACGCCGTATTACGCGAGCGTGGCCATCGACGCGGACAACGACGTCAACAAGCCGCTCGAAACGCCGGTGCATCTGAAGGTGAGCGAGTATCCGTACAACAGCATCCGCTACGGTGTGGGTTATGCGACCGATACCGGCTTTCACGTGCAGGGCGCCTACAGCTATCTGAATACGTTCAACGCGGCCTATCCGTTCACCATTTCCGGCCGGCTCGATCAGACGCAGCAGTACGGCCGCGTGCAACTCGCGATGCCGCCCGATTCGCGCGGCTGGGTCAACGCGGTGTTCGGCTCCTACACCATCACCGACGTATCGAGCACAAAGATTTATAGCGGACGCGTGGGCGTGCAGCGCTCGCGTTCGACGCAGAACATCGACACGACGTATTCGCTCGCTTTCTACGACGACCGCATCACGCAGAACGAGCCGAATCCGTCGACGGCGCGCGCGCTCGTGCCCGCGTGGACGTGGGTGCGCCGCGATGTCGACGATCCGCTGTTCCCGCGTCGCGGCAACATCATTCGCGCGGAAGCAAGCTTCGCGGTGAAAGGCTTGATGACCGATCAGACCTTTGCGCGTCTCTACACCAACGCGCTGCAGTATCTGCCGATCACGAAGAACGATCTCTTCGTGTTTCGCGCGGAATTCGGCGGCGTGTTCACGAGCGGGCCGTCGAGCGGCGTGCCGGCGTCCCTGCTGTTTCGCGCGGGCGGCGCGAATTCGGTGCGCGGTTATAGCTATCTGAGTATCGGCAACAATGTGGCGGGATCGATCTTGCCGACCAAGTACATGGTGACGGGCAGCAGCGAGTATCAGCACTGGTTCACGCACGATTGGGGCGGCGCGGTGTTCTTCGACATCGGCACGGCGACGGATACCTGGAGCGAGCGCGTCTTCCAGCCGGGCGTGGGCGTCGGCGCGCGCTGGCGCAGTCCGGTCGGGCCGGTCAACGTGGACGTGGCCTACGGGCTCAAGAACAAGAGCATCAAGCCGTATCTGACGCTCGGCATTGCGTTCTGAACGGGCGCACGAGCGATGGTGGATATCAAGGGCATGACGGAATCGAGCGCACA
Source organism: Caballeronia sp. GAWG2-1 (assembly GCF_023631405.1). Lineage (NCBI taxonomy): Bacteria > Pseudomonadati > Pseudomonadota > Betaproteobacteria > Burkholderiales > Burkholderiaceae > Caballeronia > Caballeronia sp. GAWG2-1. Next base: position 195,374 of record NZ_JALQDD010000006.1, read on the forward strand.
CGGAAGCAAGGACGAGCCGCGTTGGGATGAGGCGGGCGGCGTCGTTGCGTCCGATGCTGACGCGGGCGGCGGTAATAACGGCGGCAGCGGCGGGTCCGGCGACGATAAAAAGCCGCGCCGCGGCGGCTTCAGGCGTTTCATGCGCTGGTTGGGCGTGCTCGCACTGGTCATCGTTCTGATCGTCGTGCTTGCCATCGGCACCGTGTTGTTCGCGCTCAACACCGAGCGCGGCACGCGTTACGCGTGGCAGGCGGCGACATCGCTGCTCAAGGGTCAGCTGACCGGCAAGCTCGATGGCGGTGCTATCGCCACCGGCGTGAGTCTGCGCGATGTCCACTGGAAGAGTCCCGACGGCAAGGGCACGGACATAGCGGTCGACAGCGTTTCGGGACGCTGGGCGCTCACGCGCGAGCCGCTGCGCTTTACCATCGATTATCTGCATGTCGGCACCATCGACGCGCGCATCGCGCCTTCGCAAGAAAAGTCGACGAAAACGGAACTGCCGAAGGATTTGCGCCTGCCGATCCAGCTTGCCATCCGCGACCTGAGCGTGGAAAAGCTGCAGTTGCATCAGGGTGCGACGACCACCGAATTCTCGCGCCTGCTCTTTAACGGCGGCAGCGACGGGCAGCATCATCAGGCGACGGTGCAGCGGCTCGACACGCCGTTCGGCGCAGTGACGGCATCCGCGAAGCTCGACGGCGGCGCGCGTCCGTTCCCGCTTTCCGGCGATGCCGGCTACACCGGCAAGCTAAACGGCGAAGCGGTGCAGGTGGGCGCGCGGTTATCGGGCTCGCTGGAAGACCTCATTGCCGATATCGACGCCAGCGGCATGAAGCTCAACGGCCGCGCGCATGTCGAAGCGCTGCCGTTCGGCGACGTGCCGCTCAAGCTTGCCATCGTCAATGTCGATCACGTCAATCCGCAAGCGTTCAGCCCGGGCGCGCCGTTCGCCGACCTCGCCGTGAGCGCCGAAGTGAAGCCGGTCGAGAACGCGCCGGGCTTCGTGGTGAGCGGGCCGGTGTCGATCGTCAACGCGAAGCCGGGCGCCATCGACAAAAAGCTGCTGCCGCTCATCGACGCGCACGCCAACGTGCGGCTCGATGCCTCCGCGCAAAGCATCACCGATCTCAACGTGCGTCTCGTGAAAGACGCGACCGTGACGGGTGGCGGCTCGCTCAAGGGCGGCGACGGCAAGTTCGACCTCAAGGTGGCGAAGCTCGACCTCAACGCAATCGAAGCGAGCGTGCGTCCGACCGATTTCTCCGGGCCGATCAGCGTCGTGCTCGCGGGCGATACGCAAACCGTCACCGCCGACCTGAACGATCCGAAAGCGGCGATCCGCGCGCAAGCCAAGGTGAAGCTCGACCCGAAGCAGACCGCGCTCGACGAAGTCAAGCTGACCGTCGGCAAGGGTCGCGTCGAAGCGAACGGTGTGCTCAAGAAAGATACGAATTCGAGCTATGACCTGAAGGCGAAATTCATCGACTTCAATCCGCTTCTGCTCACGCAGCAGTTGCTTCAGCCGAAGCCCGCGCCCGTCAGGAAAGGCGCGCAGAAGAAGCCCGCCGCGCCCGCGCGCGCGATCGAGGCGCGCGTGAACGGCACGCTGGCCGCATCCGGCAGACTCGCGCCCGAACTCACCACCAAGGCGACCTTCAAACTCGCCGACAGCATGTACGACAATTTGCCGCTCACCGGCGAAGGCACGGTGCAACTGGCGGGCATGCGGCTCTTGCCAAGCGCGGCCAAGTTGTCTGTCGCGGGCAACGATGTCGATCTGAACGGCAGTTTCGGCGCGCCCGGCGACCGGCTGCGTTTTCGCGTCGATGCGCCGCAACTCGAGCGCCTCGGCTTCGGTCTCGCGGGGACGGTGAAGGCGGACGGCGATCTGACCGGCTCGATTGCGCATCCGAACGTGGCGGCGAATTATCAGGCCGATGGCGTCGTGTTCGGCGCGAACCGCCTCGGTCATGCGGAAGGTCGCGCGGACATTCGCGATGGCTCGAACGGCGCGCTCGTCTTCACGCTGAAAGCGCGCGATGCGAGCACCTCGGGCATCGAAGTCGCCACGCTCGATGCGAACCTCAACGGCACACGCATGCATCACACGCTCGACGTGACCGCGACCGGCAAGGTTCAGGGGCAGCCGGTGAATCTCGCGCTCGGCGCGAACGGCAAGTTCACCGATGCCGCCGACGGCCCGCATTGGGACGGCACGATCACGAAGCTCACCAACAAGGGCACGCCGTCGGTCAACCTCGAACAGCCGCTGACCGTGAGCTACGGTCCGGCCAGGCTCGTGCTCGGCGCGACGCGGCTCGTCGCGGAAGGCGCGGCGCTCAATCTCAAGTCGTTCGCGCTCGATCACGGCCGCATCCAGTCGGCCGGAACGTTGACGAATCTCTCGGTGCCGCGGCTTCTGGCCGTGCGTCAGGAAATGACGGGCGAGGAGCCGCCGATCCGCACCGACCTCGTCTTCGATGGCGACTGGAACTTCTCGCTCGGCGCCACGGCGACGGGTTATGCGCAGCTCAAGCGCCGCAGCGGCGATGTGACCGTGGAAGGCACCCGTGGCGTCTCGGCGCTCGGCATCAACGACATCTCTGCGCGCGCCGATTTCTCCAACGGCAATACGCTCAACGCGACGCTGCGCGCGCAGGCGACGCGCATCGGCGTGATCGAAGCCAACGCGCACACGCCGCTCGCCAATCGCGACGGCATGCTGACCGTGGTCGACGAAGCGCCGCTCTCCGGCGCGATCAACGCGAATATCCCCGAACTGCGCACCACCGGCGGGCTGCTCGGCCCGAGCTATCTGCTGGGCGGCAAGCTTGCGCTCAAGTTGAGCATCGCGGGGATCGTCGCCAAGCCGAATCTGTCGGGGTCGCTGACGGGCGACAATCTTTCGGCGACGGTCGTCGATCAGGGCGTTCAGTTGAAGGACGGCATCATTCGCATTGCGCTGTCGGAGAATCTGGTGGACTTCCAGCAGGTGGAGTTCCACGGCGCGAGCGGCACGTTGCGCGCGACGGGCAAGGTGCGGCTCGATCAGGCACAGCCGGACCTCACCGCGAGCATCATCGCGGACAAGCTGGAACTGTTCGCCTCGCCCGACCGGCAATTGTCGCTTTCGGGCAGCGCGAGTATCGCGAACGCGGGATTGCAGGGCGGCATGGCGATCAACGGCAAGTTCACCGTCGATCACGCGCTGTTCGACTTGCCGGAATCCGGCGCGCCATCGCTCGGCGACGACGTGGTCATCGAACGTCCCGATGGCACCATCAAGGGCGAAAACACGACGAAGCAGACGGTCGCCGCAACGGAAAAACCGGTTGGACCGTTCACGCCGCGCGCGAATATCGACATCGACCTGGGGCAGCGCTTTCGCTTCAAGGGCGCCGGCGCGGATCTCGGGCTTGCCGGCGTCATCAGCGTGACGAGCGCGCCGAACATGCCGCTGCGCGCGGTCGGCAATGTGCGCGTAACGACGCCGGGTTCGAGTTACACGGCGTTCGGGCGCAAGCTCAACATCGAGAATGGCTTCTTCACGTTCAACGGACCGGTGGCGAACCCCGGCATCAATGTCCTCGCGATGCGGCGCAATCAGGAAGTCGAGGCGGGCGTGCAGGTGACGGGCACGGTGCAGGCGCCCGTGGCCAAACTCATTTCCGAACCGAGCGTGCCTGACAACGAAAAGCTCTCGTGGCTCTTGTTCGGTCATGGCACGGATCAGGGCAATAACGTCGGCCAGCAGAGCGCAATGACGAGCGCACTCGCGTTGCTCGGCAGCACGGGCGGCAAGCGTATTGCGCAGACCTTCGGGCTGGATGAATTCACCATCGGTTCGAGCGAAGTGGGCCTGACCGATCCGCAAGTGGTGATGATCGCCAAGGCCATCAACGAGCGGCTGGTGATTGGCTACGAGCAGGGTCTGCAATCGGCCAGCAACGCGATCAAGGCGACACTGAGCCTGTCGCGATTCTGGTCGGTGACGGCGTATGGCGGGACGTTCCAGGGCGTCGATCTGTCTTACACACGGCGCTTCAATTCGTGGATGCGGCTCTTTTCGTCGACGACGCCCACGCGGTCGGAGCGGGCGGCGGCTTCGTCGGCCGCGGCGGCATCCGAGGTAGAGTCGACCACGGAGTAGATCGCTTTGAAGACGTAAGGGGACAGGGGCATGCGAGTCGATCGCGTGCCCCTTTTTGCTTTTGCGCCGCGCCCGTAACCGATGCCCTATTGCTGATCCCAAAGTCCGCTTCTGATCTGAATCGTTCTCAAAGCGCGGAAAAATCCGCAAGAAAATTCTCAATATGGATGCGTTACATCAACGATTTATGTAGGAACTTTGTAGTTTTAAGCGTGTTCCTAATCGGTCGCATGGCCCGAGTCAGCATACTCAGCCTTTCGTCAGGAAGCGAGTATGAATATCTTGTTCACGACGCGACCTGACGAATTTTCAAATCGGGCTCAGTCACTCAGGTGACGACTAAGGAATACTTATTATGAAGAAGATCATTCTTCCGCTGGTCGCGGTGTCCATGTCTCTCGCAGGCGCTGCCGCGCACGCCGCACCGGCAGGTAACGGTGGCACGCTGACCATCAACGGAGAGCTGACGGCCAACACGTGCACGGTAAGCGGCAATGCCCAGGGCAACAACTTCACCGTGACGCTGCCGGCGCTTGCCGCAGCGGAACTGACGGACGCCGGCTCTTCCGCAGGCGCCACCGGTTTCAACATTGCGCTGTCCAACTGCACGCCGGCTACGGGCAACGTGCACACGTTCTGGGAATACGGCGCGAACACGCTGGCCGACGGCAACCTGAAGAACAACGGCACGGCGACCAACGTTGAAGTCCAGTTGCTGGACTACAACGGCTCGGGGCAAGCCATCGACGTGAGCAAGGCCGACGGTGCGCAGCAGTCGCAAGACGTTGCAATCACGAGCGGCAGCGCAAGCCTGCAATACGCAGCGCAGTACAGCTCGCCGATGGGCGCCGCAACCGCGGGCACGGTGACGAGCCAGGTGACCTATTCGATGGTCTATCAGTAAATCGATTCGCAAACGAGGACGCCCTCGCGGCGTCTTCGTTTAACCCTCGCACGGCGCGCGGGGTCGAGTCATCGCGTCACCGCAAATTTGTTGAATGTCATGAGTCTCCGAAAAGTCGTTTTTAGCGCAGTGACAGCGGGTGTGCTCGCTCTCGTTGCGATCCTGCCGTTCGCAGCCAATGCGTCCGTCGTCGTCGCGGGCACGCGCGTGGTGTACAACGCCACGGATAGCGAAGTGACGCTTAAGCTGTCCAACGCGGGAAAATCGCCGGCCTTGACGCAGGTGTGGCTCGACAAGGGCGATCCCAAGGTCGATCCGGCTCAGATCGATCTCCCGTTCGTGCTCACGCCGCCGTTTGCGCGTATCGATCCGGGCAAGGCGCAGACCGTCCGTATCGCCTATACCGGCGAAGCGCTGCCGAAAGATCGCGAAACCCTGCTCTGGTTCAACGTGCTTGAAGTGCCGCCGAAGCCAACCGAAGCTCAGGCTGGCGCGAACTACGTCCAGCTCGCATTCCGCTCGCGCCTGAAGTTTTTCTTTCGCCCGCAAGGTCTGCCGGGCAGCGCCGACGACGCACCGGGCAAGCTCACATGGCGGCTGTCGTCCCAAGGTGGCAAGTCCGCGCTCGTGGTTTCGAATCCGACGCCTTATCACGTGACGATCATCGACGCTCATGTGGGCGAAGGCGAACATGCCGCCCGATTCGATGAAGGCGGCATGGTGCCACCGGGTGGCGAGCTCACGCTGCCACTGTCCGGTAAGGCGACCGCGAACGGCCAGGTCTCGTTCACGACCTTGAACGACTACGGCGGTCCCACGAAGCACGAGGCAGCGATCCACTGAGACGCGCTGCATGCGGGCTATCTGACCCATTCACGAGCGACGCGAAGGATGTCGATTCCTTCGCCATCGGTCGGCCACACGCCGGGCGCGAATAGCCTGGCGTTCACGTACATCAAGACTTAATCGTCGCGAGGCAGCGAGCCCCGGATGCCGATGTTTCCCATCGGTGGGGAGCGGTGTTGCCCGCGAATCCGGCTCGATATGAATGAACGCTGCATGGAATCGAATTCGAGGTTCGCTCTCTCGCTGAGTCGGACCAGCGTCGCCGTGATGCTCGCCTTCGCCGCGGCGCATGCCAGGGCCGATGCGAACACGCCGGCTCGCACGGACACTTCGTCATCGTCCGGGGTGCGGCCGGATCGGGCTCAGGCCTCGTCCGATGTCAAGGCTGCATCGAGTGGTGCGACGGTTGCATCGACGGCATCGACCTCGACGGCATCAGCCGCATCGGCCGCATCGGCCGCGCCCGAGGCCGTGGAGTTCGACCCGGGCTTCCTGCGCTTCGCGGGCGCGGCGGTCATGGACGTCAGCCGCTTCGACAAGGGCAACATCGCACTGGCCGGCAATTACCGCGCCGCACTGTACGTGAACGGCGTGTGGCTCGGCATGACCGCCATCACATTGCGCAATGTCGGCGCGCCGGACCATCGCGCGGTCCCGGTCTTCGATCGCGATCTGCTCGCGCGCGCGGGCGTCGATACCATGCGCCTGCCCGATTCCGCGTTAGCGCAACTCGACGCCGCGAACAGCACGGGCGGCGTGGCGCTGCCGGACCTGATCCCGCAGGCGACGGCCACCTTCGACATGGGCGAACAGCGCCTCGACGTGAGCGTGCCGCAAGCGATGATGAGCCGCAACGCGCGCGGCTGGGTCGATCCGAAGCTGTGGGACGAAGGCGTGCCAGCCGCGACCTTGCAGTACAACGCCAACGTATATCGCTCGAATGGCGGCGGCGTGTCGAACACTCAGGGTTATCTGGGCGTGACGGCGGGTCTCAACTTCGACGCCTGGCGATTTCGCTACAACGGCAACGTCACGACATCGTCGTTTGGCGGCACGCATGCACAGAGCCTGCAGACGAATGTGCAGCGCTCGCTGATTCCGCTCAAGAGCCAGTTGACGCTCGGCGACTCCTACACCGACGGCTCGATCTTCGATTCGTTCGGCGTGCGCGGCGTGCAACTCGCAACCGACGACCGCATGTACCCCGAATCGCAGCGCGGCTATGCGCCGATCGTGCGGGGAATCGCCAATACCAACGCGAACGTTCAGGTCAAGCAAAACGGCAATCTCATCTACGAGACGACGGTCGCGCCGGGTCCTTTCGAGATCAACGATCTCTACCCGACCGGCTACGGCGGCGACCTGCAGGTGATCGTCACCGAAGCGGACGGCAGCCAGCACGTTGCATCCGTGCCGTATGCCGCGCCCGTGAATTCGCTGCGCGAGGGGCGTTGGCGCTTGAACGTGGCAGCGGGCCAGTATCGCAATTCGAGCGAATCGGGCCATCCGTATGTCGTGCAGGCCGGTGTGCAGCACGGCGTGAACAACCTGGTCACGCTGTATGGCGGCTCGATCGTCGCCGAAGACTACATTTCGGCGGCGCTCGGCGCGTCGCTCAACACGTCGGTCGGTGCATTCGCCTTCGACGCGACGCAAGCCAATGCGAATCTGCCGAAATCCGGCAGCCGGAGCGGACAGAGCCTTCGCCTTTCGTTCTCGCGCAGCTTCACGCCGACGAACACCGACGTCACGCTCGCGGCGTACCGCTATTCGACGAGCGGCTTCCTCGGGTTCCGCGACGCCATGAACCTGCGCGACCTCGAGTCGAAGGGCACCGCGTTCATGAGCAACGGCATCCAGAAAGGTCGCCTGCAGCTCACGCTCAACCAAAACCTCGACAAGTGGGGCTCCATTTACGCATCGGGCTACACGCAGAACTACTGGAACAAGCATGGCAACGATACCGCGTTCCAGGTCGGCTACAACACGAACGTCGGGCGCGTCGGCGTGGGGGTTTCGGCTTCGCGCGAACTCGACACGTCAACCGCGAACTGGGACAACCGCGTGATGCTCACGCTGAGCGTTCCCCTCGATCTGGGCACGAACATCGCCAATTCGACGACGAGCTTCTCGCACGACTCGCGCGACAACACGAACCAGATTCAGGAAACCTTCACGGGCACGCTCGGCAAGGACTATGAGATGAACTACGGCGTGAGCGCGGGCCACACATCGGGTGATTCCGGCAGCCACAGCGACAGCCTTAGCGCCAACGTCGGCTATTTCTCACCTGTCGCGCAGTTGCGCGCGAATGTTGGCCGCGCCAACGGATACACGCAGGCAGGCGCGGGTGCGTCCGGTTCCGTGGTCGCGTACGGGGGCGGTCTGGTGTTGTCACCGCAAAGCGGCGACACGTTGGCGATTGTCGAGGCGAACGATGCCGCCGGAGCGCGCATTGCCAGTTCGCCCGGTGTGCGTCTGAACGGCGCCGGCCGCGCGGCCGTGGCGGGCATGCAGCCGTATTCGCAGAACGCGGTGGAGATCGACACCAAGGGCTTGCCGATGGGCGTGCAGCTCAAGACCACCGAGCAGCACTTTGCACCAACGGCCGGCGCGGTGTCGCTCGTGAAGTTCGATACCGAAGACCGAGGCCGCGCAATCGTCATGCGCTTGCGTCGTCTGAACGGCGAGCCGGTGCCGTTCGGCGCGGACGTGCTGGATGCGAGCGGCGAATCCGTTGGCGCCGTGACGCAGGGCAGCCGCGCGATGTTGTATAGCAAGGCCGCGAGTGGCGATCTGATCGCCCGTTGGGGCTCGGCGGCCGATCAGAGTTGCAAGGTGCATTACGCGTTGCCCGAAGCCGACGGGAGCCGGGCGGCATCGACTGCCTTCGCGGACGCAGCCTGCAACTAAGCCGATATCTCCACGACATGAATCTGCAATCGACAAAGACCCGCACGAGCGGCGGCAACATGAACACGTTTGAATGACTATGCGCACACTTGGATCACTTCTGGCTAATCTCGCCGTCACCATCGCCGTCACCGCGACCGGTTCGGCATTCGGAGCGGATGCCACGCTCAACTTCACCGGCACCATCGTGCCCCCGTCCTGCACGGTGGACACCGCTTCGGCGAATCAGACGATCAATCTGGGCAGCGCCAATATCCTCGACTTTCCGAGCGTGGGATCGACGATGAATCCCACGGCGTTCAGCCTGAAGCTGACCAACTGCACGCCGGGCACCACGGTATCGATGGCCGTATCGGGCCAGTCCGACACCGTTCCGAGCGTGCTCAAGAACACCGGCACCGCGACGCAGACCGGCGTGCAACTGCTGCAGGCGAGCAGTGCGGGCGGGACCACCGGTACGGTCGTCACGCTTGGCAACACCTCCAATCGCGGCCAAGTGGACGCGACCAACGCCATGACCATTCCGATGGTGGCGCAGTTCTATCGTCTTGGAACGATGACAGCCGGCACGGTGACGACCTCGGCGACGGTCAACTTCACCTACAACTGACGCGCGCGTGACTTCGACACCCTTTGACGGAATAGCGATATGAAAGGCATCGGATTTGCCCGGCTGCGACGATATGCTTGGATCATCTTGTCGAGCGCGCTGGTTTTGACAGGCGGCATGCAGGACGCATGGGCCGACGCTTGCACGGGCGGAGGTCAGAGTGTGCAGGCCATTCTCCCTGCGACGATTTCGGTGCCGCGCGACTTGCCGGTGGGCGCCATTCTGGCGCCCTGGAGCATCACGTCGATGGTCAACTACGTGTGCACCATGTCGACGACATCCGGTTCCGGCATGTATTCGAAGTTGAATGTCGCATGGCCGAAAAGCAGCGTGACGATCGCGAGCACACCGGGCCCAGGTCTCGCGTCCTATACGGTCTTGCAGACCAATGTGCCCGGCGTTGGCATGGCCATCGCGTTCGACGGCGAGCCGAGTTCGTGTGGCGGCGCGGATTGGCTCGACGAGGTGTCGCCCTCCGTGCGGCCGCCCTACGTGGGCTGGACCTGTACCGCCACTGGTTCCAACCTCAAAAACTATGGGCGTTGGGCAGTTGCGCTCGTGAAGACAGGCGTTGTGAGCGCGGCAGGCGTGCTGGGCGCGCAGACGCTGGCGAGCTCCAGCTCCATGATCAATTTTGTCCCGGACAGCCCGGGCACCACGCCTTTTTATCTGATCGTCCCGGCGGTGACGGTCGTCCCGCTTACCTGCCAGACCCCCGATGTGCCGGTGCCGCTCGGCACCCATTTTCCGGTGGAAATGGCGTCTGTCGGTGCGACTACCGCGGCGGTCCCGTTCAACATCAGCCTCAACAATTGTCCCTCGGGGATGAATGGCGTCCTGTATGAAATCGATCCCACGACCAGTGTGCTTAACAGTTCGCAATCCGTCGTGGCGCTCAATGGCTCGTCGTCGGCCACGGGCGTGGGCGTGCAGCTACTGGATGGCTCCGGCTCCGTGTTTCCGCTGAGCACGTCCAAGGCATTCTCCGGCTATAACAGTTCCACGGGTGGCAGCTATGTGATCCCGATGAAGGCGCGTTACTACCGAACCGGTACCGTGACGCCCGGTCCGGCGAACACGTCGATGATCCTCACCATGACCTATCAATAGGCATCGCCGGGCAGCGCTGCTCAGGTTGCTTGCCACAGACAGACGTCCGAAAAAAAACGCCCCTCAAGAGGGGCGTTCCTGTTTCGAGCGTCGCGGTTGTCGTTCAGCGCACCCGCATTCCCGGCGTGGCCCCGCCATGCGGTTCGAGAATGTAGAGCCCCGGCTCCTTCTTCTCGTCGGCGGCGGACGCCGCCAGCACCATGCCTTCCGACAGGCCGAACTTCATCTTGCGCGGCGCGAGATTGGCGACCATCACGGTCAGCTTGCCGATCAGATCCTGCGGCTGATAAGCCGAACGAATACCCGAGAACACATTGCGCGTTTTCTCTTCGCCGATATCGAGCGTCAGTTGCAAGAGCTTGTCGGAGCCTTCGACCGTTTTGCAATCGACGATCTTCGCGATACGCAGATCGATTTTCGAGAAGTCGTCGATGGAGATGACGCCCGGCGTCTCTTCGTTCGCTTGCTTTTTGGCGGGCGCCGCGCTCTTAGCCGCACTCGCACTTGTGGCAGCGGCAGAAGCAGCGGCCGCTTCCGGCGCCGCCTGCAACGACTCGCGATTCGCCGCGAGCAAGGCCTCGATCTGCTTCGGGTCGACGCGCGTGGTCAGATGCTTGTACGCGTTCACGGCATTGGCCGACGACAGCGGCATGTCCGCATCCGCCCAGACGAGCGGCGCGATGCCGAGGAACGCCTCGACCGCTTCGATCAGCTTCGGCAACACCGGCTTCAGCGCAAGCGACAATAGGCGGAACGCCTCCAGACTCACGCTGCAAGTCTCGTGCAACGCGACCGAGTTGGCCGGGTCCTTCGCCTGTTCCCAGGGCTTCGCGGTATCGACGTAGCCGTTGACGGTATCGGCGAGATCCATGGTCGTGCGCAGCGCGCGGCCGTATTCGCGCGACTCGTAGAAGCCGGCAATCTGCGGAATCGCGGCGCGCAGTTGCGCAAGCAGCGGATGCTGCATCGCGCTGTCCTGCACGCGGCCGTCGAAGCGCTTCAGAAGAAAGCCCGCCGCGCGGCTCGCGATATTCACGTATTTGCCGACGAGATCGCTGTTCACGCGCGCCTGGAAGTCTTCCAGGTTGAGGTCGATGTCTTCCATCGTGCTGTTCAGCTTGGCCGCGAAGTAGTAGCGCAGCCATTCCGGATTGATGCCGGTATCGATCACGCTTTGCGCCGTGATGAACGTGCCACGCGACTTCGACATCTTCGCGCCGTCGACGGTCAGAAAGCCGTGCGCGAACACGTTCGTCGGCGTGCGATGACCGGAGTATTCGAGCATCGCGGGCCAGAAGAGCGTGTGGAAATACAGAATGTCCTTGCCGATGAAGTGGTACTGCTCGGTCTTCGAACCGGGCTTCACCCATTCATCGAAATCCAGGCCGATACGGTCCGCGAGATTCTTGAAGCTTGCGTAATAGCCGACCGGGGCGTCGACCCAGACGTAGAAGTACTTGCCCGGCGCACCGGGGATTTCAAAGCCGAAGTAGGGCGCGTCGCGCGAGATGTCCCAGTCGGCGAGCTTGGCCTCGCCCTTGTCGCCGAGCCATTCGCGCATCTTGTTCGTGGCTTCGGGCTGCGCGAGTCCGCCGACCCAGCCGCGCAGGAAGTCTTCGCAACGCGGGTCCGACAAGCGGAAGAAATAATGCGTGGAAATCTTGCGGATGGGCGTCGCACCCGACACCACCGAATACGGGTTGATGAGTTCGGTGGGCTGATAAGTCGAGCCGCAAACCTCGCAATTGTCGCCGTACTGGTCCTTCGCGCCGCACTTCGGGCACTGGCCCTTGATGAAGCGGTCCGGCAGGAACATTTCCTTGACCGGATCGTAGGCCTGTTCGATGTCGCGCGCGTCGATCAATCCCGCTTCCTGGAGCGCGGCGTAGATGGTGTTGCAAAGGACGCGGTTTTCCTCGGCATCGGTCGAATAATAGTTGTCGAAGGAAATGCCGAAGCTGTCGAAGTCGCGCTTGTGCTCTTTCCAAACGCGTTCGATCAGCGCTTTCGGCGTGATGCCTTCTTTTTCGGCGCGCAGCATGATGGGCGTGCCGTGGGTATCGTCGGCGCCGACGTAGTAGACCTCGTGGCCATGCATGCGCAGCGTCCGAACCCAGATGTCCGTCTGAATGTATTCGACCATATGGCCGATATGAATCTGACCGTTCGCATACGGCAACGCGGACGTGACGAGGATCTGGCGAGCGCCGTTCTTGACGGCGGGCGCGGCGGTGGCGATGGCTGAAATCGGTGCTGACATAAGGCGCGGCCCGGAGGAAATGCAGAAGTTGATCGAAGAACGCAAAAAAAGCGATTTTCGATTTTAGCAGGGAGGGGAAGGAAGACGGGGAGGTGGGGAGACGGGGAGACTTGGGCGCGGCAGCCGAAAACCATCGCACCAAAAAAAACCGGGGTCCAAAACCGGGCCCCGGAGCAACAACGACAAGAGGAGAATGGCAGGTGGCGGCCTCGCCGCGCGCCTACCGTAAAGACAGACACGCGCCGTGCGCCCAAGTTTCAAATTTTTTTCAGGCGGCTTCGCGCGCTTTGCCACGCTGCGCCGGCATCTGCCGATTCTCCTTATAAATCAGAAATTTATTGCACTTGGCCCGGCTGTGCCGTCGCGCGCAGGTAAATTTCCACGCGACGATTTTGCGCGCGGCCTGCTTCGGTCGAATTGTCGGCGATCGGCTGGTTCTGTCCCATGCCCTGCGACGAGAGACGCTGACCGGCGACACCATGCGTGGCGATATAGGAAGCCACGCTTTGCGCGCGATTCTGCGACAGCGTCTGGTTGTAAGCCGCCGTGCCGGTGTTATCCGTATGGCCGATCACGTTGGCGATCAACTCCGGATGCTGCTGCAACGTTTGCGTGACGGAGTTCAGAACCGGATCGAACGTCGGCTTGATCGCGTAGCTGTTGGTGTCGAAAGAGATCGAGTTCGGGATGTTGACCTTGAGCGATCCGTCTTGCTGCTCGGTCACCTGCGTGCCGGTGCCCTTCGAGTCGCCGGAAATCTTGTTGCGAATGGCTTGCCAGTTGTATCCGGTCACACCGCCGACAGCCGCGCCTGCAGCCGCGCCGATTGCCGCGCCCTTGCCGCCGCCGAAAATCGCACCGAGGCCAGCGCCGGTCGCGGCGCCGACGCCCGTGCCGACCGCCGCATTGTTACCCTGCTCCGTCGCGCAGCCCGCGACTAGTGCGCCAGCAACGACGAAAACCGACAAACGGGTCATCAACTTCAACTTCATGTTTGATCTCCTTGAATCAACGAGCGATTCGGCGCGCCGCGCCGACAGTACGTAAGGGTCTTCGGACGTGCGTCCGGACGAACCTCTACAATTATGAGAAATGAGAGCGCGTCAGTCGCCAGTGGCGATGCATCCCCGGAAACAATTACCGCGCGCAATAGTGCAATGCGCGGGGACGCGGCGCAACGGCTCTAACAATTACTTTCACTTTCCTCAGTTTGTTGCAATGCGCCGTCGCATCAGCACAAACCATTCCATGGAGTTGCAATGAGTATCGACCGCGCGAAGATCGACGCCGCACTAGCCACACTGACCGATCCGAACACCAGCCGCAAGTTCGTCGATACCAAAAGTATCCGCAACGTTTCGCTACAAAACGGCACGGTCTCGGTGAGCGTCGTACTGGGTTATCCGGCGCGTACGCAGTTCGCGGCCACGGCCAAACTGGTCGAGGATGCGTTGCGTGCGGTTCCCGGCGTGGAAGACGTCGTCGTCGATGTGTCCTCGCAAGTCGTCGCGCACGCGGTACAGCGCGGCGTAAAGCTGCTGCCGAACGTCAAGAACATTATCGCGGTGGCGTCGGGCAAGGGCGGCGTCGGCAAGAGCACGACAGCCGCGAACCTCGCGCTCGCACTGGCGGCGGAAGGCGCCAATGTCGGCATGCTCGACGCGGACATCTACGGCCCGTCCTTGCCGATGATGCTCGGCATCTCCGGCCGGCCGGAGTCGCCCGACAATCAGTCGATGAATCCGCTGATCGGTCATGGCATTCAGGCGAATTCCATCGGCTTTCTGATCGAGCAGGACAACCCGATGGTCTGGCGCGGCCCGATGGTCACCTCCGCGCTCGAACAACTGCTGCGTCAGACCAACTGGAAAGACCTGGATTATCTCGTCGTCGACATGCCGCCGGGCACGGGCGACATTCAGTTGACGCTCTCGCAGAAAGTGCCGGTGACGGGCGCGGTGATCGTCACCACGCCGCAGGACATCGCGCTGCTCGACGCCAAGAAGGGCCTTAAGATGTTCGAGAAGGTCGGCATTCCCATTCTCGGTATCGTCGAAAACATGAGCACGCATATCTGCTCGAATTGCGGGCACGAGGAGCATATCTTCGGCGCGGGCGGCGGCGAGCGCATGGCGAAGGAATACGGCGTCGAGATTCTCGGCCAGTTGCCGCTCGATATCGCGATTCGAGAACGCACCGATGCCGGTCAGCCGACAGTCGTTTCGCAGCCGGAAAGCCGGATTGCCGAGACGTATCGCGCGATTGCGCGGCGCGTGGCGATTGCCATTGCCGATCGTCAGCGCGACATGACGTCGAAGTTTCCGAGCATCGTCGTGCAGAACACTTGATGTGGCGCGCTTGGACGCGTTTCGCCGAAGCCTTGTGCGGTGCGGCTCGCGGTATCATGTCGCCTGCTATGGGCGGCCGCGCGGATGCACCGGGTGTCGGCGGGCCGCCGAGAGGATCGCATGAGACATAGATTCGACGGAAGGGCGGCCCACGCCGGACTTGCTTCGGCGCTCGTCGCCTGTAGTGTTCTCGTGAGCGGCTGCGGCATCATCTTCCAGAATCACGAGAAACGCGCCGACGCAGTGCTTCAGCCGACGCCTGGCAACGCGGCGCGCGGCACCATCACGCTGATCGAGCGCGCGGACGGCGTTCAGGTGTCGTATAGCCTGATCGACATGCCGCCCGACAGCGATCACGCGCTGCAGGTTCACGAGCGCGGCGACTGCATCGCCATGGACGATCAGGACGCAAGCCCGGTCTTCGCGCTGCCGGCGGAGCGCAAGCGCGCCACCGCGCGTCTCGAAGGCGAACTCGGCAACATTCACGCGGATTCCACCGGATCGGCCACGGGCTTTTTCGTGGCGACGGACGTGTCGCTCGACGGCGTGCGCTCGGTCATCTCGCGCGCTATCGTGCTGCATCGCGAAGCCACCGATCCCTACGCCGCCAGTCCGCACAACGTGGGACCGGCGCTCGCATGCGGCGTCATCCGGCGCTGATCGATGAAGACGCCGCGAGTATCATCCGAATGGTCGATCACGGTCGAGCGTCGCCGATACGACGCGTCGTTCGCGTAAAATACGCGCTTTCCGTTTGGCCGCAGCGCGCGACAAAATCGCTGCCGCCATGCCCCGTTTCACCGCAGGCGTCCGGTCGCATGACCGCGAGCCGCAACGCTGGGTAGCGTCCCTATGAGCATCAAGTCCGACAAGTGGATCCGGCGCATGGCCGAAGAGCACAAGATGATCGAGCCGTTCGTGCGCGATCAGGTGCGCGTGACCGAAGACGGCCGCAAGATCGTGTCGTACGGAACGTCGAGCTACGGCTACGACATCCGCGTGGCCGACGAATTCAAGATCTTCACGAACATCAATTCCACCATCGTCGATCCGAAAAACTTCGACGAGAAATCGTTCGTCGACTTCAAGGGCGATGTCTGCATCATCCCGCCGAATTCCTTCGCGCTTGCCCGCACGGTCGAATATTTCCGTATTCCGCGCTCGTGCCTGACCGTGTGTCTCGGCAAGTCCACCTACGCGCGTTGCGGGATCATCGTGAACGTGACGCCGTTCGAGCCGGAATGGGAAGGCTACGTCACGCTCGAATTCTCGAATACGACACCTTTGCCTGCCAAAATCTACGCGAACGAAGGCGTCGCGCAGGTTCTGTTTTTCGAAAGCGACGAGATTTGCGAGACGTCGTATGCGGATCGCGGCGGCAAGTATCAGGGGCAGCACGGCGTTACCCTGCCGAAAACCTGATTCCTTCGCTTCTCAAAGAAACGCACACCGCATACGCTTGTCGAAAGACCGCTGTCGTCGAGCTTCCAGTCTCGGGCAGCGGTCGTTCCATTTGGAGATTCGCACGATGAAGTTCCGCTTTCCCGTCGTCATCATCGACGAAGACTTTCGCTCCGAGAATATCTCGGGTTCCGGCATTCGCGCGCTTGCCGAAGCGATCGAGCGCGAAGGCGCCGAAGTGCTCGGCCTGACGAGCTACGGCGACCTCGCGGCCTTCGCGCAGCAGTCGAGCCGCGCGTCGTGCTTCATTCTGTCGATCGACGACGACGAACTCCTGCCATATGCCGATAACGTCGTCGTGGAAGGCGACACGCCGGAACTGGCTTCGGCTATCGTCGCGTTGCGCGCGTTCATCAACGCCGTGCGCCGCCGCAACGCGGACATCCCGATCTTCCTGTACGGCGAGACGCGCACCTCGCGCCACTTGCCGAACGACATCCTGCGCGAGCTGCACGGCTTCATCCACATGTTCGAGGACACGCCGGAGTTCGTTGCACGGCACGTCATTCGCGAAGCCAAGGTGTATCTGGATTCGCTCGCGCCGCCGTTTTTCAAGGAACTGGTGCAGTACGCAGAAGAAGGTTCGTATTCGTGGCATTGTCCGGGACACTCGGGCGGCGTCGCGTTCCTGAAGAATCCGCTCGGACAGATGTTCCACCAGTTCTTCGGCGAGAACATGTTGCGCGCGGACGTCTGCAATGCCGTCGAGGAACTCGGCCAGTTGCTCGATCACACCGGGCCGGTCGCGGCGTCCGAGCGTAACGCGGCGCGCATCTTCAGCGCGGATCATCTCTTCTTCGTGACCAACGGCACGTCCACCTCGAACAAGATCGTGTGGCACGCGACCGTGGCGCCGGGCGATATCGTGCTCGTGGACCGCAACTGTCACAAGTCGATCCTGCACGCCATCACCATGACGGGCGCGATCCCCGTGTTCCTCACGCCGACGCGCAACCAGTTCGGCATCATCGGACCGATTCCGCGCGACGAGTTCAAGCCCGAAAACATTCGCAAGAAGATCGAGGCGAATCCGTTCGCGCGCGAGGCGCTCGCGAAGAACCCGAAGATCAAGCCGCGCATTCTGACGATCACGCAAAGCACGTATGACGGCGTGATCTACAACGTCGAGATGATCAAGGACCTGCTCGGCGACCTGCTCGATACGCTGCACTTCGACGAAGCCTGGCTGCCGCACGCCGAGTTCCATTCGTTCTATCAGGACATGCACGCAATCGGCGCGGGCCGGCCGCGTACCGGCGCGCTCGTGTTCGCCACGCACTCCACGCACAAGCTGCTCGCGGGCATCTCGCAGGCGTCGCAGATTCTCGTGCAGGACAGCGAGAACAGCACCTTCGACCGGCATCGTTTCAACGAGGCGTACCTCATGCATACGTCGACGAGCCCGCAATACGCGATCATCGCGTCATGCGACGTGGCCGCGGCGATGATGGAAGCGCCGGGCGGCACGGCGCTCGTCGAGGAATCGATTGCGGAAGCGCTCGATTTCCGCCGCGCCATGCGCAAGGTCGACGACGAATACGGCGACGACTGGTTCTTCAAGGTCTGGGGCCCGGAGGCGCTGGCCGAAGAGGGTATAGGCGACCGCGAAGACTGGATGCTGAAGCCGAACGACCGCTGGCACGGCTTCGGCGCGCTCGCGGAAAACTTCAACATGCTCGACCCGATCAAGGCGACCATCATCACGCCGGGACTTGACGTGGACGGCAGCTTCGGCGACACGGGCATTCCGGCCGGCATCGTCACGCGCTATCTGGCCGAGCACGGCATTATCGTGGAGAAGACCGGGCTCTACTCGTTCTTCATCATGTTTACCATCGGCATCACGAAGGGCCGCTGGAACTCGATGGTCACCGAACTCCAGCAGTTCAAGGACGACTACGACAACAACCAGCCGCTATGGCGCGTGCTGCCGGAATTCATCGCGCAGCATCCATCGTATGAGCGCATCGGCCTGCGCGATCTGTGCGAGCAGATTCACAGTGTTTATCGCGCAAACGACATCGCGCGTCTCACTACCGAGATGTATCTGTCGAGCATGGAGCCGGCCATGAAGCCGTCCGAAGCGTTCGCCAAGCTCGCGCACCGCGAAATCGACCGCGTGCCTATCGACGAACTCGAAGGGCGCGTGACGAGCATTCTGCTCACGCCGTATCCGCCGGGCATTCCGTTGCTGATTCCGGGCGAGCGCTTCAATCGCACGATCGTCGATTACCTGCGTTTCGCGCGCGAATTCAACGAACGCTTTCCGGGCTTCCACACCGACATCCACGGGCTCGTGGGCGAGGTGATCAACGGGCGTATCGAATACTTCGTCGATTGCGTGCGCGACTGAGTTGCGCCCAGCTGCGCGCTGATCGTTGCTAGAAGACGATCAGCGCCATGATGGTGTCGCGATACCTTCCAGGCGGTTTCGATTCCTGCGCCGGGACCTGGCCATAGACCACGAGCGTTTGCGGCTGGCCGGTTCCGGTATTGAAGGCCATCGTCGTGCCATTCGTGCCATCGGCCCAAGGCACCTTGTGCGTCGGGTCGATGTATAGCTGATAGTCGATGGTCTCTGTCCCGCCCTGGCGAGCGAGCTTGCGGTTGGTGGTCGTCGCGCCGGGCGTCATGCCGCGGTCCAGCGCCACCGAAAAGGGCATGCCCGAGACGCACGTCACCCGCAACGAACTCGTCGACTCGATCGGTTGGTCGAGCAGGCTCGCCTCCCGAAAGACGAGGGGCGACGCGTCTATCGTGCAAGTCGGGCCGACCGTCGCCGTAACCGTGAACGGACCGCTCGTATAGGGCGCCGTTGCCGTCTTGCAATCGGGTGGCGTGCCGGTGTATCCCACATAGACGAAGTAGGTGTCCGAGGCGCTGAACGGCATGGTGTACGTGCCGTTCGGTACGGGCTGGTTAGGCGGAATGCGTCCATAGAACGGCTCATGTTCCCAGACCTTGCCGCCCGGATGAACGGGAAGATCGAGCGTCAGCGGCACGGTGTCGGGCGCCGTGACCGATCCCCACACACCTTGATGGTCCGGATCGACGTAGAGGTTGTAGTTCAACGTTGCGCCGCTTGGGCCAATGAGCGTGCGCGAGTCGGTGTGGCCGATGTTCAGGCACATGCGAACCATCGCCGTCGAATAGCCGCTGCACAGAATGTGAATGCCGCCGACGATATCGGCGGGCTCGGTGTCCGTCACATCGATGGAGCCGAAATCCGTATAGCCCACCGAAAACGTGCAGGTTTGCGAGCGCGCCGCGCCAGAGAGCGCGCAGAGCACGAGAAACACGAGCGCGTATCTGACGGGACGAAACGAGCCGTGCGTGCGGCGAAGCGGTGCGTGCATGTCATTTCTCCTTTTGGCTCTTGCCCTTGTCCGGCTGGCAGGTGATCGGCCCGAGCTGTGGCAGGTCTCCGGCCTTCGGCGGGTCGAGCCTGAAACCGGCTGAACAGTCGCCTTTCGCCTCGTGAATCGTCACGTGGTTGTCTGAATCGAGACGGCGGAAAAATGCAACGCCGTCGTAGCCGACGATCGCCGCTTCGCCCGTGCTCGTGAGCGTCGCCACGGCGCCGGCGGGCAAGGGCGCGCCCGTGGTATCGACGAAACTCACCGACGCGCCCTGATAGCGCGACATGCCGAAGTGCGCGAGCGCACCCGAGCGCCGCTGCGGCGCGATGTCCAGTTTCGTTCTGTCGATGGATGCGTCTGGCGGCAGCGCGAGCGGGTCGATCGCCAGTTGATTGCGCTGATAGGAAGTCAGATTCGGCACGAGCAGATAGCCCTTCGAGTTCGTCACGCCGACAAAGCGGTTCTCCTGCGTGACAGGAACATTGGGGACGCCATCGGTCGAGACGAGCGCGAACGCGTCGGTGACCGTGCGCGTCGGCAAGATGGCGCCGTCCATGATCGCGATGCCGCCCGCCATGTCCGTGCTGAGCGCCGTCGTGCCGTTGAAGCGCTGCGCGGTCGCCTCGAAATCGCCGAACTTCGAGCGATAAGTCGTTCCGGCGAAGGCATGACGATAATCGGCACCGGCGCCGCCTTGAACCGACCAACCCCAGCCGCCACCGTAGTCGGCGGGACGCGATGCGGTGACGTCGGCGGTCGTGTGTCCACCCGACTGCGCCACCGTCGTGCTGACCGACGTATTGCCGCCGAGCGCGATGGTTATGCCAATCGAACCGCCCCATACTCCGCGCTGCAGAAAGTCGCGATACGTGCTTGCGAAAAGCGACCAGCGGCTGCCGATCTGGGCGTTGTAGGCAAGCGTGACGACGCGCGCGTGTCCCGAGAACGTGTCTTCGGAATCGACGTAGCTCACTGTTGCCGATTGCGACCGCATCAACGCGACCGATACGGTCGCCTGGTAAATATGCTGAAACACCGAGGTGCCGTCGAGGGCCGCGATATCGCGATAGTTGTTGGTCGCGTGCGTGGTCTGCAGCGTCAGCGAAGCCGCAGGACTGATGTACTGGTAGCCAAGACTGAAAAGCGCGCCGGTCGCGCCATTCAGCTTGCTGCCCGCGGCCGCCGCATTGAAGACGCCGAATTGGCCTGCGCGCACGATCGCGCCCGTGCCGGCGTTGCTCAAACCTTGCCCGCCTTCCGCGTGGGCTTGCAGTGTGAGCCAGTCGGTGATGCCATACGCGGCGGTTCCGCTGAAGACGGGCGATGCCTCGTACGACCAGGAGCGCAGCGTGTAATCGTCGCGCAGAAAGCCGAATTCCGCCGAATAGCTCGACAGGCCTTTTGACAGCAGATGCGTGTCGATATAAAGCGGCACGCTCGTCGTGACGCGACGGCCGAGCGCATCGGTCACGACCACTTGCGCCGTGCCCGCGCCTGTCAGACTGGGCGCCTGCGCGATCTGGAACGGACCCGGCGCGACGTTGCCGTTGTACTGGCGCAGACCGTTGATATACAAGTCGACGGCAGAGGGCACCGCGGCCGATCCGCTGAACATCGGCAGGGGAAACGTCACGAGATCCGGGCGCAGGCTGAAATCGCGCTGTATCTGGAAGCCGCCGAATCGCACCGAGCGCGTCCACGCGAGCGAGCCGGAGATGGCGTCGCCGAACGTCATCGTCATGAGTTTGGCCGGATTCGAATAGACCCAGTTCGTGTCCAGCCGCGTGTAGCCGTTGGTTCCTGCGCCGTTGAGGTAAGTGCCGGTGTTGTCGAATACGCCCGCCGGACTGAAGAGCCGCTGTTCGTTCCAGACGCCGAACTGACCGGCCGCCATTTCGCCCAGTTGGCGCGTGTACGTCACGTCGTAGTTGAGCGCGAAGCCGGTGCCGGGCGTTGCCTTCGGTGTAACGGGAAGCCGGTTGCCGAGGCGCTGCGCGATCTGACGCGACCGGTCGACGTCAAGAAGCGCCTGCTGACGCGCGGAGGAATAAGTGGCGCGCACGCCTGGAATCGATGAAACGGCGATCCATCCGTCTGCATCGGCATGTAAGTCGTCGACCCGGATGCCCGCATTTTCGAGCGTGGCGCGCTCGGCATAGAGCTGGCCGTGACGCAATTCGAAGTTGGACGGCTCGCCCAGGTTCGTGCCGTTGACGACGATCTCGAGCACGAGCGACTGCGTTTCTTGCGATTGCATGTCGAGCAAGGCGGTGCGCGGCGAGCCCGCGATATTCGGAACCTGGCTGGGCGAGCCGCCGGTGATATCGACTTGAGCAACAGCCGCTTGGGAGATCACGCCCAGTGAAATCAGGAGAGGAACACCGCGCGTCACGAGCCTTGGGCGAGTCGATCCATCCATGACGATGCACGCTGTTCCCGTGGCAACCCCGAACGATCAGGGCGCGGCCGGATTGCTCAACGATCCGTTCATGCTGGCGCCGTTCACCGTGGCGCTGACTTCGCCCGTCTTGCCGCGCATGGCGCTGGCCGCGTCGGGGAGTATCCATGAGCGCACCCGGCCTGGCAGCACGTAGCCGAGCAAACCGCCGGACACGCGCACATCCTTGTCCGATGTCTTGAGTGAAACAGTGCTCAGTTGCGCGTGAATGTCGCCATCGTTTTGCACTCGCAGATACGCCTTGCCGTTTCTTTCGACGACGGACCATTGCAGCTTCGGCGTGCTCGCCTCACCGCGCGGCGAAATGAATAGGGGTACGGAATATCTAAAGCGAAACTGAACCGCCGATTGCTTGTCGCCGCCGTCGGGCGGCAACTCGTCGATAATCAGGCGGTATGCGCGTTCCTGTGCAACGGGTGCGGCGTTGGCGCGAATGACGCGGATGACTTGCTGACCGCCGGCGGGCACTTCGGCGATAGGCGGACTGGCGATCAGATCGCGGGTTGGCGTGAGTTTGTCTTCTTCGTCGGACTGATCCCAGACGAAGGTTCGCACTTGAGCGTGAATCGGTTCATCGCCATCGTTGCGTAACGTGACGACCTTGCCGTTTTCCGGGCCAGCGAGCTGGATTGAAACCGGAGATATCTGCAATGACGCGGCGAGCGAGGCAGCGCATTCCAAAAACAGAAAGGCTGCCCATGCTGGTTGTGTAAAGCGTGGCATCGTCGGTCTCCCGAATTACTTCCGACGATGCCAGTGATATAGCTTTATTCGAGCTCTGGCAAGCTTTGCACATGAAGCGAAGCGAGTTGCCTCAGAACACGACCGTGGCGGTAACAGTCGAGCTATAGGTGCCTGCGGCCGGGGTGGTTTGCGACGGTACGCGGCCGTACACGACGAGGCTCTGACTGTCGCCATTACCTACACCCGAAGCCGTGTCGATGCCGGTCTGCTGGCCCCAGAGCTTGGTGCGGGCTGCGTCGCGATACAGGTTGAAATTGACCGAGGCGTCGCCGGTGGCGTTGGCGAGCTTGCGCTTTGCGATGAGCGAACCGGCTGCCGTGCCGGCATCGAGCGCGACGTTGTAGGGCGTTCCGGACGTGCAAGTCACCGCGAGGTTGCTGGACTGATCGACGTTGTCGGTAAGCGCGCCGGTGTCGCCGAAATTCAAGGGGTTCGCCGAGATCGAGCAATCGTCTTGAACGTTGAGCGTCACGTCGAACGTCGCGGTCTTGTTGCCGGCGAAGGCGCTGGGCGTGGCGACGGCAACGGTGCTTGCAACGATAGCGATGATGGCGACATTCTTGATCAGGTTACGCATGCTTGAGACTCTCCGGTACGAATTTAAGCGGGAAGCTTTTGATTCGGCGCTGCGTTTTTCTGCATCGCCGCGACATGTATGAATCATAGGGACGGGCGCTTTAAGACTGAATGAGACGAATCTCATTTGAGATAGCGTTGTGCTGCCTTTCCCTTGCTGCATCAGGAGACGCGGATTTATTGGGATAGATTCGTTGCGCCGTCAGATGCAAAAACGGCCTCCCGAAGGAGGCCGTTCCGTCTGCTTATCTACTCGCTTCAGAACACGACCGTTGCGGTGACAGTCGAGCTATAAGTGCCTGCGGCCGGTGTGGTTTGCGATGGTACGCGGCCGTACACGACGAGGCTCTGACTTTTGCCATTACCCACGCCCGCTGTCGTGTCGGTGCCGGTCGTCTGGCCCCAGAGCTGCGTGCGGGCTGCATCGCGATACAGGTTGAAGTCGACCGTCGCGGTGCCGCCGGCATTGGCGAGCTTGCGTGTCGCGACTTGCGAACCGGTTGCCGTGCCGGCATCGAGCGCGACGTTGTACGGCGTGCCCGTGGTGCAGGTCACGGCGAGGTTGCTGGACTGATCGACGTTGTCGGTAAGCGCGCCGGTGTCGCCGAAGTTCAAGGGGTTCGCCGAGATCGAGCAATCGTCTTGAATGTTGAGCGTCACGTCGAACGTTGCGGTCTTGCTGCCGGCGAAGGCGCTGGGCGTAGCGACGGCAACGGTGCTTGCAACGATAGCGATGATGGCGACATTCTTGATCAGGTTACGCATGCTTGAGACTCTCCAGTACAAATTTAAGCGGGAAGCTTTTGATTCGGCGCTGCGTTTTTCTGCATCGCCGCGACATGTATGAATCATAGAGGCGAGCGCTTTAAGACTGAATGAGACGAATCTCAATTGAGATAGCGTTATGCTGCGTTTCCCTTGCTGCATCAAAGGCTGCGGCTTTATTAAGATAGAAGCGCTGCGCCGTCAGATATAGAAACGGCCTCCCGAAGGAGGCCGCTGTCTGCTGCGATCAGGCCGCGCGGTGCGCTCAGATCAACCCTTCGGCCTTCAGCGCCGCCTGCACGCCGGCGCGCTCACCCACGCGCGACCGATACGCCACGAGCACCGGCCACTTGCCGAGATCCAGATCGATGAACTTGGCCCAACCGAGCACCGTGAACAGATAGGCGTCGCCAATGCTGAATTCGTCGCCAAGCAAGTACGGCTTGTCTTCGAGTTGTTGCGCGGTGTAGGCGAGGCGGCGTTCGAGATTGCTCATTGCCGCCGCTTTCCAGTCGCTGCTTGCGGACGGATTGAAGAACGGAGAGAAGTTCTTGTGCAACTCGGTGCCGATGAACGTCAGCCAGCCTTGCAGACGATAACGCGCCATGGCGTCGTTCAGCGGCGCGAGGTGCTTTGCGGGCGCCTGGTCGGCGATGTATTGCATGATCGCGGGACCTTCGGTCAGCACATCGCCATTGTCGAGGACGAGTGCGGGAACATAACCCTTTGCATTGATCTTCGTGAAATCCGCGCCGCTGGCGGTGACTTTCGCCTTCAGATCGACCGCTTCGATATCGAACGGAAGGCCGGATTCAACGAGCGCGATATGCGAGGCCAACGAGCAGGCCCCGGCTTTGTAGAACAGTTTCAAAGCGAATCTCCACAAATAAGGCTCGAAAGATTATGAAGGAGAGCGCTTGCGCCAGGCACGATTGACAATGAAATTAAGTGTCTCAATCCAGTATGTAGAGCCGCGACGAAGAAGAAGCCTTGGGCGCGCGTTCGAAGGCGGGATCGGCCGACATGTCGTGCAGGACGGCTTCGAGCGTATTGCACATTGCGTTCAGGGCGAGGTCGTTTTCTTCGAGGCCGAACGGATCTTCGATCTGTGCGGCGATTGCTTCGAGCGCCATGAACGCATAGGCGACGAGCAGCGCGAACAGTGGCGTGAGCATACCGGCACCATCGACGAGACCGAATGGCAGCAGCACGCAAAACAGATAGATGGTGCGGTGAATCATCACCGAATAGGAGAAGGGCAGAGGTGTGTTCGCGAGCCGCTCGCAGCCGCCGATGACGTCCGACAGCGCGTTGAGGTTACGGTCGATCGCGATGAGCGCGTAGCCGTCGATCGTGCCGTCGCGCTGGCGTTGTGCGAGCCATTCGCCGAACCATAGCAGGATGATGCCCGGCTTGAATTGCGCGGTCGAGACGCGAGCGTGCAGTTCGGGCGTCAGCCGTGATGCGAGATCGGCGAGCGCATCGGTGCCGCGCAACTGATGCCGCAACGCATGTGCAAAGCCGCCGATCGCCGCGAGGAAGTGCCGCTGTTGTAGAGGATCGAGCGAATCGGGCATCGACAGAATCTGGCGTGCGAGCGAGCGCGCCGTGATGAAGAGTTCGCCCCACAGTTTTCGGCCTTCCCACCAGCGCTCGTAACTTGCGCTGTTACGAAAGCCGAGAAACACGGCCAGCGCGATGCCCACGAGCGCAAACGGCGGCGTGCCCAGGTTCACCGGATAGTTGCGAATGTGATCGTGCATGAACATCGCCGAGATCGACAGCACGAAGATGAGCGCGAGCCTCGGCAGCAGTTGGGGCAGCACGGAGCCGCGCCAGACGAACAGCAACCGGAACCAGTTCAGTTTTGGGCGAATGATCATGAATGACTACCTTGTGCGAAGCGTGGTCGCTGTCGTTGTCGATTGATGCAGAAACAATCAGCATGATAAGCGGGCCGTAGAAAGCGGCAGCGAAACGACGCGCGCACTGCGGTGCATGCGCGTCCTGATGGCGAACATCGGCTACGCTGACAACATCCGGGATGTCGGTCCGCGTGTGCTACCGCATATCGTTTGAAGCGTCTAGAATGAAACCCAAACGAAGGGCAAGTAGATTCCGTTTAATTTAGTAAAGCGAACTATTTCAGATGGCGTAAGCGAAACATGCGTCGAAGCCAGATGCGAAAACAGTCCGTGTGAATCCGCGATACCAGACCCCTCTCCAGTTGCCTGTTTCATTTCTTCTATGCCGGGAGTGCGCACGTATCGATACGCGTGATCTTGCATAGCCGATCGAGGAGAAGCAAACAACAAGCTCGGGCACCAATGCCGTTCGAAACTGGAACGAGGCATCGAGTGACTCGACGTTCTGAAAATGAGTCCGCTTGCCGACGTGTTTCGAATCTTTATCGAGGCAATTCGGCTCGTCGTACACAAAGCGGACGCTGGCTATTGAACGAGCGTAGGAGTGTCTCTCATGTTGCGTCACAAGAAGAAGGTTTTGGCAATGCTGGTACCGCTGGCCGTTCCATGCCTTGCGTGGAGTCACGGCACGATGGAAACGCCGATCAGCCGGGTCTACGCCTGCTACAAGGAAGGGCCGGAAAGTCCGACGTCCGCGGCGTGCAAGGCTGCGGTGGCCGTCGCCGGGCCAGCGTTTCTTTATGACTGGGCGGGCGTCAACCAGCTTCCCAATGGCGATCACAAATCGTTCGTACCCGACGGGCATCTGTGCAGCGCCAACAAGTCGAATTATTACGGTCTGGATCTGGGTCGCAACGACTGGCCCACGACGACGATCTCGCCCGACCTGAGCGGCAACTACGAGTTCGTCTGGAACGCGACGGCGCCGCACGTGACGCGCTACTTCCAGATATTCATGTCGGCGGATGGTTACGACTTCAATCAACCGTTGAAATGGTCCGATCTCGACAGCAAGCCGTTCTGCGAGATAACCAGCGTCACGCTCGACAACGGCCGCTACAAGTTGAAATGCAAATTGCCCGCAGGCAAGACAGGCAAGCGCATCCTTTATGCGATCTGGCAACGCAACGATAGCGCGGAAGCGTTCTATGCGTGTATGGACGTGGTCATCAACTCGACTAAAACGAGCTGGCGCGAAGTTCGTCCAATCCCGACCACCGCGGTGGATCAGCCGGTCGGCACGAAGATCACCTTGCGAGTATTCGATAACGACGGTCACGATCTCGAATCGCTCAGTTACACGGTGACGCAGCAAACGACCGCTGCGGCCGACTGGGTGTATGCAATGGCCACGAAGATCAACACGGACTCCGGGCGCGTGCATCTCGGTCTCGTGGATAACAGCGGGAACATCGTGCCGCAGAAGGTCATGTCGGCGAACCGCATCTACGTCGATAGCGCGCAAGACTACAACTTCGCGATGGACTACACCGGAGCGCCCGCGCCAACGCCTGCTCCGTCGCCGACGCCCACGCCCGCTCCGACACCGACTCCCACGCCGGCCCCGACGCCAACGCCCACGCCAACCCCTGCGCCTTCACCGAAGCCGCCATCGCCGGCCCCGGCGCCAACGCCCACGCCAACACCGACGCCGAGCCCGACGCCGAGCCCGACGCCAACCCCTGCCCCGTCGCCAAGCGCGGGCGGATCGACGTGCTCGGTTGCCTGGCAAGCCGGCACGCTCTATAAGGCGAAGGAAACGGTATCGGATAGCGGGCACAACTACAGCGCGCGCTGGGAGAACTCCGATCAGCCATCGCGCAACGCGGGTAACGGCAAGTCGTGGCAGGACATGGGGACGTGCTCCGGACAGACCGCGTTGACATGCGCGCCGGCCTGGAGTTCGAGCAAGACTTACTCGACAGCCGGAACGAGTGTCAGCGTGAGCGGCATGAACTATCGCAACAAGTGGTGGAGTTCGGGCGTCGACCCGGCAACCAACTCCGACGGTGCATGGGAAAAAGTAGGAGCGTGCAAGTAGCAGTGCCAGCGTGTCGCGCCGGAGCGAATGTTCCGGCGCACACGCGGCGTGGATCGCTCATTTGAATGCGTCAGGCTTCGGCGCGAAACCTGCCCTGACGAATCCACTTGGTGGCAATCCACTTCTCGCCTTTTTCGACAGGCGTTCCGGCATGTAGCGTGCGCGCGTCGGTTTGACCGAGGTCATTGACATACTCGAAGTACAACGCGCTGCCGCGACGCGGATGAATGCGCAAGCCGACGTCCGGAAAGGTGGTATCGCCGCCTCGTTCGACTTCGTTGAGATAGAGGATGACGGTTGCAATACGCTGTCCGCCGCGCAGCATATGGTGCCGGCTGCCGGCTTGCTCTTCGGGAAAGTAGTCGAAATGCGGACGATATTCGCCACCTATGCCGTAGCGCAGAATATGCAGGTCCTCGCCGTTCTCGATCGGTTGCCGCACGAGTTCGGCGAGCCTGCGATCGATCCTGGTGACGAGTGCATCGGTCGATGCGTTGACGAACGCGCCTTCGCTCTTGCGTTCCTCGATAGTGATCTCGTTGCCCGAGTCGGGATCGACGACCGATGACTGCTGCACCCGCGCGCGGCCGATATCGATCAACCTCGCGCATTCGTCATCGGTCAAGACGTCGGCCAACAGCGCGACTACCGGCGTCTCGCATGTGAATACCTTTAGCGCTTCGCAATCGCTCGCGCTCAGCACGCGACCATCGGGAAGCATGGGCTTGCCGTATCGATACACGCCGGGCGGATCATCGCCGTCATCCGACGTATCGCCTGCAATGTGACGCGCGATGATGGAGCGCGCGGCGTTCGGATGGAACGCGCTGGCGACCATTGCGTCGATGAGCGATTGATGCGTGCAGCCACGGCGGATATTCTCGTCGAGCCAGTTCTTCCATGTAGCGTCGAAGCGCGGGTTAGTGCTCATCGTGGCGTCATCAAAAAGCGAGAGTTTCGATTCGTCCCGAGCGGTGCGTGACAAGCCGACGCTCGGTTGAACGCTGGGCAAATCAGCTTTCATGGAAGCACAAATGCTGGCGTAAAACAACGGCATCCTTGGACAATCCGCCATTGAAGATCGTGCTAAAGAAGTGAATCGGCCAATGAATCGAAACGCTGACTGCATGGCGGTTTGGTTCGTCGGCTCGGTTCGTCGATTAAGCGTGGCGGAAGGCCCGAAGCACACTATCCTTGTTGAATGTCCGCACGTTCAACTGTAGCGCTCGTCTTGAGAGCCGGCACGCGTCATTCCATATCGACGCTGCTGGCCTGCGCGCTCGTGATGTCGATGAGGCAGGCGAACGCAGCTTCCATGTTGAGATGCGAGGCCGCGGATAATTCCGTCCGCTATGCGAGCGAGAATCTCGACAACGCGAAATGCAGTCGCGTGAATCTGATCTGGCAAGCCGCCTATCCGCCGGAGGCGTCGAGCGTTGCGCCAGCCCGTGCCGCCGCATCGGGCGATCCGGGCGCGCTGGCATCGAGCGTGGCGTTACCGCGTCGTGCAAGTCTTGCAAGGCGCGAAGCCGTCACGCCTGTCTATACCTACGTGGAAGACGGCGTCAGGCATTACCTCACGAAGATGCCGGTGGGCGTGGCGCAAAACGTCGAAGTCATCAAATTGCACTTCATGGAGACGTGCAGCTTGTGCGCGCCCGAAGAAAACATCGGCATCCCCGCCTTAAAGCTCGACTTGCGTTCATATCAACGTGAAATCGATGCGGCTGCTTCGACCTTCGGCGTCGATAGCGCATTGGTTCGTGCCGTGATTCATGCGGAATCGGCGTATCGCAAGAACGCGATATCACGCGCGGGCGCACAAGGGCTCATGCAACTCATGCCCGCGACGGCGCTGCGCTTCAACGTCAACGATCCCTTCGATGCCGCGCAGAATATTCGCGGTGGCGTGAGTTATCTGGCGTGGCTGAAAACGCGCTTCAACGGCAACGTCGATCTCATGTTGGCGGCTTATAACAGCGGCGAATCGAGCGTCGACAAATACAACGGCGTGCCGCCCTACAGCGAGACGAAGATCTACGTCTCGCGCGTCAAGGAGTTGACCGAGCGTTACAAGAGCGGCAAATGACGATGGCACGGTCTTCGAAATCGGACGCACGATGCCGTCGTTCGCAGGCCGCGCGTTTAACCAGAACGAACCGTTGAACGCGTGCCCGTGGACGTTGCTATTGCGTGTTGTCTATCACGATCTGCCCGTTGTATTGAACCTTGCCGCGGAAGAAGTAGTCGGTGCAGGCTTTGTAGTCGCCGGGCGTGAGAAGCGAGAACGGCATCTGATAATCGACGAGCTTGCATCCGGTGACGGGCTTGCCGTTGGCCCACGCATAGTCTTTGTCCAGATACGCCTTGATTGCCGCGGCCGAGCCTTCCGTGAAGCCGCGCATGTTCGCGCAGCCTAGCGGTTCGTCGGCGGGAATGGTGACGCCGAGTTCGCGCGCGAACTCCTTGTACGCGTTGATGCGATTGGTGACTTGCGAGCGTTCCGCGCCGCCCTGACCGCACTCTATGCCGCCGTTGATGATGTAGATCGTCGCGCCGAAGCCAGGCTTCATGTTGTTGCCGACGTCGACGCTATTAGGCTTCCAGGTGCCGTCGATCGCCCAGGTCATCGGCGGCTTGGGCGTCTGCGGGGTCACGGCGAACCATACCGCCGAGGCGAAGTTCAGCCATGTATCCGCGACGCGGCCGGGGTCGTCGAGCAGCACGTTGGGGTCGCCGTATAGCGCCTGCGAGAACGGGCCGAAGTTGTAGTTCCAGGACAATTGCTTGGCGCCGCGCCCGAAGTAGTCGAGGTACTTGCCTGCCGCGCTCTTCGCGCACGGAAAGAAGATCCAGTTGGTCGCATGCGAGCCCGGCGCGCATTGTTGATACGCACCAACGGCCGAGCCTTCCTCGTAGCCCGACTCGCGAAGGAACCATAAAGCCTGCTGCCAGAACGGGATGGCCGTGTCTTGCGGCATTTTTGCGAGCACGACGTTGTTGTGGTCCGCATAGCCCGAGCGCACTTGCGCCGGCGTGAGCGACGGCCAGTTGGCGCCCGTCTCCTGAACGAAGTGCGCGAAGGACGTGGCGAGCAGCTTGCGGCAGATGGCGGCGGCGTCGCGTCCATCCGTGTAATCGCCGCAGTACGCCGGAAACTTGGCGATCCCGCGCAAGAAGCTGACGTAGGAGTATTTGATGTTGCGCACCGGGAAGAGCTGGTCGAACTTCGCTTCGCTTACGATCGACTCGACTCGCTTCACATTCGATGGATTCGCCGCGCGTCCGGGCGTGACGGCATCGACGTCGGTATCGGGCAGCACGCGCAGCGCGTCGCGGATCAAGCCGATCTGGCCGTTGGTCTGATCGACGAGTGTCTTCTCGGTCGCGTTGAACTGGGCGACGGTCGGATAGCCGGTGGGTTCGGGGATGTAGGTGATCTTCGGCTTGTAGGATGCGATTGGAGTCGGCGCCGGTGTTGGCGTCGGCGTTGGCGTTGGCGTTGGCGTTGGCGTTGGTACGGGCGCAGGAGCCGGCGTTGGTGTCGGTACGGGTGTTGGCGTCGGCGCTGGTACAGGCGCGGGCGTCGGCGTTGGCGTTGGCGTCGGAGTTGGTGTGGGCGCGGGCGCGGGCGTAGGCGTTGGCGTTGGCGTTGGCGCGGGCATAGGCGTAGGCGAAGGTGAGCCGCCAGAACACGCACCGAGATCTTCCCACGCACCATAGGCGCCCGATTGCGCCGGGTTGTCTCCCTGGGTCCACCACTTATTTCGATAGTTGCGGCCGTTATAAGTTATGCGCGTACCCGGTGTTGCATAAGCTTGGGTAGCAGACCACGCTGCAAAGCACGATGAAGTTGGCGTTGGCGTTGGCGTTGGCGTTGGCGTTGGCGTTGGCGTTGGGGCGGGTGTTGGTGATGGCTTTGGAGCTGGCGCAGGCACAGGAGCCGGAACTGGCGCAGGAGCAGGAGCCCCCGCCGCCCCCACATCCTTCCAAAGCGTCGGCGTAGTCGCAGGAAACCATCCCGCGCCCGGATACGCCGTATGCGCCTGCTGCGCCTGATAAACGCGACCGCTATAAGTCACCGTGGCGCCAGCCGCATAGGTCGCGCCTTCGCGCCATGCTTCCTGCGCGGACACGATGCCGGCATGCAATAGCAACGCGGCTGGAAGCATCGCCAACTTTCTACGAACGGTCAACATATCAGCACCTCTTTTGGAACGCGACGGCCAGCAGCTGCACATGCCGGCCCGATATGAAAACTACCTTCGATTCATGCTCATTTCCGGGTAGCTCGTGAACTTCCAGTCCTCGTAGCTCGTCTTCAACGCGAAGCTCGCGTCCTCGTCGGAGAAGCCATCCGTTTTCAGCGGCGTTTGCTTCGATGAGCTGTACACGCCGTACAACTCGCCATTGGGGCCGCGCACCGTTTGCCATTCGCCGTTGGTCATCGGGTCGGTGTATGCATCGCGCAGGTATCGGCGCACGAAGGACGCGCGCGAGTCGCGCAACAGGTCATCGAGGCTCTTCGGAAAAGCGCCGCCAGGGTCGGCCTTGACGTACTCACGAATCGCGTTGCGGATCGCATCGCCCTTTTTCAGCAGTTCGAATTCGCGGTTGCGCTGAATCTGCGTGCTCCATACGGTGCCGATCTGCATCAGATAGATGCCGATGAGCGCCACGCACATCAGCGCCCACAACATGCCGAAACCATGCTGCCGCTTGCGCGATGCAAACGCTCGACGCGCTCGATCCGAATGCCGCCCGCGCGCGCTACCAGCTGCCGTAGTCGGTGCCATCCCTGGCCTTGCCTTTTGCGCCGCTGCGCACGTTATAGACGCCGGGCGTGCCGTCGTTGGGCGGCTCGGTCGTCCAGGTCGTGCGGCTTTGCGCGACCGGGTCCATCGGCACCTCACGCAGATAGCGGCGCTCGACCAGTTCGTTGAGCGATTGCGGATAGCGCCCCTGATCGCCGCGAAAGCGGTCGATGGAATCACGCATGGCGGCGAGATTCTCCTGCAGCACGGTTTCCTTGGCCTTCTCCGCCTGCCCGAAGTAGCGCGGCACGACGAGCGTGAGCAAGGTCGCGATGATCGCCAGAACGACCAGCAATTCGATTAGCGTGAAAGCGCGCAGCATTCGTTTGTTCATGACGCTCACCACTTGCGGTAAGGGACGCCGTTGAGGCCGGTTCCTTCCGAAAGCGAGTAGACGTCGTAGACGTCGTTGCCTTCGCTCGGTGAATCGGCGGAACTCGAATAAGCGCGCTTGCCCCAGGTCTGTTCATCCGAACGGCTCGGGCAATCGCACATCGGATCGCGCGGAACACGCCGCAGGAAGAAGATGCGCGCGTGAGTCGGATTGGTCTTGTCGACTTCGCCGTCCACCAGTACGTCGAGCTTGGCGGGATAGCCCGTTTCGCCGAGCGGACGATCGAACTTGCCGGCATCGCCGGCGGCTTTGTAAGCATCGATGGCATCGCGAATACTCCATAGGGCGCGCCGCAATTCGTCTTCGCGGTTGCGTTGCGCGGTCACCTGCACCAGCGGCGCCGCGACCATCGCCAGCACCGCGATGATCGCGAGCGTGATGAGCAACTCGATGATCGTGAAGCCCTTGTCCATGGTCGCGGCTGGTTGCACGTGTCTAGGGTTGGGTCGGCGGCGGCGAGGTCGCGGCGGGTGGCTGTGGCGGCGGCGTGGGTGCGGGCAGCGCCATTACGGGCGGCGGCGCGGAAGGCGTCGGCACGGGCGGAGGCAGGGCAGGCGCGCTGCCCGCGCCGCTTGGCGGAACGCGCACGCTTGCGTTCGGTCCGACCGGGTCGCGCTCCGTCGAAATGCGCGTCTCCGTGCCCGAATCGAAGGACACGACATTGCCCGCCGGAATGGCCTGATTGCGCACGATGCGCGGCGTCAGCATCAGCACGAGCTCCGTCTGATGCTGGTCGTTCGCGCGCGTGCCGAAGATCCGGTCCAGCAGCGGAATGCGGCTCAGGCCTGGCAAACCGGAGCCGGACGCGCGCTCGTTGCGCTGCAGGAGACCCGCGAGCAGCTGCGTTTCGTTGTTGCGCACGCTCATCACCGTTTCGGCCGTGCGAGTGCCGATCTGATAGGCGACCAGTCCCGTCGTCGTCGTGATCGTATCGGTAACGTTCGACACTTCCATGCGCAACTTCACCTGCACTTCGTCCGAGTTGACGATCACGGGCGCAACTTCCAGCGTGAGGCCCACGTCCTGATAGTTGATGCTCTCGGAGCTGAAGTTGCTGGAGAGCGTCGTCGTGACCACGGGCAGACGGTCGCCGATCAGCACCTTCGCCTTCTCGCGGTTTCTCACGCGGATGCTCGGGTTCGCAAGCGTCTTGGTTTTGCCCTGGTTCTGCAGCATGTCGATACCGACCGGCCCGATCCTCACGAGCACGTCGCTGCTGTTCAGGTTGCGCAGTTGCTGCAAGGTGAGCGTGCCCGGCGCGCGGGTCGAGGCATCGGAATTGGTCCCGTCCGGCATGAGCGCGAACTCGATACGATTCGGATACGAAATGCCCATCTGCAGCAGATCGGATGACGATACTTCGAGAATCTGCGCGTCGATGACGACTTCCGCGGGCGTCACGTCGAGCGCGCGGATGATCCGCTCCGCGACCTTGATGGTGTCCGGCGCGTCGCGCATGATGATCGCGTTGGTGCGTTCGTCGAGCACGGCATCGCGCGTCTTGACCATCTGCTTGACCGCCGCGAGCACCTGCGCCGCCTGCGAGTTCTGCAGATAGAACGTGCGCACGACGAGGTCCTTGTATTCCGTTTCCTTGTCGGGCCGCTTCGGGTAGATCAGGATCGAGTTGCCGCTCACCACCTTGCTCGCGAGCTGGTTCGCCTGCAGGACCATCGTCATCACTTGCTTGACGGGCGTGTTGCTCGCGAAGATGGTCGTCGGCGCGGCGGCCTGCACTTCGCGGTCGAAGGTGAAGTTCAGTCCGGTAATGTTCGACATCAGCTCGAAGATACTGATAAGCGGCTGATCCCGGAACTGCACCGTGATCGGCTGATTGAGGTCCTTGTTGAGCTTCGGTTCGAGGTCTTGTCCCTTGGGCGCGAGCAGCAGGTCGCGCAGACGGATGGCGCGCGCGTTGTCGGGCTGTTTCGAGAGCACGTCGTTGAGAATCGCCATCGCCTGGTCCGGTTGATCCTGATAGATCGTTTCGGCGTATTGCACGGCGGTGTCGATGGGCGCCTGCTTCTCGATCCACGCAATCATCTCGCGCGGCCCGTCGTCGCCGGGCGCGGCGGCCTGAGCCTTCTTCGCCCACGCGATCGCCTGGGCCGAATCTCCCGCGCGGTACGCGACACTTGCGCGCTGCAAGTACTCCAACGAAACCTTGCGACGCAGGCTCACATACCAGTTGTAGATTTCCAGGTCGTCGGGATACTGCGCGCTCTGCTGCGCGAGCAATTCGAGCTGCGCGTCGGGCGGCATGGTCCCCAGACGGTTCTGCAGATCCTTGCGATGCATCTCGCCCGCGCACGCCGTCAATAGCGGAATCAGGACCCAGACCGTAATGTCTTTGAGCCGGCTCATTTCAGTTCTCCGAGCGACAGCGTTTGTCGGCGCTTCAACGGCAAGTACATGAACCTCACTTCTTTACGGTTGATGTCCTCGATCTTGTAGGCGTTGAGAAGCACATCGCCCTTACGCAGGAAACCCGTTTTCTTGCAGTTGATGCAAAGCGGGAACTCGCGTCCGGTGCCGCTCAGAACGACGTAGAAGATGCCTTGCTGGTCCAGCCACAGCGAACGGACGACGAAAGGCAAGGGCGGCAAGGGCGGCGGTGGCGGCGGCTTGATGGATTCGGGCGGCGGAGGCGGCGGCGGTGGCGGCTGCCAGTTCTGCATGGGGAAGATGTTCACGGCGGCAACGCGGGTATCCGGCGCGGCGTTGGCTTGCGGCGCACTTGCCGGTGCAGGCGCGCTCGCTCGTGAAACTCGCTCCTTCGTGGCCACCGCCGGAGGACGATCCGCCTCGTCGTCGGGCGCCCCGCGAAACCACACGAACAAGATCAAGCCGAGCGTCACGACGAGCAGCCCGCTTATCGGCCACGAGATTCTCAGGGTTCGCATATCGAGCGGCTTCACTTGGCCGCCTCCACGACGAACGAACATTGCAGCCGAACTTCGAGATCGGTCACGCCGATATTCGGCCGCGACAGCGTGAGCCGCTCGCAGCGAATGCCCGGCAAGGTCCGCAACTCGGAGAAGAAAGTACGAAATTGCAGATACTGACTCGAAAACGACGTCTCGACGACAAAGCGGCGGGAGGGCGAATCCTTGTCCTGCGCGGCCATCTGATACGTGATTTGCGGCATCGAGATACCGTTCTTCGCGGCGATCGCGTGCAGGCTGTGCAGGAAAACGAAGTAACGCTGCTCCGGACTCGTCGGCGCCACGGCTTCGTCCGGCATGGGCGGCGGAGGTTGTTTCAGCTTCGCGGTGCGCGCATCGAGATCGAGCTCGCGTGCGGCGATGTCGTTGCGAAGCGGCAAGATCTCGACCAGCGCGATGATCGCCGCGCTGCTCAGGAGCAGTAGCGCAAAGAGCCCGAAGGTGCCAAGCCGCCACTGCGCGCGGCGCAGTTCCCAAAGCCAGCGGCTCATCTGGAACCTCCGGCGGAAAACGCGGCCACATCCGGCGCCGACGCGCCCGTTGCCGCCTGCGTCGCGAATGGGCGCCACGTCACCTGAAGCGCGGTTTCCACGGTTTTGACAGGCGGCCCCGGCTTCTCGCTCTGCCGCTTGATCGAGACGCTTTCGGCGGCGGGCTGCGCCTGCAGCCAGTCCGCATAGGAGATCGCTTCCTGCGCCGAGCGCGTCTCGAACTGCATGTTGATGGTGCGCGATGCGGTCACGATATCGAGCGAGAGCATCGCGATATTCGGTTGCCAACCGCCTTCGATCAGACTGCGCGCCGGTTCCGCCGCATAGCGCTGCTGCGCCATCAAGGCGTCCGCGCGGGGATTGCGCGTGCCGCGATGCGCCCGGCCAATGCGCTCGAAGCGTTTCTCCTCCTGCGCGACCGACGCTTCGCGTTCATCGAGCGCGGCGCCTTGCTCCTTGAGTTTGTCGCGATACTGCATCGTCACGAACAGCACGACGACGCCGAGGGCGAGCGCAATCAGCCCGGTCGCCACGCCCGGACGATTGGCCCGATGCAGGTCGATGGCGGGCGCTTTCATGGCGAAGCCTCCCATGGCGCGGCAAGCCATTCGACGAGCGTTGCATCCGCGACCCAGCGATCGGCTGCGCCCGGCCCGATGGCGTAACAGCGCTCGGGCGGCTCGGTGGCGGCGAGCACGAAGGCGTCGCGCAGCACGTCGTCGAGCGGGCCCGCCACCGGCAGCGCGATGAAGCCGCTCCAGCCGCCGCCGCGCCGCAAGCCGATATGCGCGATGGCCGCGCCGCTTGCCGCCTGCTCCAGTTCCACGACGGCGATGTTGCCGTCGCGAATGTGCCGCGCATGCTTTTGCATGGAGAAGGTAAAGCCCGGCTCGATACCGAGCAATTGCAGCCGTCGCGTCTTGCATAAGCGCTCGATGCCCGCGCACAGCGCCTCGGGCATCGCGGCGGCGAGGCGGGCTTGTTGCCACGCGCCATCGGTGACTGCGAAGCGCCACGGCTCGGCGCCCGCGCCCGCCTGCACGGCCTGCATGCGCGCCATCGACACCCATTGCTCCGGCTTGGGATGCGGCCGCCACGGCAGCGCGTAATAGCGCACGAACGGCGCGCCGACGACCACGCGCAGGCCGTGCAGCCCAGGTCGCGCGGGCTTCGGCGCGAGCGCCTCGATGGCCTTGAGCGCGGCCGCCGTGTCGCCCGGCGTCGTAAGGGCTTCGGTATTCACGTTGCTCGCGACGCCGGACTCTCGCACGCGTTCGCCATCGACCCATAGCGTCACGCGCGGCATGAAAGCGCCCGCGCGGGCCGGGCCCGTGCGCCTCGAAGGGCGCTTCGCGACGGCGCTCATCGCTCCGACCAGATCCGACCAACGTGACATGTTCCGTCTCCGCTAGGCCGGTTCGACGATCGTGACGCGATTGACTTCCGCGAGCGTCGTGCGGCCATCCGCGACCGCGCGCAGGGCGATCTGGCGAATCGGCACGAAACCGCTTCGATTCGCGAGTTGCTTCAGTTCGATCAACGGCCGCCGTTCCACGAAGCACTGCTTGATCGCGTCGTTCATGCGCAGCACTTCCGCAATCGGCTGACGCCCGAGATAGCCCGTCCGGCGACATGCCTCGCAGCCCGCGCCACGGCGAAAGCGCCAATGCGCGACCTGCTCGCGCGTGAGCGCGGAGGCAAGCAGCGTGGCGTCGTCGGGCACCTCGTCGTCGCGCACGCAATGCGGACAGTTCTTGCGCATGAGCCGTTGCGCGACGGCGCCGAGCAGCGCATCGACGAAGCTGTGCATGTCGACGCCCATGTGAAGGAAGCGATCCAGCACGGAGAACACATTGTTCGCGTGCACCGAGGTCAGGACCAGGTGTCCCGTGAGCGCGGCCTGCACGGCGATGCCAGCGGTTTCGCCGTCGCGGATCTCGCCCACGAGAATCTTGTCGGGATCGTGCCGCAAGATCGAACGCAGGCCGCGCGCGAAGGTGAGTCCTTTCTTGTCGTTGATCGGAATCTGCAGCACGCCCGCGAGTTCGTATTCGACGGGGTCTTCGATCGTGATGATCTTCTCGTCGCCCGTGTTGATTTCGGTGAGCGTGGCGTAGAGTGTGGTCGACTTGCCCGAACCGGTCGGGCCCGTCACGAGCAACAGGCCGTAGGGCTCGCGCGCGATCGAGCGAATCGACGCTACCGTGTCCGGGTCGTGTCCGAGTCCGTCCAGACGCAGCGTCGTGCTGTTTGCATCGCCGCGCTGCTTGTCGAGCACGCGCAGCACCGCGTCCTCGCCGTGAATCGACGGCATGATCGACACACGAAAATCGATCTCGCGCTGATTGATGAACGCCTTGAAGCGGCCGTCTTGCGGAATGCGCCGCTCGCCGATATCGAGCTCCGCCATGACCTTGAGCCGCGAGAGCACTTGCTCCGCGACATCGGTGCCGGGCGCGGACGCCGTTTCCTGCAGCACGCCGTCGATGCGGTATTTGATGACGAGGCCCGTCGCGGTGCTCTCGATATGGATGTCCGAGGCGCGCGCCCTGAGCGCGTCGTACAGCGACGAATTCACGAGCCGGATGACGGGATGCACGTCCGCCGAAAGCGTGGCGAGCGTGATCTCCACGCCCGCCGCGGCGGCGTTGCCGGTCTTGCTGTCGACATTGACCTGCGTGAGCGCCTGATGCGCGGACTCGTGCAGCGCGAGGTACGCCATGAGCTCGCCCGGCACGCAGAAGGCGAACGCGAATGGCTTCTTAACGCGCTGCATCGCCCAGGCACGCAGCGGCGGATCGAATGGATCGGCAAGCACGAACCACAGGCGCGCGTCGCTGTCGGCGGCAAGCAGGCAGCGGCGCGACATGGCTTCGCCGAACGGCAGGAGGTCGAAGCGCGGTTCGAGCGTTTCGAGCGCGGTGGCGTCGAAGCCGCGCAGGCCGATGGTCTGCGTGACCTTCTTCAGATAGTCGGCGCCGTCGTGTTCCGCTTCGTCCCAGAACTGCTGCTGCTTCGGGCGCGGGTCGCGCACGGGGTTCGCCTTCGCGGGCGTATCGGTGGTCTGTTCCATGTCTTATCCCACGCTTCCGGCCAACTGAAAAATCGGCATATAGAGCAGAAAGATGATCGTCCCGACGATGCCGCCCACCACCAGCATCAGCACCGGCTCGACCACGCGCATCAGCGTGTCGATCGCGCGGTCGAGTTCCTCGTCGCAGAATTCGGCCGAGCGCGTCACCATGCCGGCCAGCTCGCCGCTCTGCTCGCCGACGCGGATCAGCCGCTCGGCCACCGGCGTCGTGAGATTCGCGGCCGGCAACGCGCCGGACAGCGACTTGCCCGCGCGCACTTCGTCGAGCGCGCGCGCAAGCGCGGACTGCATCAGCGAAGGCAGCAGTTGCGCGGAGAGTTCGAGCGCCGCGACCATCGACATGCCGCCCGCGAGCAACAGGCCGAGCGTCCGGTAAAACCGTGTCAGGGCGAAGAGCCGTTGGTAATCAGCGAGCTTGGGCAGGCGCAGCACCGCGCCGAACAATCTGCCGCGCACCTTCTCGTTGCGCAGCGCCATGATCGCGCCGGCGAGCGCGGCCACGATGCCCGCGAGCAGCACGCCGCCGTGCTCGGCGACGAGGTTGCCCCAGGCGAGCATCATGCGGGCGGAGAAGGGAATGTCTTTCATCGACGCGAACACCTGGCTGAACTTCGGAATCACGTAGAACGCGAGGAACAGGATGATGAACGCGCCCGTGGCGATCACGATGGACGGATACACCATGGCCGACACCACTTTCTTGCGCACCGCCGCGAGCCGCGCGTCGTAGTGGTGATAGCGCTTGAGCGCCTCGGAAAGATGCCCCGTCTGTTCCGCCGATGCCACGGTCGCGACATACAGCGGCGGGAAATGTTCGGTTTGACGCTCGAGCGCCCGCGACAACGGCTCGCCTTCGTAAAGCGCGGTGACGATGCCTTGCAGCACCGTCCGGTTGAGGCCTTCCTTGCTTTTGTCGCGCAACGTCTCGACCGTTTCGACGAGACTCAGGCCCGCTTCCAGAAGCGCGATCAGTTCCTGCGTAAAGAGCGCGCGCTCGAATACGGGCTTGCGCAACGAGAGACCGCGCGACTTCTTTTCCACGGGTGTCGCTTCGATCAGCGACAAACCCATGTCGGCCATGTTCTGCCGAAGTTGCGTTTCGTCCGCTGCATCGAGCTCCAGTTCCTGCTGGCCGCCGTCGGACTCGACCCGCACGCGATATCGCATGACTGCCGCCGAATCCATCATTTGCCGATGATGTCCGCGTCCTCGCCCGAACCGCCGGGCTTGCCGTCGGCGCCGTAGGTCATGAGGTCGTAGTCCTTGCCGTTCTCGCCGGGCGAGCGGTAGACGTACGGCTTGCCCCACGGATCGTTCGGAATGGCGCTGCTCATGTACGGACCTTCCCAGCCCGAGGTGTTGCCGACGTTGCTCATCAACGCCTGAAGTCCGGCGTCGGTGCCGGGAAAGTGGCCGGTGTCCAGACGGTATCGATCGAGCGCGTCTTCGATACCCTTGATCTGCGTCGCCGCTGTCTTGGAGCGCGCCTTGCCGACTTCACCGAAGAGCTTCGGGCCGACATAGCCCGCCA
This sequence comes from Caballeronia sp. GAWG2-1, assembly GCF_023631405.1. Lineage (NCBI taxonomy): Bacteria > Pseudomonadati > Pseudomonadota > Betaproteobacteria > Burkholderiales > Burkholderiaceae > Caballeronia > Caballeronia sp. GAWG2-1. The sequence continues at coordinate 237,116 of NZ_JALQDD010000006.1, forward strand.
GGAGCGCGATGATGAGCAGCACCACCAGCAACTCGAGCAAGGTAAAGCCGCGCCCGCGCCAGCCGAGATTGTGCCGGGAGAGTTTCGTTTTCGACACAGCGGCCGTCGAGAACGCGGCATTCGTCAATCGATCCTGCATGGCTGCCCCCGATTCATTGCACTGCGCATCGTCTGCGCCCGGCGTCACGCACCGGGCGCAGTCGCGCGGCCGATCACTTGTTGACTTCGCTCATGACGCTCAGCAGTTCCGCGTTGGCGGCGTCGCCGTCCAGCTCCCAGCCGAAGACACCGCGCAGACTGAACTGCTTCACGTAGGCGTTCTTGACGCGGATCGTGGTGGGCGAGTCGTAGGACCAGAAAGTCGTGCCGTCGAACTTGTACGACTGCTTCGTCACCGGATGCTCGTACACCGTGCCTGCGGCGCTCTTCAAGAGCCGGTAGTCCTGGATGCCGGCCTCGTACTTCCCGGGCGCTGTCTTGGTGGCTTTCTGATAGAGCCCGTCTCCCTTCGGTCCCGGCGTGACGCCGGTCCAGCCGCGCCCATACAACGGAATGCCGAGAACGATCTTCGACGACGGCACTCCCGCTTTCAGCAAGGCCTGGATGGCGGCATCGGTGTAATAGGTGTTGCCGGGAGCGCCCGCCATGTTCGGGCTGGCCGGGTCCGGATACAAATGCGACTGGAAGTCCGTCGGGCCGGTGCTTTCCCATCCGCCGTGATAGTCGTAAGTCATCACGTTGATCCAGTCGAGCGGCTTGCTGTAGTCGCCCGGGTTGGTGCTGGCGATCTTGTCGCCACCCGCGCCGATGGCGACCGTCAGCAGATAGCGTTTGCCGTTTTGCGCGCCCATGGCGTCGAGTTGCTTGCGGAATTCCGTCAGGAGAAGCGTGTAGTTCTCCTTGTCCTTGACGTCGTACGTGTTGTAGGGCTGACCGCCGCCGCCGGGAAATTCCCAGTCGATGTCGATGCCGTCGAACACGTTCGCTGCGACGCCATCTCCGCCCGCGTTCGAGGCAGCATCGAAGGGCACGTTGCCCTTGATATAGACATCGATGCACGACGAGACGAGCTGCTTGCGCAGCGCATCGGTAGCGCTGGCCTTGCTGAACCACTTCGACCAGGTCCATCCGCCGAGCGAAATGATCATGCGCACATTGGGGTACTTGTCCTTCAATAGCTTGAGCTGATTGAAGTTACCCTTGAGCGGACCGGACTTGCCCTGACGTGGATCGCCATAGGGCCAGTCCCATGCATCGCTCTTGCCGTTGACCGATTCGTTCGCCGAGAAGCCTTTTTGATAGTCGGCCCAGGCATCGCCGCCGGTGCCTGCGTCCGGGGCGTTCTCGTTGGTCGCACCCGGTTCTGCCTTGTTGATGATGCCGCACTCGTAGCCGCCGTTCTTTTGATAAACGTTGCCGAATGCGTAGTTGATAAACGTGAGCAACTTCGCCGAGCCCGATGTGTCGACATCCTTGACCTTGTAGTTGCGGTCGTAGATTCCCCATTGCGCGAAGTACGCGCCGACTTCACGCGCGCCGGCGGGAGCGGGGGCGGGCGTTGGTGCTGGCGTGGGTGTAGGCGTAGGTGCCGGCGTAGGTGCCGGCGTAGGCGTCGGGACCGGTGTCGGCACGGGTGCCGGCGTAGGAGTCGGGACCGGTGTTGGTGCTGGTGTTGGAACCGGCGTTGGTGTCGGTGTCGGTGTCGGCGTTGGAGTCGGAACCGGTGTTGGTGTTGGCGTTGGAGTCGGAACCGGCGTTGGTGTTGGCGTTGGAACTGGCGTTGGCGCCGGTGTCGGCGTCGGACTTCCCGAGCATGCGCCTATGTCTTCCCATACGCCGTATTGTCCGGACTGCGTCGGGTTGTCGCCTTGGGTCCACCACTTGTTTCTGTAATTGCGTCCATTGGCCGTGACGCGCGTACCTGTCTGTGCATAAACCTGCGATGCCGACCACGCAGCGAAGCAAGCCGAAGGTGTCGGAGTGGGAGAGGGTGTTGGCGTTGGAGTCGGCGTCGGGGTTGGTACGGGAGTTGGCGCAGGAGTCGGAGCGGGTGTCGGCGCAGGCGTGGGCGATGGTGCTGGCGTAGGCGTAGCCGCGCTCACATCGCGCCATAAGGTCGGCGTGCTGGCCGGAGTCCACCCAGCGCCTGGATAAGCCGTATGCGCCTGAAGAGCCTGGTATGTGCGCCCGTTGTAGGTGACGGTCGCGCCCGCCGCGTAGGTCGCACCTTCCTGCCATTCGGCGCCCAACGCATTGATTGAATAAGCGACGAGCGCAGCCAGCGTCAGCGCAGTAGTCTTCGACTTCATGCCAAGGCGATTCATGAGAACGGCCTCCTTACTCGGTTTGTTTGGTTCGTTTCGATCCGCGACTCATTTGCGCTGACTGAACTGTCGTCAAACCCTCTCTTATAGGGCTTGTGCGATCATTGATAATCCAGCGACCAAGGCGAGGCAAGCCGAAAATCGGATATTAGGTTTCCTACGGAAAAATTTTTAAGGGTAGACGGAGCATGTTTTCCTTGACGTTTTTTTCTTGTGAGAATGACGTCGATTCGTTCAAGGAACTCGTTGAGAGAAGCGAAGCAAATACGAACGATCCAGGCGAAACTGCGAATGCAATCTCGAATCATGGCGATGCTTGCGTTACAAAGAAAGCTGCACCGTTCAGCAGATGCCTTCAGTCGGGAAGACGATGAAGCAGATGTGGTGAAGTGGGATGAACACCCGAGACCCGTCGTTTTATCTTTGTGAATTCAAATCGGGATTGTTGGGCATCTGAAGCGTGAAGGGCAAAACACTCGACCTGCATTGCATCGCTTTCCAATGAATCGAGCGTTGCCTTGCAAGTCGTGTCGTGCGTAGATTGGCGCCCCGCGAATATCAAAACTCGACGGTCACGAACTTGACCAACGGCGTGGTCTCGGAGTTTATCGCCGACGATTGCGGTTCCGCGGCAACGCCGATCGTCTTTCGAGCATCGCCGTAAGCGGCAGTCGCGGCCTGTGCTGTTGCTTGCCCGGAGACGGCGGTGCTTGCATGCAGTTCGCTCATGACGGAAACGCCGTAGGGCGTTTGTTTTCCCGTGCAATCCACCTTGATGGACGTTCGGGCATTCGCACCGGAAAGCATCTCAATCGGATCTGCCGTTTCCGAACCGCTGACGATCGAGCAGGCATTGTGGATGGTCAACGTGACTTCTAGTTGTGAGCTTTTGCGCTCGGCATATGAGGCGGACGTGCCGGAAAGCGCTTCCGCCGCAACGAGCGCAGCCAATGCGGTACTGCGAAAATTGCGCTTGTGCATGATGATTCCCGAAGGCAAAAAAGTGTCTCTCATCATGCTTGCGGGCTACGCCAAGGCGGATAGGTTCGCTCCCATTTCATGCGTGCATTTGAACCATGCAGTGTTTCGCACGGCGTGATAAAAACCGGCGTTCCAAAAAAAATGGACCCACGAATGGGTCCGATTCGAAGCATGGTCCGGCTCGATCAGCCAAGCGCCGCACGCGCCGCCTTGGCGGCCGCACGCACCTGATCCGGCGCGGTGCCGCCCGCATGATCGCGGCTCGCGACCGAACCTTCGAGCGTGAGATATTCGAAGACATCGTCGCCAATCAGATGCGCGACGTTCGCCAGTTCCTGCTTCATTTCATCGAGCGACAAATCGGCGATATCGCATTCGCGATCCACGCAGATGCGCACCGCATGCGCCACGGCTTCGTGTGCGTCGCGAAAGGGCAGGCCACGCTTCACGAGATAGTCCGCGAGATCGGTGGCCGTCGAGAAACCTTGCAGCGCGGCCGCGCGCATGGCCTGCGGCTTGACGGTAATGCCCGCCGCCATTTCCGCGAAAATGCGCAATGTGTCGGCGACCGTATCGACGGTATCGAAAAGCGGCTCCTTGTCTTCCTGATTGTCCTTGTTATAAGCGAGGGGCTGGCCTTTCATCAGCGTGAGCAGCGCCATCAAATGACCGTTCACGCGGCCTGTCTTGCCGCGCGCGAGCTCGGGCACGTCGGGGTTTTTCTTTTGCGGCATGATCGACGAGCCGGTGCAGAAACGATCCGCGAGATCGATGAAACCGACGCGCGGACTCATCCACAACACGAGTTCTTCGGAAAAGCGCGAGACGTGCGTCATGACGAGCGCGGCGGCCGCCGTGAATTCGATGGCGAAGTCGCGGTCGGAGACGGCATCGAGCGAATTCGCGCAGATGCCATCGAAGCCGAGCGTCTTCGCCACCGCGTGACGGTCGATCGGATAACTCGTGCCCGCGAGCGCCGCCGCACCCAACGGCAGGCGGTTCACGCGCGTGCGGCAGTCGCGCATGCGCTCGGCGTCGCGCGAGAACATTTCGACATAAGCGAGCAGGTGATGCCCGAAGGTCACGGGCTGCGCCACCTGCAAATGCGTGAAGCCCGGCATGATGGTGTCGGCGTGCTTCTCGGCCATGTCGATGAGCGCGCTTCGCAGGTCCTTCAACAGTTCACCGATACGGTCGATCTCGCCGCGCAGCCACAGGCGAATGTCGGTTGCGACCTGATCGTTGCGCGAGCGGCCGGTGTGCAGGCGCTTGCCGGCGTCGCCGATCAACGCGGTCAGCCGCGCCTCGATGTTCAGGTGCACGTCTTCCAGGTCCAGCTTCCACTCGAACTCGCCGCGCTCGATTTCGCCCTTGATCTGCGCCATGCCGCGCTCGATGGCGGCAAGGTCGTCCGCGCCGATGATCTTCTGCGCCGCAAGCATCGACGCGTGCGCGAGCGAGCCTTGAATGTCGACGAGAGCGAGCCGCTTGTCGAAGAACACCGACGACGTATAGCGTTTGACGAGATCCGACATGGGCTCGGAGAAGCGAGCCGACCAGGCTTCGCCTTTTTTGTGCAGTTGGGACGTCATGGTGATGTGATTGGCGGTTGAGGCGAATGAGGCGGCTAAAGCGGCAAGCCGGAAGTCGAAGATTTTAACATTCGGCGCCTGCTGCCTCAGTCGTTGCCGACGAGGATCACGAGCTTCAGATCTTCGCGATGCGCGGGCTTGAAGGTGATCTGGTTGAACACGAGTCGTCCGCGCGACGGGTGATCGAACGCGCGTTCGCCGCCTTCGCGCTCGAACACGTCCTGCGACGCCCAGTAGCGCGCGAAGGCATCGCTGGCGGCGCCGAGCGTGTCGATCAGCGTGCGCGTGGGCGCGTCGTTGAGGTGACGGATGGAATCGGCGCGAAACTCGGCGGCAAGACGGCGCGCGCGCGTGTCCCAATCGACGATCAACGCGCGCGCCACCGGCGAGGTGAACGTGTAGGCGAGCAAGTTGCGGTCGTGTTCGCCATCGAGCCAGCCGACGAACAGTTCCGACGCGTGCGCGTTCCAGCGCAGCGCATTCCACTGGCGGTCGAGCACGTAGGCCGGCGCGCCGATCAGCCCGACGCTCTGCAAGAGCGCGGCGGGCACGTCCTGCGCGGTGGGATCGGGCTCGGCGGGATCGCGTTCCTCGGCCAGTTCGAAGAGATACGCGCGTTCGGCCCGCGACAACTGCAATGCGACGGCGATACGCGCGAGCGCATCCGCCGAGGCGGAAACCGGCCGGCCCTGCTCGATCCACGTGTACCAGGTCGGGCTGACGCCGCACAACGCGGCGACTTCCTCGCGGCGCAGCCCCGGCGTGCGGCGGCGCGGCCCCGGCGGCAAACCGACGGACTGCGGCGAAAGCCGTTCACGATGCGCCCGGATGAATTCGCCGAGCGCGCGTGCGGGGATATCGACAGCTTCTCTGGATTCGGTCTTCGGGATCGTTTTCATGAGGCGTGGCGGGTAATGTCGATACCAGAATAAACAGTCCACTTGTACTGGTACAAGGCGGGCTCTATTGTAGCGGCAGGCCGGGCGGCTCAGGAACCGCCCGGCGTCCCCAAGAACATTCCGGAGCCATACCGATGAAACACCACGACCAGGTAGCCGATGCGTTCGGCAGCACCGCCGCCGCCTATCTCACGAGCCAGGTTCACGCGAGCGGCGCCGATCTGCAAAATCTCGCCGCGACTTTTGCCGCGACGTGCGGCAACGCGACCGTGCTGGACATGGGATGCGGCGCGGGTCACGCGAGTTTCGCGGTGGCGCCGCACGTGCGCGAGGTCGTGGCGTACGACATCGCCCCGCAAATGCTCGCCACGGTCGATGCCGCCGCGAAGGAACGCGGCCTTGCCACGATCCGCACGCAACAGGGCGCCGCCGAGTCGCTGCCATTCGCCGACGCCTCGTTCGACTGGGTGGTGAGCCGCATGAGCGCGCATCACTGGCGCGACGTGCCGCGCGCGCTGGCCGAAGTGCGGCGCGTGCTCAAGCCGGGCGGCCGGCTGAAATTCATCGATATCGCGGGCGCCGACGATCCGCTGTACGACACGCACATTCAGGCAATCGAACTGTTGCGCGATGCATCGCATATCCGCGACTATCGCGCCGACGAGTGGATCGCCATGCTCGATACCGCCGGCTTCGACGCGAACGTGACCGAGCGCTGGCGTATCGGCCTGGAATTCGATTCGTGGGTGACACGCATGAGAACGCCGCCCGAACGCGTGACGGCGATCAAATCGATGTGGGCCGCCGCGCCCGACGAAGTGCGCGAATACTTCAAGGCCGGCGACGACTTCTCGTTCGAGCTGGATGCGTTGATGATCGAAGGCAAGCGGCGCGACTGAGCGCCGCTCGAATGCCGCAAGGGCTACTTAAACAAACGTGCCACGAACATATGGCGTGATTCGTGGCACGTGAAAGATGCAATGCCCGTTGCGGGGCGCATCGATCAACCCGTATTACGCAGGCCCGCCGCAATCCCGTTGATCGTCAAATGAATCCCGCGCCGCAGCCGCACGTTTTGATCGCCCGCGCGATGCCGCTTGAGCAGTTCCACCTGCAAGTGATTGAGCGGATCGAGGTACGGAAAACGGTTCTTGATCGAGCGCGCGAGCAGCGGATTGTCAGCGAGGCGCTCGCCCTTGCCGGTGATTTCCGCGAGCACGTTGCCGGTCCGCTCGTGCTCCGCGACGATGCGATCGAACACGCGCTTCCTGAGCTTCTTGTCCGCGACGAGCTGCGCATAACGCGACGCCACCGCGAGATCGGTCTTCGCGAGCACCATATCCATGTTCGAAAGCAGATTCGTGAAGAACGGCCACGTCTTGTGCATCTTGCGCAAGGTGCCGAGGCGCTTCGCGCGTTCCGCGTCCGAGTCGGCCGAATCGAGATAAGCCGTCACCGCGCTGCCGAAGCCGAACCAGCCCGTCAGCAGCAGGCGGCATTGGCCCCACGAAAAGCCCCACGGAATGGCGCGCAAATCTTCGATCTTGCGTTGCTTCGGGTCCTGCAGCTTGCGCGATGCCGGCCGGCTGCCGATGTTCAGTTCGGCAATCTCGGCGATCGGCGTCGAGGCGAAGAAGTAATCGGTGAAGCCGGGAGTTTCGTACACGAGCGCGCGGTACGCGGCCATCGCGGAATCGGAGAGCGTTTGCATCGTCGCTTCGAATAGCGGCAATTGCGCGGGCGCGTTCTCGTGCGGCAGAAGCGATGCCTCGAGCGTCGCCGCCACCACCGTTTCCAGATTGCGCCGCCCGATTTCCGGATTGCCGAACTTACTCGAAATGACTTCGCCTTGCTCGGTGAGACGGATTTGCCCATCGACCGTGCCGGGCGGCTGCGACAGAATCGCCTGATAGGTCGGGCCGCCGCCGCGTCCCACCGTGCCGCCCCGGCCGTGGAACAGACGCAAGGTCGTGCCGCGTTGCTTGAACAGCGCGACGAGCGCCAGTTCCGCGCGATACAGCTCCCAGTTGGACGTCAAGAAGCCGCCGTCCTTGTTGCTGTCCGAATAGCCGAGCATGACTTCCTGCTCGTTGCCCTGATTTTCGATGAGCGCGTCGATGCCCGGCAGCTTGAAGAACTCGCCCATGATGACCGGCGCATTGCGCAAGTCGGCGATGGTCTCGAAGAGCGGAATCACCATCACGCCATCGCGCGCGGGATTGTCCTTGCTGCCGAGGCAACCGTGCAGCACGCCGGTTTCCTTCTGCAGCAACATGACTTCGAGCAAGTCGCTCACGGTCTCCGTGTGCGAGATGATGTAGTTGCGCACCGCGCGCTTGCCGAACTTCTCGCGCGTCACGCGTGCGCCTTCGAGCACGCCGAGTTCGCTCTTCGCGAGATCGGAGTAATCGGCATAAGGAAGACGCAGCGGACGCGGCTGCGCAAGTTCCCTGAGCAACACGGCGCGCTTGTCTTCCTCGAAAAGCGCCGCATAGTCGGCCTCGACGCCCGCGCGCGAAAGCAACTCCGCGATCACCGCTTCGTGGATATCCGAGCTCTGCCGCAAGTCGATGCTCGCCAGGTGAAAGCCGAACACTTCCGAAGCGCGCGTGAGCGGCGCGAGCCGCAGCAGCGCAAGCGAGCCGCCATGATGTTGCGCGAGCGAGTCGATCAGCACATGAAGATCGCGCGTGAATTCCGAGCTATCGCCATAAGGCGTCGCGCGAATTGGCGCCGCGCCGCGTCCCGCGCTGCGCACCGCGACCACGCCTTCACCCAGCCGCACGCGCGCGCTCGCCGCGATCCGCGTATAGATGCCGATCAGCGCGCGCCTATATGGTTCGTCCGTGCGATGCGGCGACTGGTCCGGCGAGGCTTCCGCGAGCGCCTGCAAGGCTTCGCTCGATCCGGCGAGCAGATTCGACACGGACAACTCCGCGCCGAGCTTGTGCACCTGTTCCAGATAGTGTTCGAAGATGACCGTCGCTTGCCGCGTGATGGCGTTTTCCAGCGTGGCGGCGGTGACGTTCGGATTGCCGTCGCGGTCGCCGCCAATCCAGCTTCCCATCTGGAAGAACGGCGGCAGCCGCGCGGGCAGGCCGTGTTCAGCGAGCGCTTCCTCGATATCGGCGTAAAGCGCGGGAATTTCCTCCAGAAAAGTCGCGCGATAGTACGAAAGCGCGTTCTCGATTTCATCGGCGACCGAAAGGCGCGACTCGCGCAACATGCGCGTTTGCCAGAGCGAGGTCACGCGCGCCCGCAGGACGGCTTCGTTGTGCGCGCGTTCGCGCGCTGTCAGTTCCTGATCGCGTTCGGCAAGCAGGCGCGCGATGTCGTGTTGCGCATCGAGAATGCTCTTTCGCGACACTTCCGTCGGATGCGCGGTGAGCACGGGCACGATGAGCGCGGCATCGAAGAACTTTTCCAGCACCTTGCGTGTTTTGCTGACGTTGGACTGCTCGCGCATGCGCTCGATGGCGTAGGCGATGGTGCCCGGCTGCGAAGTCGAACCGGCGAGCGCGTGAATCCGCCGCCGCCGATTGTGATGCCGGTCTTCCGCGATATTCGCCAGATGCGAGAAATAGCTGAATGCGCGCACCACGCTGACCGTCTGTTCCGGCGATAAAGCACGCAGACGCTTTTCCAGCGCTTGCGACGCTTCGTTGTCGTCCTCGCGGCGAAATTTGACGGCGGTCTGACGAATGGCTTCGACGAGGTCGAAGACGGCGTCGCCTTCCTGTTCGCGCAACACGTCGCCGAGCAGGCGGCCAAGATAGCGGATGTCTTCGAAGAGCGGACGGTCCTTGTCGTCGCGCGTGCGGCTGGTCGGCTTCGGCCGTTCGGCGCCATTGATGGCCGTTTTGACGCTCGCCTTCTTGGGAACCGGCGCGGCCTTTGGAGCCACGCTCGCCTTCGATGCCTTCACGGCAGTGGCCGCTTTCGTCGTGCGAATGATTGGCGTCGCTGACGTTGGCATCGCTGACGATGAGGCGCCGGTTGCATGGGCCGCGCTCGATGCGTCGGCGGAAGAGTCAGGCGATAGAGCGTTGCGGCGCGCGGGGCGGGCCGATCCGGAAGTCGTCACGTCGGGTTCTCCTCAGAAGCTGCGCAGTCAGGGTAACGCGACGAAATCACCGACGAAACGAGTTCTGCACAGCCGCGCGAGGTGCGGCGCGAAGCTGCCGCAACCGCGCCGCAGCCGCTTTGCCTTCCGCTACCGGAACGCGTGCTGAACGCTTCGAAAGGCGCGCGGACTAAGGCTCTGGCGCGCCGCGTGTCTTCAGGTCGACCCTGGCCTGCGTGCTACCATTGTTAGCTAATGTCTATTTATCCATCCCGTCATTCGATCGAGCTTCAATGAATTCCGAGACGCATTCAACGACACCGCCCGCGAGCCTCACAATCGTTTCGCGGGAAAGCCGGCTGGCGATGTGGCAAGCCGAGCACGTGCAGTGTGCGCTGCACAAATTATATCCATCTTGCGACGTCAAAATTCTCGGAATGACGACGCGCGGCGATCAGATTCTCGATCGCACGTTATCGAAGGTCGGCGGCAAGGGTTTGTTCGTCAAGGAACTGGAAGCCGCGCTCGCCGACGGCCGCGCCGATCTCGCGGTTCATTCGCTCAAAGACGTGCCGATGCAACTCCCCGAAGGCTTCGCACTCAGCGCGATTCTCGAACGTGAAGATCCGCGCGATGCGTTCGTCTCTTCGCACTTCGATTCGCTCGCTGCCTTGCCGGCGGGCAGCGTGGTCGGAACCTCGAGCCTGCGCCGCGAAGCCATGATCCGCGCGCGCTATCCGCATCTCGAAGTGCGGCCGCTGCGCGGCAATCTCGACACGCGCCTTGGCAAGCTGGATCGCGGCGAATACGCGGCCATCATTCTCGCGGCGGCCGGTCTGATACGGCTTGGTCTCGAAGGACGCATCCGCGCGTATCTGGATGAAACCGACAGTCTGCCGGCGGCGGGGCAGGGTGCGCTCGGCATCGAGATTCGTGCGGATCGCGCCGATCTCGTCGCGTGGCTCGCGCCCTTGCATCACGAAGCGACCGCGCTTGCCGTCGAAGCGGAGCGCGCCGTGTCGCGTGCGCTTGGTGGCAGCTGTGAAGTGCCGTTGGCCGCTTACGCGCATTGGGAGAACGATTCGCTGTACTTGCGCGGCGCGGTCTCGACGCCGGATGGCACGCGCGTCTTGAACGCGGAGGAACGCATCGCCACGCCCGATCTCGCCGCCGCGCTCGAACTGGGTTTGCGCGTATCGGCGGATCTCGAAGCGCAGGGCGCCATGGAGATCGTCAATGCGCTGACCACCATCAGCCACCCGGACGGGCCGAACCGAAGCCCCGGCAACGACGCGGCCAATCCCGACCTGATCCCGCCTTCGACGGCGGGCAAGCACTGATGGCGAGCGAGCGTCGCGCCACCATCGTCGTCACGCGGCCTGCGGGACAATCGGCTGCGCTCATCGCGCTTCTCGCCGATGCCGGTTTCGAGACGCTCGAGTTTCCGCTCATCGACATCGCGCCCGTCGCCGACGACGCTCCTTTGCGCGCGGCCCTCGACGAACTCTACGGGCCGCAACGTTACGCGCTCGTGGTTTTCGTCTCGCCGAATGCGATCGATCATGCGTTCAGCCGTCTTTTCGCGCCGTGGCCTGTGGATGTGCCGGTGGCCGTCGTGGGTCCGGGCAGCGTCGCTGCGCTGGCGCGGCAAGGCGTGAGCGCGCCGGCGTATCGCGTGATCAGTCCGTCGGCGGAAGAAGCCGATCCGCGTTTCGATTCCGAAGCGCTCTACACGGCAATCGAAGCCACGCTCGGCGAGAACGGTCTGGAAGGCAAGCGCGTGCTGATCGTGCGTGGCGATGGCGGGCGCGAGTGGCTCGCCGAGCGCCTCACCGAAGCGGGCGCGCAAGTGGAGAAGGCGGCGGCGTATCGCCGCGTGCTGCCCGAACCGTCCATGCACAAGTGGGAGCGCATCCACACGCTGCTCGCGGGCAATCCGCACGCGTGGCTGCTGACGAGTTCCGAAGGCGTGCGCAATCTCGACGAGCTCGCGCGCGAACATCTCACCGACGACGAGATCACGCGGCTGCGGCACGCGCAGGTGATCTGCCCGCATCCGCGTATCGAGCAGGCCGCGCGGCAAGCGGGTTTTGATAGGATGACGGTGTCCGGCGCCGGCGACGAGCGCATCGTGCAGGCAGTCGATGCGCTTTACCCGCGCAAATCGGCTGGAATTCAGGCTGAACCTCACACCAATCAAGCACGTGAATCGCACGCGAAGCCCGCACCGGCGGATGCATCGCCGGACACGCAACCGGCCGCCGCGCCGGCCCACCAAACGGCTCAATCACGCATGACTGATTCGAACGATTCCAACAAAGCTTCACCTCAGCCCAACGTGCCACCGCCTCCGCCCAATACGCCTTTCACGCCCTACGAGCAGCAGAAGCGGCGCGGCGGCGCGGGCACGGTGTTGTTGTGGTTCGTCATCGTTATCCTCGCGATTGCTGCGGGCGCGGGCGGCTATGCGCTCAACCGCAAGTTCGAACGCAATAACCAGGCGCTCGCACAGCGCGTCGAAGAGGCCAACGCGCAAGACGCGCAACTGCGCGCCAAGGCCGACGAAGCCGCGAGTTCGACCGCCGCGCTCAATACGCAGGTCATTCAGTTGCAGGGCAAGCTCAATGACGCCGAGGCGCACAGCCAGGCGTTGCAGCAGCAGTATCAGGACCTCGCGAGCAATCGCGACGACTGGACGGTTGCCGAAGTCGAGCAGATTCTGTCGAGCGCAAGCCAGCAATTGCAATTGACCGGCAACGTGCAACTCGCGCTCTTCGCGCTGCAAAGCGCCGACACGCGGTTGGCCGCCACGAACGGTCCGCAGGTCGTGGCGATCCGCAAGGCCGTCGCGCAGGACATGGACAAGCTCAAGGCCACGCCGACCACCGACCTCACGGGTCTCGCGATCAAGCTCGATACGGCGATCGACCGCATCGATAGTTTGCCGCTGTCCGGCGAAGCGCCGATCGATCCGGCGCGCGCTCGCGCGTCAGAACCGGGTGACAGCGCGTCGATTGCTGCGGCGACCGGCGTGCCGCGCTGGAAGGTGCTGTGGTATCAGATCACGAGCGGCATCGGGCAGCAGTTGTCGAGTCTCGTGTCGGTGCGGCGTATCGACAATGCGGACGCCATGCTCACGTCGCCGGATCAGGGTTACTTCGTGCGCCAGAACGTGAAGCTGCGTCTGTTGTCCGCGCGTCTTTCGCTGCTTTCGCGCAGTGAGCCTACGCTCAAGTCCGACCTGAAAGCCGCCGATGCCGCGCTTGCCCGCTACTTCGATCCCTCGTCGAAAGCGGTTCAAGCCGTGCGCGATCTCGTGAAGCAGGTCGATCAGGCGTCGATGGCCGTCGCCGTGCCGAACCTGGACGCGAGCCTCGCCGCCGTGCACCAGTTCAAGCGAGGCGGATGATGACGATTCGTGGACTCATCTGGATTGCGCTGTTGTTCGTCGTTGCGGCGATCATCGCGACGGTCGGCGGCTTCAATGGCGGGCAGATTTTGCTCGTGCTGCCGCCATATCGCATCGACATGTCGCTCAATCTGTTTGTCGTGGCGCTGGTCGTGCTGTTTCTCGCGCTCTATGCGCTGATCCGCGCGATCCGCGGCGTGTGGAAGATGCCGTCGCGCGTGGCGGCGTATCGCACGCGCAGCAAGCTTGCGAAGGCGAACGCGTCCTTGCGCGATGCGATCGGCCATCTGTACGCGGGCCGCTTCTCGAAGGCCGAGAAAGCCGCGCGCGATGCGTTGAGTGTCGAGGACAACAAGGGCGCGGCGGGCTTGATCGGCGCGAACGCGGCGCATCGGCTGCATGAATACGCGCGTCGCGACGAGTGGCTCGCGCAAGTCGGCGGCGCGGACTGGCAGGACGCGCGCCTGATGGCCACCGCCGACATGCGCGCCGATGGCCGCGACGCGGACGGCGCGCTCGTCGCGCTGACCGAGATCCAGGCGCAGGGCGGGCGGCGCATCCATGCGCAGCAGATCGCGTTGCGCGCCCAGCAGCAGTTGAAGAACTGGGGCGAAGTGCTGAAGCTCGTGCGCATGCTGGAAAAGCGCGAGGCGCTGCATCCCGCGGTCGCCGTGCGGCTGCGGCAAGTCGCGGCGGAAAACCTGCTGCGCGATCGCCGGCATAATCCGGATGCGCTGCTCGAACTGTGGCAATCATTGTCGCCGGTAGAGCGTCAGTCGCCGCGTCTCGCCGATCTCGCCGCCGAACTGCTGATCGCGCTGGATCGTCGGGCGGAAGCGAAGAAGATTATCGAAGACGCGCTTGCCGTGAACTGGGATGCGCGGTTGTTGCGGCGTTATCCGGATTGCATCGTCGGGGGCGACGCCTTGCCGCTCATTCAGCGCGCCGAAGCCTGGCAAAAGGAACGCACCGAAGACGCCGACCTGCTTTTCACGCTCGGTCGTCTGTGCCTGCATCAGCAATTGTGGGGCAAGGCGCAGGCGTTTCTCGAATCGGCGCTGAAGCTGGCTGAAGACGAGCCGTTGCGTATTCGGACGCATCGCGCGCTGGCGCGTCTGCACGAGCAACTCGGCGATACCGAAAAGGCCGCGGAGCATTATCGCGCAAGCGCGCTGGCAATGAACGTGGTGTGACGCTTTCGTTTCGGCACAAAAAAGCCGCATGCGCTTCAAACGCATGCGGCTTTTTCGTTGGCTGGCCTGAAGGCTCAGATTCAGGCTCGATTCAATACGTTGGCACCGAAGGATCGACCTGACGCGACCACGCGTCGATGCCGCCGTACAGATTGAACACGTTCGTGAAGCCGCGCGACTCCAGATACATGCCGACCTGCGCGCTGCGCGCACCGTGGTGGCAGATGCAGACGATCTGTGCGTCGTCGTCGAGTTCTTCGCTACGCGCGGGGATGTCGCGCATGGGAATCGACACGATCTTGTCGAGCTTCGCGGTCTGCACTTCCCACGGCTCGCGCACGTCGAGCAAAACGGGAGCGGGGCGCGAGGTGTCGGCAAGCCACGCGGCGAGTTCGGGTGCGGTCAGATTTTGCATGGAATCGAGTAAGGACGATGGCGAAAGCCGGGCGGCGCCCGGCCCGAACGCACCAAATCAGAACCTGAATAGCGAAGGATGCACCGCGTTTTGCAGCGGCGCGACGAGCGTTTCGAAAACATCGGACACGCGGAATTGCTTTTCGTCGACCCGCGTGATGATCTGCGCCTTCATGACCGGCGCCGTGCCGACGAAAGCGGCGATACGCCCGCCCACTTTCAACTGTTCGAGCAATTCCTGCGGCATGACCGGCATGCCGCCCGAAACGCAGATCACGTCATAAGGCGCGCCGTCGGCCAAGCCCCGCGCGCCGTCGCCGTGAACCACATGCGCGTTCGACACACCGTTCGCCGCGAGATTCTGCTTCGCGAACTCGGCGAGTTCCGGCGAGATTTCAACCGTGGTCACGCTGCGGCCGCGATGCGCGAGGAGCGCCGCCATATAGCCCGAGCCCGCGCCGATTTCCAGCACCGTCTCACCCTTGTGAATGGCCAGTTCTTGCAGAACCCGCGCCTCGACCTTTGGCGACAGCATGCGCTCGCCGCCGGGAAGCGGAATTTCGAGGTCCGCGAAAGCGATATTGCGGTACGCGGCGGGAACGAAGTTCTCGCGCTTGATGAGCGACAGCAAATTCAGAATCTCCTGGTCCAGCACTTCCCAAGGACGAATCTGCTGCTCGATCATGTTGAAACGCGCTTGCTCGATGTTCATGTTCGTTGTGCGTCGTTGTGCGTCGTTCTGCAAGAAGGGTAGCCGCGAAGGCCGCCGGGTCAGACTTTCAGGCAGCTTCAGGCGGGTTGGAAAACTGTGCGATTGTAGCAAATAGACGGGTTTTCCCGCCCGTTCGCGCGCAGCCAGTGCGGCTCGGCTCATGCAGTTCGACTAATGCGGCAGTCGGGTATCGAATTTGAAGGTGACGAGCCGCGCGACCAGAATGAAAGCCGTAGACAGCAGCACGTTGTAGATCGTGTCCACTTGAAGCTGTTCGAGCCCGATATATATCCAGCAGCCCGCGAACGCGCACACTGCGTACGGCCGTGAATCGCGCAGGATCAGCGGAATCTCGTTGCACAGCACGTCGCGCATGATGCCGCCGAACACGCCGGTGGTAACGCCCATCATCGTCGCGGTGAAAACGGGCATTTGCGCATCGAGCGCGATGGAAGTGCCCGAGACGCTGAAGAGTCCGAGGCCGATCGCATCGGTGATGAGGAGCGCGCGCTGATCGAACAGACGCGTCGTCACGCGTAGAAAGAAGGGCGCGAAAATCGCCATCGCGAAGATGACGAACACGTATTCCTGATGCTCGACCCAATAAAACGGCCGGCGTGACAGCAGCACGTCGCGCACGGTGCCGCCGCCGAAAGCCGTGGCGAGGGCGACGAGAAAGGCGCCGACGGCGTCGAGCCGGCGCTTGCGCGCCTCGATGAGACCGGAGAACGCATACGCGAAAATCGCGAACGCCTCCATGATGGAAATGGCGAGAGTCAGCCTGGGATGCACGTTCTAACCCGCTTTGCGGTTCTTGTCTTGTGGATGTTGATGATGTCGCGGCGCGCTCGCCGGTTGCAGCAGCACGAGCACGGCGCCCGCGCCGCCATCGTGCGGACGCGCCTGACAGAACGCAATCACTTCGACCTTCTGCACGAGCCACGCGCGCACCTTGCCTTTGAGCACCGGCTCGCGGCCGACGGACCCGAGCCCCTTGCCGTGAATCACGCGCAGACAGCGCAGCCCGCGCTTCACGGCTTCGCGGATGAACTCCGCAAGCGCCTCGCGCGCTTCCTCGCGGCGCATGCCGTGCAGATCGAGTTGCGCCTGAACGATCCACGCGCCGCGCCGCAACTTTCTCACGACTTCCTGACTGATGCCCGGACGACAGTAGGAAAGCGTCTCGTCGATATCGAGCAGGCTTTCCGGGTCGTATTCGTCGGAGAGCGCTTCCTGCAGCACCGCTTCCTCGTCGCGCCAGCTTTGCAGCGGAAGCGGTGGCGGCGGCACGCGGGCGATAGCGATGCGCGGCGGCGTCTTCAATGGCTCGATTTCGCCGATGGCGCGGCGAAACTCATCGGCCTCGGCCAACGTTTCGCGTTCCGCACGTACGGCGGCGACGCGTTCGGCCTCGCGCTTCTCCGCCTGCGCCTTCAACGCGCTTTTCAGCGATCCGAGTCCGGCGAGCCCTTCGCGTTTCACCGCTTCGGCGACATCGACGGGTTTCGCTTCGACAGGCGCGCTGACTTGCGGCGTGGCGGCGCGCCGCAGTTTCGGTTCGTTCGGATGAGGTTGGTTTTTCGGCATCGTTCGGCCAACGGATAAGCGCGGGACGGTCAAACGCAGCGCGCCGATTGTGCCACGCGCGGCGCCATGCACCTGCACGCAACGGCGCTCGCGAAAATAAAAACGGGCCGGCGGCGCGAACCGTGGCCCGTTCTTCAGTCTGGTTCAACCCTCGATGCGGCTGAACTCAGTGAGCAGTACGCTGCGCGCCGGCAACCATTCTAACGGTCCGACGCGCGCGCGGTCGCTCAACGATCCTTTTCGTGGCTCATCGAGTGCGGCGTGGGCGTTTCGTCGATGGTTTCCAGATAACGTTGCGCATCCAGCGCCGCCATACAACCGGTTCCGGCGCTCGTGATTGCCTGACGATACACGTGATCCTGCACGTCGCCCGCCGCGAACACGCCGGGGATGCTGGTGGACGTTGCGTCGCCCGTCGTGCCGCCCTTCGTGATGATGTAGCCGTTCTTCATTTCGAGCTGGTTGGTGAAGAGATCGGTGTTCGGCTTGTGACCGATTGCGACGAACACGCCTTGCAGCTTGACATCGGTGGTATCGCCGGTTTCGGTGCTCTTCACGCGCAGGCCGGTCACGCCGGTCGCGTCGCCGAGCACTTCGTCGAGTACGTGGTTCCACTTGATATCGACGACGCCTTCCTTTTCCTTCGCCAGCAAGCGGTCGATGAGAATGGGCTCGGCGCGGAACTTGTCGCGACGATGGATCACCGTGACCTTCTTCGCGATGCCCGCAAGGTAAATGGCTTCCTCGACCGCCGTATTGCCGCCGCCGATCACCGCCACTTCGCCGTTGCGATAGAAGAAGCCGTCGCAGGTAGCGCACGCCGACACGCCCTTGCCCATGAACGCTTCTTCGGAAGGATCGCCGAGATATTGCGCCGATGCGCCCGTCGCGATGATGAGCGAGTCGCACGTGTACTCGCCCGAGTCGCCGATCAACCGCAGCGGACGCTCGTTGAGCTTCGCCGTATGGATGTGATCGAAGACGATCTCGGTGTTGAAGTTGCGCGCGTGTTCTTCGAGGCGCTGCATGAGTTCCGGACCCTGCACGCCCGTGGGATCGCCCGGCCAGTTTTCGACGTCGGTGGTGGTCATCAACTGACCGCCTTGAGCTAAGCCGGTGATGAGCAGCGGCGACAGATTCGCGCGCGCGGCGTAGACGGCGGCCGAATAGCCGGCGGGGCCGGAACCGAGAATCAGCACTTTGGCGTGTTTGGTCGATGACATGGCGTTTGGTCCGTTATTGATGGCCGTCGGGTTGTGGCGCGGCAACTTCGACGCCCGGCGCGAGAAGCGGCTCATGACCGCGACGCGCATTGCAGCCCCGACGAACTCTAGTTGGGTGCAAGCGATCAATTATAAAGGCCGTTGCAAAAGCCTTCCGAGTGAACCTTTCAATCGGATTGATAGCCGAGCGTCGCAGGAATCACGAAAAAATCGTTGCTTAATCGTGGCTTAAACCACGACGGTTTGCGTGTGACGAGTGTTACAGGTTGCAAGCACGGACGCCTTTTTGCGCCGTTCACCGCAATGCAGCGTTTACAATAGGCCACCTTATATGCGGCACTTTATAAGCCGCGACAAGCGACTCCGAATCAATGGCCAAAGCATCCTATTCCGCGAGCCCGCAGGCGCTGCCGCACCGCATGTCGCGGCTCTTCACCGAGATTCGCTGGATTCTCCAGGTTGCGCTCGGACTGTTTCTCGTCATGGCGCTCCTTTCCTATAGCCGGAAAGACCCGAGCTGGATGCACGCCATCAGCGTGGATCACATTTCGAATTGGGCTGGGCGCGTCGGCGCCAACACGTCCGATATCCTGCTGCTCGCGTTCGGGCTCTCGTCGTACTGGTTTGTCGTGCTGCTCGGGAGGCGGATCGTCGCGAATTACCGGCGCATCACGCAACCCGCGCTCGCCGACGACGACACCCCGCGCGATCGCACCTGGCTCGCCGAGGCATTCGCGTTCGTGCTCGTGCTGCTCGCAAGCGATGGCATCGAGGCGTTGCGCATGTGGTCGCTCAAGGTGCCGCTGCCGCGCGCGCCGGGCGGTGTGGTCGGCGACATGGTCGCGCGCCATGTTTCCCATGCGCTTGGCTTCACGGGGGCGACGCTCTTTCTGCTGATCGCGCTGGCCATCGGCCTGTCGCTCTATTTCCGCTTCTCGTGGTTGTCCGTGTGCGAAAAAGTCGGCGACAGCATTCTCACCGCGATCACCGGCGCGCAACTCCGGCGCGAAGCGGGCCGCGACCGCAAGCTCGGCGAGGAAGCGGCGACCAAGCGCGAAGGCAAGGTCGTGCGCTCGCGCGTGAAGCAGGAAGATCACGAGCCGGTCGTGATCGTGCCGCCGGTCGCCACGCCGCCGCGCTCCGAGCGCGCGGAGAAAGAAAAGCAGGTGCCGCTGTTCAAGGACCTGCCGGGCGATTCCACCTTGCCGCCGCTCGCGTTGCTCGACGCGCCGCCGAAAACCCAGGAAACCATTGCTGCCGACACGCTGGAATACACCTCGCGTCTCATCGAAAAGAAGCTGAAGGACTTCGGCGTCGAAGTGAGCGTGGTCGCGGCGTATCCGGGGCCGGTCGTGACGCGTTACGAGATCGAACCGGCCACGGGCGTGAAGGGCAGCCAGATCGTCGGGCTCGCGAAGGATCTGGCGCGCTCGTTGTCGCTCGTGTCCATCCGCGTCGTCGAAACCATTCCGGGCAAGAATTTCATGGCGCTCGAATTGCCGAACCAGCGCCGCCAGACCGTGAAGCTCTCCGAGATTCTCGGCTCCGAGGTCTACGCAGCCGCCGCCTCGCCGCTAACAATGGGCCTTGGCAAGGACATCGGCGGCAATCCGGTCTGCGCCGATCTTGCCAAGATGCCGCACTTGCTGGTCGCGGGCACCACGGGTTCGGGCAAGTCCGTCGGCATCAACGCGATGATTCTTTCGCTCCTCTACAAGGCAAGCGCGGATCAGGTGCGGCTCATCCTCATCGACCCGAAGATGCTTGAAATGAGCGTCTACGAAGGCATTCCGCATCTGCTGTGTCCGGTCGTCACCGACATGCGGCAGGCGGGTCACGCTCTCAACTGGGCGGTCGCGGAAATGGAGCGGCGCTACAAGCTCATGAGCAAGATGGGCGTGCGCAATCTCGCGAGCTTCAACAGCAAGATCGACGAAGCGAAGAAGCGCGACGAAACCATTCCGAACCCGTTCAGCCTCACGCCGGACGAACCCGAGCCGCTCGCGCGTCTGCCGCATATCGTCGTGGTCATCGACGAACTGGCCGATCTGATGATGGTCGTCGGCAAGAAGGTCGAGGAGTTGATCGCGCGGATCGCGCAGAAGGCGCGCGCGGCGGGCATCCATCTGATTCTCGCGACGCAGCGGCCGTCCGTCGATGTCATCACGGGCCTCATCAAGGCGAACGTGCCGACGCGCATGGCGTTCCAGGTGTCGTCGAAGATCGATTCGCGCACGATACTGGATCAGCAGGGCGCGGAATCGTTGCTCGGCATGGGCGACATGCTTTATCTGCCGCCAGGCTCGGGTCTGCCGGTGCGCGTGCATGGCGCGTTCGTGTCGGATGAAGAAGTGCATCGCGTGGTCGACAAGCTCAAGGAGCACGGCGAGCCGAACTATATCGAAGGCATCCTCGAAGGCGGACTGGCCGGCGAGGGTGAAGAAGGCGTGCCCGGCGCAGGCGGCGCGACCGATGGCGAGTCCGACCCGCTTTACGATCAGGCGGTGGAAGTGGTCATCAAGAACAAGCGCGCTTCGATCTCGCTCGTGCAGCGGCATCTGCGCATTGGCTATAACCGGGCGGCGCGGCTGCTCGAACAGATGGAGAACTCCGGGCTCGTTTCGTCGATGTCGTCGAACGGCAACCGCGAGATTCTGACGCCGGCGCGCGATTCCGATTGAGCGCCGACGTGTTTTGAATGGAGAACAAAAGCATGAAGCAACACACGGGGAAGAAGGTATTCGGCGCGGCGCTGCTGTCCGCGTCGATGCTGTTTGCATCGCACGCGTACGCGAGTGGCACGGAGCAGCTGAAGGCCTTCGTTTCGCAAGTCCACGCGGCACGCGGCGAATTCACGCAACAGGAAGTCAAGGCGCCAGGCAAGGTCAATAACGGCGCAAGCTCCACGACTACGCCGACCAAGGGCGTGACCTCCAGCGGCACATTCATGTTCGCGCGGCCGGGCAAGTTCATCTGGTCGTATGAAAAGCCGTACTCGCAGGTTTTGCAGGCGGACGGCGACAAGCTCTACGTCTATGACAAGGACTTGAACCAGGTCACCGTTCGCACGCTTGGCGGCGCGCTTGGCGCAAGCCCCGCCGCCATCCTTTTCGGCAGCAACGACCTCGACAAGAACTTCACCTCGCGCGATGCGGGCGAGAAGGGCGGCATCGACTGGCTGGAACTCACGCCTAGAGCGAAGGACACGCAGTTCGAACGCGTGGGCATCGGCTTCAAGGACGGCAATCTGCAAGCCATGGAACTGCACGACGTGTTCGGCAACGTCACGCTTCTTACGTTCTCGAACATTCAGAAGAACCCGCCGATCAAGAGCGATACCTTCAAGTTCAACGTGCCGAAGGGCGCGGACGTGATCAACGGGTAAGGTTGGGCGCCCGGCTTATTGATAGTCGGTGACGACCGTCACGAGCGCTGTCGATGGCGCCGACATGGACAGCACGCCGCCTGTCGCGCCGACGTGAAACGTGCCATCGCTGCCGCGTGCGGTCTGACGTCCAGCGCCATCGGCGAAGCGCGCGTACACGCTGCCGGCAATGGCGACGCGTGCGTTCGGCGCGTCGGTTGGCGGCGGCGTGAAGTGCACCGAGACCGTCTGGTCGCTCGCATGGTTCGTCGCCGAAAAAGTTGCGGACGTTGCCGCCGTCGATGTCGATACGCCGAACGGCGGCGCCACCAGCGCGCCCCGGAATGTGATCGTGCCACCGGGCATCGTGTACACCGGGGCGGATACCGCATAGGCGCTCATCACGGCGAGCGCCGCTGCCAATCCCACCCGGCGTGTTTCTCTCAGCTTTGCTTGGTCCATCTTTTCCCCCGTTGAAAAGTCCGTGTTTCGCGTGACGTGATTAAGCAAATCCGATCATTCGGCTTATTTTTGAGATAACGCGATTAGCTTGGATATTAGGAGAAATCGTGTCGGTCGAGTGATTGGCTTTTGCTAATTGCTCGCGGAAATCGATGCTTGTCGAATAAGCATGCGTACTGCTTATTTAGCTGCGTCTAAGCAGTGTGAGCGACGGTCATGTCCTCGATGAATGCATCGACGATATCGTTCTTCGCATTGCGCGAGCCGCGTCCACGCTCGGCGCGCACGACCATGTGAAACGCCACGCGATAACGCATGAACTCGGGATTCAACGCGGCGAGCAAGCCGTCTTTCACATAAGGCGCGGCGAAATGCTCCGGCAGATAACCGAGATGCCGCCCGGATAACACGAGCATGGCGACGGCTTCCATGTTGTCCGCGACCGCGCCGATAGTGCGCGGCGTGAGCGCGCCTGCTTCGGGCAGCGGATAGCTGCGCCACGCCCACGCATGATCGGCGGCATCGTCCGGACTCACATTGCCTGCGTGTGCAAAAAGCGGATGCTCGCGCGCGCAGTACGCGAACTGATCTTCGGCAAAGATCTGCGTGTATTCGAGCGACGGCACGCGATGCCAGAAGTAGCCGATCGCCATCTGAATGCGGCCGGCAAGCAGCATTTCCTCGAGTTCGCCTGGCGAGCGGACGAGCACGGATAGGCGCACCGATTCGTCGCGCTGCCGGAAGCGCGCGATCGCCTCGCTGATGCGCGCATTCGCGCTCACCGGCGTGTTGCCGATCATCCCGAGCGTCAGCGTGCCGACGAGTTTTCGGCCGACATGGCGCGCGGTGGAATCGAACGTTTCGACAGCGGCGAGCAACGCTCTGCATGCATCGACGAATTGCTCGCCGCGCGAAGTGAGTGCGAAACCGCCGCGTCCGCGCTCGCAAAGCCGGTAGCCGAGGCGCGTTTCGAGCGTCGCGAGTTGCGTGCTGATGGTCGACTGGCCAACATTGAGCGTGGCCTGCGCGGAGGAAACGCCGCCTGCATCGACGATGGCGAGAAACACGCGTATGAGCCGCAAATCCAGGTCGGAAAGATGAGTGAACACGCGCGCTGCCTATACATCGATTGGAATCGATGTGAAGTTGTTTTCGTCGCCATTTTAGCTTGGGTCAAAAGCGGGTACTAATACGCCATCTTTGGCTCAACGGAAACATTTGACACCATGAATACGTTTTCGCTCTTTACACCTGCCGAACACTTCAACGCCGAACGTCCGCAACCGCTTTCCGGCAATCAGATGCCGCGCTGCGGCGGCATCACCACGATGATGCGTCTGCCGAACGTGCCGACGGCCGCCGGTCTCGACGTGTGTTTCGTCGGCGTGCCGTTCGACCTCGGTACGTCGAATCGCACGGGCGCGCGTTTCGGCCCGCGTCAGGTGCGCAGCGAATCGGTGCTGCTGCGCCCTTACAACATGGCGACGCGCGCCGCGCCGTTCGACTCGCTGCGCGTGGCCGATATCGGCGATGTCGCGATCAATCCGTACAACCTGCTGGATTCGATCGACCGCATCGAGCGCGCATATGGCGAGATCCTCGCGCACGATTGCAAGCCGATCACGCTTGGCGGCGATCACACCATCGCGTTGCCGATTCTGCGGGCGATCCACGCGAAGCACGGCAAGGTCGGGCTCATTCACATCGACGCTCACGCCGACGTCAACGACACCATGTTCGGCGAGAAGATCGCGCACGGCACGCCGTTTCGCCGCGCGGTGGAAGAGGGCTTGCTCGATTGTGGGCGCGTCGTGCAGATCGGCCTGCGCGGCACAGGCTACGAGGCGAGCGATTTCGACTGGTGCCGCGAACAGGGCTTTCGCGTCGTGCAGACGGAGGAGTGCTGGAACAAGTCGCTCGCGCCGCTGATGGCCGAAGTGCGCGAACAAATGGGCGACGGGCCGGTGTATATCACCTTCGACATCGATGGCATCGATCCGGCGTTCGCGCCCGGAACCGGCACGCCGGAAATCGCGGGTCTGACGGTGCCGCAGGCGCTGGAGATCGTGCGCGGCGCGTGGGGCTTGAATATCGTCGGGGCGGATTTGGTGGAGGTTGCGCCGCCGTACGATCCGTTCGGAACCACGGCGCTGCTCGGGGCGAATCTCGCGTTCGAATTGTTGTGCGTGTTTCCGGGCGTCGAGCGGCGCGCGTGAATCGGGCGAGACGTTACGAAGCCAACGCCGCCCGCCGCGTCGAAACCAGCAGCAAGTAGCAGACGGCGCCCAACGCAAGCGATGGCAATGTCGCGCCCAGATTCGGCAGCCACTGGTTGATCGCGTGATAGGCCGCGATTCCGATCGCCCACGCGACAAAGGCGCTCACGTGCCAGCCGCCCGAATAGCCATAGCGGCCGACGGACTGGCCGAGCGCGGCGAGATCGACGCGGCGCTTTCTCACGATGAAGTGATCGGCCAGCACCACGCCGAAGAGCGGCGCGAACACCGAACCGATCAGCAGCAGGAAGTTCTGATACTTGCCCATGGCGACGGCGAGCGCGACCAGCGTGCAGAGCGCGCCGAACGCGGCGGAAAGCACGGGTACGCTCACGCGCGCCCAGAACGTGCCCGTCGATACGGCGGCGGAGTGGATATCGGCGAAGGCGTTGTCGATTTCATCGATGAGAATCAGGAGCAGCGCAATGCCGCCACCCGCCTGCGCGAGCGCGATGGTGAGGAGCGCATCGCCGCCGCCCGCGGCCAGCCCGTACACCGCGCCGAGCGCGTAGAACCACAGGTTCGCGATGCCGTAGCCGAGCAGCGTGCCGCGAAACGAGCCGCCCGCGCTGCGAGAAAAGCGCGTGTAATCGGCAATCAGCGGCAGCCACGAAAGCGGCATGGCAACGACCAGATCGATCCCCGCGCCGAACGCCAGCTCGCCGGTGCCAGGACGCGCCAGCAGCGCGGCCAGATCCTGCTTGGCCAGCAGATTCCACGTGAGCCAGCCCGCGCCCGCGAGCAAAAGCCAGATGCCCCAGGTACGCAGAAAGCGCCGCACGAAGGACAGCGGACCGCTCACCGCGAGCAGCGTGGCGAGCACGCCGAAGATCACGGTCCAGACGAGCGGCATCGACAGATTGAAAGATTGTTTGGCGAGCGCGTCCGCGGAATCGCGCATGACGATGATTTCGAACGAGCCCCAGCCGACCAGTTGAATGGCGTTAAGCACGGCAGGCACCGACGCGCCGCGCACACCGAGCGTCGGGCGCAGCGAGGACATGGCGGCGAGCCCCGTGTCCGCGCCGACCACGCCCGCGAGCGCGAGCAGCACCACGCCGATCACCGTGCCGATGACGATTGCCACGAGTGCGTGCGGCAGCGACAGACCCGGCACGAGCAGCGCGCCCGCCTGCGCGACCAGCAGGCCGATGCCGAGCGAGAACCACAGCGCGAAGGCGTCGCTGGTGCCGAAGGCGCGCCGTTCGGGCGGCACGGGAATGAGCGGGGCGTAAGTCGACGTGTCCTCTTGCTGCATCGGATTTGATCCTTATCTTGTCTGTTCGCGGTTTGTCCGAAGCCGTCGCTCGCGCGCGAGCATCGGCTGTCATAATGACCCGGATTTTGCGGCCACGCGGAGCAATGCGCTAGCTCTGCCGTTCGGCATAGGCAAGAATGCGTCCGGTGACCCGGCCGTCGGCGCCTCACCTCACTCAGCAAGCACATGTTCGAAGAAAACCGTGGCACCGTCCCGCTCGCGGAACGCCTGCGCCCCCGCACCATCGACGACGTGATCGGGCAGAAGCATCTGCTCGGTCAGGCGAAGCCGCTGCGCGTCGCGTTCGAATCGGGCGAGGCGCATTCGATGATCCTCTGGGGCCCGCCCGGCGTCGGCAAGACCACGCTCGCGCGCCTCATGGCCGCTGCCTTCAACGCCGAGTTCATCTCGCTTTCGGCGGTGCTCTCGGGCGTGAAGGATATCCGCGAGGCGGTCGAGACGGCGCAGATTCATCGCGCGAACGGGCGCCAGACGCTCGTGTTCGTCGATGAAGTGCATCGCTTCAACAAGAGCCAGCAGGACGCGTTCTTGCCGCACGTGGAGTCGGGCCTGTTCGTGTTCGTCGGCGCGACGACCGAGAATCCGTCGTTCGAAGTGAATAGCGCGCTGTTGTCGCGGGCCGCCGTCTACGTGCTGAAAAGCCTGGACGCCGACGAGTTGAAAGAACTGCTGGAGCGCGCAAGCACTGAACTCGGCGGCCTGACCTTCACCGACGAATCGCGCGACGCGCTGATCGGTTCCGCCAATGGCGACGGCCGCAAGCTCCTGAATAACCTGGAAATCGTCGCACGCGCGGCCGCGCAGCAGAAGCAGACGCACGTGGATGGCGCGTTGCTCGGCAGCGCGCTCGCCGAAAATCTGCGCCGTTTCGACAAAGGCGGCGACGCGTTCTACGACCAGATCAGCGCGCTGCACAAGTCGGTGCGCGGCAGCAATCCGGACGCCGCGCTGTACTGGTTTTGCCGCATGATCGACGGCGGCGCGGACGCGCGTTATCTGGCGCGGCGCATCGTCCGGATGGCCTGGGAAGATATCGGTCTTGCCGATCCGCGTGGCGCGCGCATCGCGCTCGATGCCGCCGAAACTTACGAGCGGCTCGGCTCGCCCGAGGGCGAACTGGCGCTCGGGCAGGCGCTCATTTATCTGGCGGTCGCGCCGAAATCGAACGCGGGCTACAACGCGTATAACGAGGCACGGCGCTTCGTCGGCAAGGATCAGTCTCGCGGCGTGCCGGTGCATCTGCGCAACGCGCCGACGAAGTTGATGAAGGAGCTCGGCTACGGCCACGAGTATCGCTACGCGCACGACGAACCGGACGCCTATGCCGCCGGTGAAACCTATCTGCCGGACGGCATGCGCGACCCGCACTGGTATGCGCCGACGCCGCGCGGGCTGGAAGGCAAGATCGGCGACAAGCTGTCGCGTCTCGCGGAACTCGACGAAGCCTGGCGGCGCGAGCACAAGGATGAGAAGAAGCGGTAAGGGGTGTTGCACGCTGGCGGGTGCTTCGTTTCACTCGCACCGCCCGCCTGTTTCATCGAGCGAATCGAAGCGGCACGCGCCGGCCGTAACCGGTGCGTTAGACTTCACAGCTACTGGCGGCGCGCCTTGCCGCAAAAAATCGGCGGTGCATGATCGCCTGAACGCCAGCCACGGCCGCGCCCGATGCGTGCGCTAAAATCGTCGTTTTCGAATACTTAACAAAAGCATCCCCGACATGCTCGACATTCAACACCTCCGTAAAGACCTGGACGGCGTCGCGAAGCGCCTCGCCGACCGAGGCTACACGCTCGACGTTGCCGCCTTCGTCGCGCTCGAAGCCGAGCGACGCGACATCCAGACCCGCACCGAAGAACTTCAGGCGCGCCGCAATAGCCTGTCCAAACAAATCGGCGCGATGAAAGGCCGGGGCGAGGACACGTCGGCGGTGATGGCGGAAGTAGGCGGCATCGGCGACACGATGAAGGCATCGGCGACGCAACTCGAAAACGTGCAGAAGCGTCTGTCGGACCTGATGCTGACCGTGCCGAATCTGCCTCACGAAAGCGTGCCTGTGGGCAACGACGAGAAGCAGAACGTCGAACTGCGCCGCTGGGGTTCACCGCGCGCGTTCGATTTCGAGGTCAAGGATCACGTCGATGTCGGCGCGCCGCTCGGCCTCGATTTCGAAACCGGCGCAAAGCTTTCGGGCGCGCGCTTCACGCTCTTGCGCGGGCCTATTGCGCGGCTGCATCGCGCGCTCGCGCAGTTCATGATCGACACACACACCGAACAGCACGGCTATACAGAAGCGTACACACCGTACATCGTGAATCCTGAGATTCTCTACGGCACCGGACAGTTGCCCAAATTCGCCGACGACATGTTCCGCGTCGAGAAGGGTGGCGACGAAAACACGGTCACGCAGTACCTCATCTCCACCTCGGAGATTTCACTCACGAACACCGTGCGCGACAGCATCCTCGAAGCGAGCGCGCTGCCGGTGAAGCTGACGGCGCATTCGCCGTGCTTCCGTTCCGAGGCGGGTTCATATGGACGCGACACGCGCGGCCTGATTCGCCAGCATCAATTCGATAAGGTTGAGATGGTGCAGGTCGTCGCACCCGAGCACTCGTACGCCGCGCTCGACGAGATGGTCGGGCAGGCCGAAACCATTCTGCAGAAGCTCGAATTGCCGTATCGCGTGATCACGCTTTGCACGGGCGACATGGGCTTTTCGGCGGCGAAGACCTTCGACCTCGAAGTGTGGTTGCCGGCGCAAAACACTTATCGCGAGATTTCGAGCTGCTCGAATACCGAGGCCTTCCAGGCGCGACGCATGCAGGCGCGCTTTCGCAATGCGCAAGGCAAGCCGGAGTTCGTGCATACGCTCAACGGCTCGGGTCTCGCGGTGGGACGCACGCTGGTTGCCGTGCTGGAAAATTTCCAGAACGCGGACGGCTCGGTGACCATTCCCGCGGTTTTGCGCCCTTACATGCGTGGCGCGGAGCGTATCGAGGCGCCGGCCGTGGTCTGACGTTTATTTTTAAAAAGGGTCTTGGAAAGCTCGAACGACTTCGTTATACTTTCGTTCTTCGCTTGGCAACGACCCGCTTCGCGAAGGCCGGCAAAGCCTTTAAGGCCCAGTCTGGTAGACGGAAAGGTGGCAGAGTGGTCGAATGCGCTGGACTCGAAATCCAGTGTACAGTTTTGCTGTACCGTGGGTTCGAATCCCACCCTTTCCGCCAAGATACTAAACCCCGCAAGTCGTGAGACTTGCGGGGTTTTTCGTTGAGGGCCCGGTTTCGTTCAAGGCCTTCGCATCACTTCGGCATCACGTCGTGCATCAAGTCGTGCATCGCGCCACATCGAACCTCAGTTCGGGCTCCGGCAACCCGCTGTAGTCATCCACGGATCGCTGCACCTTCACCTCTGTTCCATACGCCGATGGCGTCAAGGTCACGAGCCACGCGTTCGGTCCGACGACGAGCTCCGTCGTTCCTTGATTGCGCACCGTCTGCACCGAAGGCAACCTGCCTTCGAGACAGCCCGATATATCCGACGCACGCCGCGCCGATGAAACATGAATCACGGGCTTCGACGCTCTCAGCTCCGGGCCACTCGTCGAACTGCAGGCAGCCAGCACGGACAAGACCGCGGTAACGGTACAAACGGCATAGACGGAATAAACGGCACGAGCAGCATTCAGGCGATGCAGGTTCATATCTTCAGGCTCGGGTTCTCAAGTGCGAATGCGGGTCACTAGACCACAATCGCGCATCGATCACAAGACCGCATGGCGCGATCGCAAACGCCCGGTGTCGCCACGAAACGCAGCACGCATGCGCCTTTCCAAAGAGAGAGGGCCGCACGAGAGTGCTATCATCGGCCCCAATGTCCTCGTGCACGGCGCGCCCCAAGCGGCGTTTCTCGCGCCACGCACGCAGGCGCGACGAACACATCTGCCAATGGCCATTACGCTCAAGACACCCGCTGACATCGAGAAGTTACGCATATCCGGCCGCATGGCCGCCGAAGTCCTCGCCATGATCGGGGAACACGTGCGCCCCGGCGTCACCACGGACGAACTCGACGCCATCTGCAACCGCTTCATCGTCGATGAACTGAAGGCCGTGCCGGCGAACGTCGGCTACATGGGCTTTCCGAAGACGGTCTGCACGTCGGTGAATCATGTCGTCTGTCACGGCATTCCCGGCCCGAAAGAACTGAAAGACGGCGACATCATCAATATCGACGTGGCGATCATCAAGGACGGCTACTTCGGCGACACGAGCCGCATGTACTACGCCGGCACGCCGAACAAGGAAGCGCGGCGCCTCACCGAAACCACCTACGAAGCCATGGTCGCGGGCATCCGCGAAGTGCGTCCGGGCGCGACGCTCGGCGACGTCGGCCACGCAATCCAGACGGTCGCGCACCGGGAAGGCTTTTCGGTGGTGCGCGAGTACTGCGGTCACGGCATCGGCCGCGTGTATCACGAAGATCCGCAAGTGCTGCATTACGGCCAGCGCGGCGCGGGCCTGCGGCTTAAGGCCGGCCTCGTCTTCACCATCGAGCCCATGATCAACGCGGGCCGTCCCGCCACGCAGCAGTCGCGCGACGGCTGGACGGTGACCACGAAGGACCGCTCGCTGTCAGCGCAGTGGGAACACATGGTCGCGGTAACGGAAGACGGCTTCGAGTTGCTTACGCCCTGGCCGGATGGCGTAGGCGCCTACGCCGCGCCGTAAAGAAGCGCGCGAGTACCGTTTGCGCGCGCCGTGATGGTGCGTAAGCGGCGAGAGCGCGTCTGCATGTGCGCTGTAAAGCACTATCCGAGAAGAAAGAATTGACGGGTACGCCCGTTCGGTTGAAGCTACGCGAATGGCCCGAATACCGGAAAGGCCCGAGCGCCTTCGAGGCAGAGAAGCCAGAGAGCCAGAGAGAATTTGCCTGCATGAGCCCCGCATGAGTCCCTCACTGACCGTCAACCGAATCGCCTCGCAACAGGGCGCGGTATTGCGCGAGCTGCGCACGTCGTCGCTGCGCGAAGCGCCCTATGCGTTCGGCGAGACGCTGGAAGATGCGCTGCGCGTCGAACCGCAATCGTTCGACGACACCGCCACCGAGCACGCGCATTCGCCTCGCGTCGCGACCTTCCTGCTCTACACGGAAGGGCATCCCTGCGGGCTCGTGCATGCGTATGTCGAGGAAGCCGGATCGGCGCGGGCCTTCGTGGCGGCGCTCTGGGTCGCGCCGGCAGTGCGCCACCTGCGTGGCGGCGAGTTGCTCGTGAACGCCGCGTCGCACTGGCTCGCGGCGCAGGGCGCATCGGAAGTGCATGCGTGGATCGCCGACGAAAACCGCACCGCAATGCGCTTCTACGAACGTCTGGGCTTCGGCCCCACGGGCGATCGCCGCACGATGTCGTCGCACGAACAGGAGCACGAACTGCTCTACGTGCGCCACGTTCAGCGCGAGACCGGCGCGTAAGTCTCGCTTCACCCTTCCTTCGCGCGTACTCATCGTTTCCGATAGCTGAAACGGGCCGTAAAAAGTATGGCCGCGCGCCCACACGCCTGTAAAATACGCAAAAATTTTGGCCGTTCCTATGTCGCTCAACAAAACGCCCTTCTTCGAACTGCGCAGCGGCTCCGTCGACACGCTCTACTTCGTCGTCAAGACTCCAGACCTCGATGCCCTGCGCACTGAACTCACGCGGCGCTTCGAGGCGACTCCCGAATTCTTCGCGGGCGACGTGGTCGCCATCGACGTGCGCCGGCTCGCCGAGAAAGCCGAAGGCGGCGAAGGCGAGCGCGTCTCGCTCGCGGAGCTCGAGACGCTTCTGAAGAGCGTGCGCATGCGGCCCGTGGGCATCGTCGCGTTGCCGGTGCAGCGCTGGGCAATTCAATGGGCAAGCGAGGGCGGCTTGCCGGTCCTCGAGGCGCGCGACCGGCGTGGCGCGCCGAAGCCTTCGGTCGATGAGGCCAAGCCTAACGTCGAGGCCGCCGCGGCGATCGAAGCAGCAGTCGCCATCACGCCGCCGCCCGCGCTGCCGCAGCCGTCGACCATCATCGACCGGCCGTTGCGCTCGGGTCAGCAGGTCTACGCGAAGGGCGATCTCATCGTGCTCGGGCTCGTGTCGTACGGCGCCGAGGTCATCGCGGAAGGCAATATCCATATCTATGCGCCATTGCGAGGCCGCGCGCTCGCAGGCGTGCACGGCAATCACGACGCGCGGATCTTCTGCACTTGTCTCGAACCGGAACTCATCTCCATCGCGGGAATCTACCGGACGACCGAGAACCCGCTCTCGCCCGATGTACAGAGCAAGCCGGTGCAGATCTGGCTGGACGAAGAAAAACTGATGATCGAACCGCTGCGGCTGACCTGACGCCGCGCGCCCGATGCCCCTTGGCGCGCGCTCGATTAAGCAACGCGACGGACCTATTTGACGAACACAAGGTACTTGTATGGCAAAAATCATTGTGGTGACTTCGGGGAAGGGCGGCGTCGGCAAGACGACCACCAGCGCGAGCTTCGCATCGGCGCTCGCATTGCGCGGCCACAAGACGGCCGTGATCGACTTCGACGTCGGTCTGCGCAACCTCGACCTCATCATGGGTTGCGAACGCCGCGTGGTGTACGACCTCATCAATGTGATCCAGGGCGAGGCGAACCTGCATCAGGCGCTCATCAAGGACAAGAAGCTCGAGAACCTTTACATCCTTCCGGCGTCTCAGACGCGTGACAAGGACGCGCTCACGCTCGAAGGCGTGGAGAAGGTGATCGACGAACTGAGCAAGATGGACTTCGAGTACATCATTTGCGACTCGCCGGCGGGTATCGAGTCGGGAGCGCTCATGGCCATGCACTTCGCGGACGAAGCGCTTATCGTGACGAACCCGGAAGTGTCGTCCGTGCGCGACTCGGACCGTATCCTCGGCATTCTCGCTTCGAAGACCAAGCGCGCGATCGAAGGCAAGGACCCGGTCAAGGAGCATCTGCTGATCACGCGCTACAACCCGAAGCGCGTCTCCGAAGGTGAGATGCTGTCGTTGAACGACATCCAGGAGATCTTGCGGATCGAGCTGATCGGCGTGATTCCGGAGTCGGAAGCGGTGCTGCATGCATCGAACCAGGGCTTGCCCGCGGTGCATTTGGACGGCACCGACGTTGCGGAATCGTACAAGGACGTGGTGTCGCGTTTTCTCGGCGAGGAAAAGGCGCTGCGCTTCACGGATTATCAAAAGCCAGGGCTGCTGCAACGTATCTTCGGCACCAAGTAAGGGGACGCAATGTCGATTCTTTCGTTTTTGCTGGGCGAGAAGAAAAAGTCCGCTGCGGTCGCGAAGGAACGCTTGCAGTTGATCATTGCGCACGAGCGCGCGGGTGGCAAAGCCGCCGCCGATTACCTGCCGGCGTTGCAACGGGAACTCGTTGCGGTGATTTCGAAGTACGTGAAGATTACTGACGACGATATTCGAGTGAGCCTCGAACGTCAGGACGATCTCGAAGTGCTGGAAGTGAAGATCGAGATACCGCCGGCATAACGCCGGGCTTGTGTATCGAGATGAACGTATGAAGCCAGGATCGGGCGATCCTGGCTTTTTTCATGGCGACGTTATCGTTTGCGCGCGGCTTCAAATGCGCGTGGCTTTCATCAATATTCGGTTGCACTTCGGTCATCTCGTAATCAGACGTTTGTCTTCCTTTTGACCACGTCGCGCATTGAACGGACATCGGCAGCAAGGTTGCGTTGCCGACATGAAAATCCGCGCCACCCGGCGCGTTCAATGTCCTGGAATACGAGGTCCAAGCATGAAAACTTCCGTTCGCCATTTGCTCGCTTCATCCGCGCTTATCGTCGCTGGCGCGCTCACCGTGACCGCGGCATCGGCCGAAATCGTGATCGTGGCGCCTAGCGCGCCGCCCGCGCCGCGCCATGAGCCGGTGCCGCCCGCACGCGCGGGTTACGTGTGGGATCAGGGTCACTGGAACTGGGAACACGGCCACTACGTCTGGGCGGGGGGCCATTGGGAAGCCGAGCACGTCGGCCATCACTGGGTGCCGGCCGTTTGGGTGGAAGATCACGGCCAGCATCGCTATGTGGCAGGGCATTGGGACTGATCGGCGCCT
Organism: Caballeronia sp. GAWG2-1; assembly: GCF_023631405.1. NCBI lineage: Bacteria > Pseudomonadati > Pseudomonadota > Betaproteobacteria > Burkholderiales > Burkholderiaceae > Caballeronia > Caballeronia sp. GAWG2-1. Next base: position 271,012 of record NZ_JALQDD010000006.1, read on the forward strand.
AAGGCTGATTACTTTTGCGGGGCCGCGTCTTTCTCGACGACGGCCTCGTCTCTTTCCGGCACCTCGGGCGAGGCCGCCGGTTGTGGCAACGGCGCCATATAGCGCTCGGACAGCGCCTCGTATAAAGGCGGCGCGAACAAGCGCGACACGCGGCTCGACACCAGCGCGGTCGCCATCAGCGAGATGACGAGCGCGTGGCCGTTGATCATCTCCATCACGATGACGAACGCCGTAATCGGCGATTGCGTCACGGCCGCAAGATAGCCGACCATCGCGAGCGCGATCATCATGGGCAGCGACATCTGTCCGAACAGCAGATGCAACACGTTGCCGAAGCCCGCGCCAATCGACAGCGACGGCGCGAAGATGCCGCCCGGAATGCCCGGCAGATACGAACCGATCATCGAGATCATTTTCAATAGCGGGTAGAACACCGAAAGATGTTCGCGGCCTTCGAGCAGACCGCGCGCTTCCGCATAGCCGCTGCCGAAGGTCGTGCCGCCCGACACGAGCCCGACGATCGCGATGACCAGTCCGCACAGCGCGGCGAACACGACCGGCCGCGACGCATGCAAATGCCGCAAGGGCGCGGGAATCCACCTCGACGTGTTCAGAAGGAGCCAGCAAAAGACGCCGCCCGCCGTGCCCGTGACGACGGCGGTCACGATCACCGCGACGGCCAGCATGTTCGAAAAGTGCGTGCCGACGTCGATGGTGCCGAAATACGTGTAGTTGCCGTTGAGCCCGAGCGCCACGATCCCCGCGATGATGATGCCCGTGATCAGCACGCCGCTCGTGCGCACTTCGAAGCTGCGCGTGAGCTCCTCGATGGCGAAGACGATGCCCGCGAGCGGCGTGTTGAACGCCGCCGACAGACCGGCCGCCGCGCCCGCCAGCACGAGTTGCCGTTCGATCAGCGAGTTCGAGCGCGGGTAGAAGCGCCGCATGTTGAACATGAGCGCCGCGCCGACTTGCACGGTCGGACCTTCACGGCCGATGGTGAAGCCGCCCAGAATCGCGATGAACGATACGGCAATCTTGCTCGCGAGAATCCTGAGCGTAAGCAGCCGTCCGCCGGCTTCCGAAGTCGGACTGTTGAGTACGGCGATGACCTGCGGGATGCCGCTGCCTTCCGAGCCGCGAAAGAACCTGCGCGTGACGAAAACGCATAGCGCGGCGGCGGCCGGTGTGATGACGAGCGGCAGCCAGGCGTGCGCGGCGCGCGCATCGAGAAAAAGTCCGTAGCCCCAGTCGATCAGCCGCGCATAGTAGACGGCGATCAGTCCGACGGCGATTGCGCCAAGCCAGAAGATACCGTAGCGACGCCACAGGCCGCGTGTGCGTCGCGCGGTGCGAAGAGAAAGAGAACGTAGCGCTCGGATCATGCGGTCGCTTCGGCCAAAGGGCAGAGTATAGCGAGCGTCCCAAGCATGCGGCAGGTTACGCCTGACGAAGCAGACCCCGGAGCCAGAAAAAAGAACAGGCGCGAGGCTTTCGCCAGGCGCCCAAGAAACGCTCCCGATAACGGGAGCGGAGAGGAGAAGGTTGCCGCGCATGCACGGCACTCCTGAAAAGACTTTTGCCCGTGACGAAAGTTCAATCGGCTTGAAAAATCTTGGTCAGTCGAAAACTGGACACGTTTTCAGCCGGTAAGCATCTCGAAAGCGATCACCGCGCCGATGGCTCCGATATTCGCAATGAGCGCCTCGCAAACGACGCCGCGCCATGTGAGCGGCCGGAACTTCATCGCGAGGAGCAAGGCCGTCACCAAGGCCAGTGCGATGACCACGACGAGATGCGAACTCTGCAGATGAAAACGCATTTCAGCCTCCTGTCGATTGAAACGGCATTCCTTCCCGCGACCGGCGTTTTATCGAGTATTAGGTATTGGCATAGTTACTGCAACACCCAACAAAATAGTCATTTTGCCGCCAGCTTCCCGACTGTCTTCAAGTGTTAATTTAAATACGCGTTGATTCAGGGAATTTTCTTTTAAGGCTAGGTACAAACCCCGTATGCGCGCGAACGCCATGTTGGCCGCGCGCCCGACCGCAGTGCGTGGAGCATTCGTCCAATGAGTTCCCCGACCCAACGTTCTCTCGAAGTCGATTTCTTTCGAGGCGTCGTGCTGCTCATTATCGCGGTCGACCATATATCGGGAAGCGTGCTGTCGCACTTTACGCTGCATCAATACGCGTTCTGCGATTCCGCGGAAGTATTCGTCTTCCTCGGCGGTTATGCGTCGGCGGCGGCATACACGGCGCTTGCGACTCGCCGTAGTGCACAAGCCGCCCGCCGACGCTTTTTCAAGCGCAGCTGGGAGATCTATCGCGCCTATCTGCTGACCGCGGTTCTCATGTTGATCGGCGGCGCATTGCTGATGCTCCTCAAGATCGATTCGCCGATGCTGCGGTACACCGAATGGCCGACGTTCCTCGCGCGTCCGGTCGGGCTCTTGTTCGACATCACGACCTTGCGCCAGCAGCCGTATCTTTCGTCAGTCTTGCCGATGTACTCCATCTTCGCTCTCGCGGTGCCTTTCGTGGTTCCGCTCGCCGAGAGGAAGCCCGTTATCGCCATGTTCGGCAGTCTGCTCGTGTGGCTCGCCGCTCTTCCCTTGGCGCGCGCGCTGCCCTCGACCTACGCCGAAGCGTGGTCGTTCAATCCATTCGCGTGGCAGCTCATGTTCGTGATGGGCATCCTTGCGCGCGTGCAGCCTGTCAGCAACGACTTCCACGCAAGCCGTACTGCGCGTTGGCTGACGTGCGGAGCGATCGCGGTCGCGCTGACCTTCGCATTCTTCAAGCTCTTCCTGGAAACGCAAGCGCCGCCGGGATACCTCAAGCAGAACCTGGCGACGTTGCGTATCGTGAGTTTCGCCGCCGTTGCATGGGTGATCGCACGCGCGGTCTACGCGGGATGGATCAAGGCGCTCGCGGCTAAATTGCCGGGCGTGGTGACCATCGGGCAGCAAGGGCTCGTGTGCTTCATCGCGGGCACGTGTGTGTCGCTCGTGCTGGATTCGGCGTTGCGCGCCATCGGCATGACGCACTATCAGTGGATTGGCGGTCTCGCCGCCGATGCGCTCGCTGTCGGCACGCTCCTATGGCTCGCACACTTCTGGGCCGAGCGCAAGCGCACGCGCGTCGAACGGGAACGCAAGCGCGTGCCGCTCATCAAGGGCCAGCCGGTGCCCGCACATGCGGTGAACCAGCGCGATCGCTGAACGCGCCGGTATCGCCATCGAAGTCATTCGAACGCTATTCAAGTGCGATGTCGCGCGTCTCGCGCATGCACAGCACGGCGATGAGGCTCACCGCCGCCGCCGCCGATACGTACCCGCCGACCCACGACAGTCCGCCGCGATTTGCGAGCAATTGCGCGATATAAGGCGCGACCGATGCGCCCAGAATGCCACCCAAGTTGTACGCGACGCCCGCGCCGGTGTAGCGCACGCTCGTCGGGAACAGCTCGGGCAGGAGCGCGCCCATCGGCGCGAAAGTCACGCCCATCAAGAACAATTCAATGGTCAGAAAGAGCGCGACGTAGACCGTGTTGCCGCTGCCGAGCAGAGGCAGCATTGCGAAGCCGGAGAGAATCGCCGCGAGACAGCCGACGATCAACACGGGCCGTCTGCCGAAGCGGTCGCTGGCGATGGCCGAGATCGGCGTCGCAATTGCCATGAACAGCACGGCAAAACACAAGAGACCGAGGAATTTTTCGCGCGAGAAATGCAGCGTGGAGACGCCGTACGACAGCGAGAAGACCGTCGAGATGTAGAAGAGCGTGTAGCAGACGACCATCGCGAAGGCGCCGAGCAAGGTCGGCGCAAGATAACGGCCGAGCAGCGTGGCGATGGGAACGCGCACGCGCTCGTGACGCTCGACGGCAGTGCGGAATGCGGGCGTCTCCGCGATTTTCAGGCGCACGTAAAGCCCGAGCCCGACGAGCACCGCGCTCACGATGAACGGCACGCGCCAGCCCCAACTGCGGAACTGTTCGTCGGAGAGTGAGAGCGCGAGGCCGAAGAACAGGCCGTTGGAAGCAAGAAAGCCGATTGACGGCCCGAGCTGCGGGAACATGCCGAAGAGGCCTCGCTTGCCCTTGGGCGCGTATTCCGTTGCAAGTAGCGCCGCGCCGCCCCATTCGCCGCCGAGCCCGATGCCTTGCCCAAAGCGCAGGATGCACAGGAGCACGGGCGCAAGACTGCCGATGGAATCGTAGCCGGGCACAAAGCCGATGAGCGTCGTTGAAATGCCCATGACGAGCAGCGACGCGACGAGCGTCGATTTGCGTCCGACGCGATCGCCGAAGTGCCCGAAGATGAACGAGCCGATAGGCCGCGCGACGAACGCAATGCCGAACGTGACGAAAGCCGAAAGCGCTTGCGCGGCCGGCGATCCGTGTGGAAAGAACACCGGCCCGATGACGAGCGCGGCGGCTGTCGCATAGACGTAGAAATCGTAGAACTCGATCGCGGTGCCGATGAAGCTCGCGAAGATCACGCGCGAGGTGCTTTGGGCGCCGTCGCCTGGCTTGGCGGCGGAAAGCGTGGGTGATGACATGGTGTCTCCGTTGTCGTGTCGCTTTTGTGGTGCTTATGGTGGCGCATTCCTGCTCGATGGGCGAGCAAGGCGTAAGAGCGCACGCAAGACGCTTGTTGGGGTGGGCGGTAAAACGGTCGAGCGGCTCGCAGGAGTAGAGCGCGAACCGGACAAAGACTTTCAACGGACGCGAGGGGTAGGCGCGGTCTGAAAGCCATGCCGGAAGCGGGCCCGGCCGGGATGTCAAAAATTATAACGAGCGTGCCGCGCGAGCGCCAATCAATCGATGGTCGTTGCTTGTGGCGAATGCGACGTTTGCAACTGGAAGTGGCCGTCGTCGTTGAACATCCAGCCTTCGAAGAGTTCGAGCTGGCCGTTGCCGTTCAGGAGGCGTGCGGGCGGCACGGGCAATGGCGACGAGCGCCGCAGCGAGGCGAGCGCGGTGGCTTCGGCTTCGTCGTCGCCGTTGGTGCGATACACCGACGAATTGACGACGCGCCCGTTGCGATCCACGGTAAAGGACACCAGCACGAACGAGCGCAGCATGGCTTGCGGCGTGCCCTTCAGCACGTACGACGGATTGCGTTCGAGGATACGTTGCGCGACGCGCTCCTTGTAGTCGCCAAGCGATGCGCGAGACGGTGCGGTTGCGGCGGAGCGTGCTTCGATGACGCTCGGTGGCGGCGTGATCGTGCAGGCGGCCAATGTCGCGGCAAGCACGATGGCGACGAGCGTGGCTGACGGCGGAATCGGTGCTTTAGGCATCGCGAGTAGCATCTGATGACGATGGATCGATGGTAGCCCGTGTCGGCGCCGCAGTGTTTGCGATTCTGCGTGCGCTTTTGGATGCGCTTCTTACAGGCGCAGGATTTGCTGACGATGCTTACACCCAAGGCAAAAAGGAGGAGCCATGACTAGCGAAGCGAAGCCGGCCGAAGCACAACCCGCCGAACACAGCGACAACGAGAAGAGCAAGCTGCCCGAACGCGATGACGAAGGCCGCAAGCAGTCGCCAAACGATCGCCCAGGAAAGGAAACGGGCGAGGGCGAAGCGCCGGTAGGTTGATCAATCCACGAAGGGTTTGACGAGTTCCGCACAGCGCAATGGCGCGGCGGTTCTCGTTGTTTCTGGCTCGGCGGCGCGCGTTTCGACGCAACGAAAAACGCTATTGTTTTTCTGCAGCACGTAAGTATCCGCAGGCAAACCGGACGCGCGTTCGGCGATGCTCGTCACGGCTACGATCCCGTAGCCGTTTTGAATCAGATCGAAAAACGAGGTTTCTGCCTGACGCCATTGAGTGTTGGATTGCGGCTGTGCATGCGCTGTTATGCCTGTCATGGCGATGCAACCCAAAGTTACTTGCGCGATACGGCTTGGCTTCATCAGGCTTGTCTCCGCTTTATCGATCGATGAGGCGGTTAGATGGTAATTAAGCCGCCTTGTTCATGCGGATTGTGGCAGATAGGGTTTGGGCGCTCGTTGCCGTTTGCAAGTGCACGTGCGCGGTAGGCAAAAAAAGACCTCGCGCGAGGCGAGGTCAAACACTTCGAACGGCTTCCTTATCGCGAAAAGGCGTTTAACGCGACGAGGAAGCAAGGTCAAGGATAGGGATCGGGCGATGCCTCATATATCGGAGGAATCCGATTGATTGTTGCTCTTGGGCATGCAGCCGTATCGGACGGTTGTCTCGTTTTAAGCTTTTGTTACCCAGTGCGGCGAGTTGGCCATGTTTCGTGCGGTTTCACAGGGAATTCGCCTTCGCGAAGCCTTATTGGTCGATCTTTCAGTGTTGGATCATGCGGCTCGATCAAACGCGCGCTTCTCCATGAACCAAGATCGATAGCACGCTAGAGCATGCCGACTGGTAAGCAGTTCTGGATGCTCGAATTTCTTGATTCCCCGGCGTCGGTGCAACCAGTTCGTCATGATCGAAAGAGAATCTCGCTGTTCTCGCTTGCTGATGAATCAATTGCGCGCCAAAAAACAAAAAGCCCCGTAATTCAGAAATTACGGGGCTTTTAGAGATCGCGCTGGCGGAGGCGGTGAGATTCGAACTCACGGAAGGATCACTCCTTCGCCGGTTTTCAAGACCGGTGCCTTAAACCGCTCGGCCACACCTCCAGCAAGGCGCGTATTGTAGCGCACTCAAACGCGCTTCGGAACCATCAGCCTTCGAGCGAACGCGTCGCTTTCAAGGCGGGAAATAGTTGCATCCATAGAAGCGCCACGGCAATCGTTCCGAGTCCGCCGATCAACACCGCCGGCACCGCGCCGAACAAGCCCGCAGTCATCCCCGATTCGAATTCGCCGAGCTGATTCGACGTCCCGATGAACAATGAATTGATCGCGCCGACGCGTCCGCGCATCTCATCGGGCGTCTGCAACTGCACGAGCGACATGCGCACGACCACGCTGATCACATCCGATGCGCCCAGCGCCGCGAGCGCCACCAGCGACAAATAAATGTTGCGCGACAAGCCGAACACGATCGTCGCAATGCCGAACGCAATCACACCACCGAAAAGCGCCGTGCCCGCACGCTGCCGCAACGGAAAATGCGCCAGCCAGATCGAGCCGGTAAGCGCACCCACGGCCGGCGCCGCGCGCAAGACACCCAAGCCCCAAGGTCCGGTATGCAGGATGTCGCGCGCGAACACCGGCAAGAGGGCGGTCGCGCCGCCGAGCAGCACCGCGAACAAATCGAGCGACAACGCGCCAAGGATCACCGGCTTCTTGCGGATGAAGGCGATGCCCGAAAACAGCGCCTCGAACGACAGCGGCGCGCGCATGCGGACAGCTTCATCGATCCTGATCGCCGCCACGGCAAACGCCGCGCCGAGAAACGCGACGGCTACCGCGCCATACACCGTCAACGCGCCGAGGCCGTAGAGGAGGCCGCCCATCGCCGGGCCGAGAATCTGCGCCGTCTGATTTGCCGAGGTGGACCACGCCGTCGCGTGCTGCAATTGCGAACGCTGGACGAGATTGGGCAGCAACGCCGCCATCGATGGCGATTCGAACGCGCGCGCCGCGCCCGTGATCGCCGCAATCGCGTAAATGGGCGCAACGCTTTGCCAGCCATGCCACGCGCCCGCGCACAGACAGAGCGCCGCGACGCCCTCGATGCCCTGACAAACCCAAGCGATCGTGCGCCTGTCGTAACGATCCGCCACATGGCCGACGACAAGCGTGAGCACGAACATCGGAAGGAATTGCGCGAGTCCGACAAGCCCGAGCGCGAACGCGCTATGCGTGATCGAATAAACCTGCCATCCGATCGCCACCGACATCATCTGAAATGCCACCGACGACATCACCCGCGCGCTCCAGAAAAGCGCAAACGGACGATGCCGCATCACCGAGTCCGATCCCAACGTGGGCGCGCTCAATTTTGCGAATCCTTCAAGAACAGCTCCTGTAGATCGTTGAGAAAGCGCTGGCCGAGCTCGGTCGGCGCAATGCGTTCGAAGTCGCGCGTGATGAGTCCGCGCTTCTCCGCTTCGACGAGCGCGGGTTCGATAGCCGACATCGACAAGCCCGTGCGCTCGATGAACGAATGCACCGGAAAGCCTTCGACCAGACGCAGCGTGTTGAGCATGAATTCGAACGGCAGATCGCGCGGTCCGACTTCGCGCTCTTCCTGAATCGCGCTCTGGCCGGGCGAAAGCGCCTGGTCCATGAATGTCGCCGGATGCTTGAAGCGCGCCTGCCGCAAGATTTTTTGCGGAAACGAGAGCTTGGTATGCGCGCCCGCGCCGATTCCAAGGTAATCGCCGAAACGCCAGTAATTCAGGTTATGTTTGCTTTGCCGATGCGGCTTCGCATACGCCGATACTTCGTAATGCTCGTAGCCGGCATCGCGCGCGCGTTCGTGAATCCAGTCCTGCATGTCGGCGGCGACATCGTCGTCGGGCAGCGCAGGCGGGTATTTCGCGAAGAGCGTGTTCGGCTCCATGGTCAGGTGATACAGCGACAAATGCGGCGGTGCAAAGCCGATCGCGGTGTCGATATCGCGGCGGCATTCGTCGAGCGTCTGCTTCGGCAACGCGAACATCAGGTCGAGATTGAAATTGTCGAAGTGTTTCGACGCGATCTCCACGGCTTTGCGCGCCTGCGTTGCATCGTGAATGCGGCCGAGCGCCTTCAGATGCGTTTCGTCGAAACTCTGAATGCCGATCGACAAGCGGTTCACACCGCTCGCGCGAAACTGCGCGAACTTCGCGGCTTCGAAGGTGCCGGGATTGGCTTCGAGCGTGATCTCGGCGTCGGCGTCGATGGGCAACAAGGCGCGCGCGTCCGAGAGCAGCCGGTCGAGTCCTTTCGCGGACAGAAGGCTCGGCGTGCCGCCGCCGATGAAAATGGTGTGTACCTGCCGTCCCCACACGAGCGGCAGCGCGCTTTCGAGATCGGCACGCAAGGCGTCGAGGTAACGGTCCTCGGGGAACGCATCGCCGTTCCACTCGTGCGAGTTGAAATCGCAATACGGACACTTACGCACGCACCACGGGAAATGCACGTAAAGCGCGAGCGGCGGCAACGACTTGAGCCGGATGCTGCCCGGCGATGTGAATGCCTGCACGACATTGATTGTCTTCGGACCGGAACTCACGCAAGTTCCTTGAGATGTTGCAGCAATTCACGCAGCGCCAGCGCCCGATGCGAAAGCGCGTTCTTGCGTGCCGGATCGAGTTCGGCAGCCGTCGCGTTGAGCGTCGGCAAAAAGAAGTGCGGATCGTAGCCGAAGCCATGTGCGCCGCGCGGCGTGTCGATGACTTCTCCGTGCCAGCGGCCCTCGGCGATGAGCGGTTCCGGATCGTTCGCGTGACGCACGAGCACGAGCACGCAGAAGTAATAGGCGCGGCGGTCGGCTTTGTCGGCGAGTTCGGAGACGAGGTGCGCGTTGTTGGCCGCATCGCTTTTCACGCCGCCGTGCATCGAGGCGAAACGCGCCGAATACACGCCGGGCGCGCCGTTCAGCGCGCGTACGCAAAGGCCGGAGTCATCGGCCAAAGCGGGCAGGCCGGTGAGCGTCGCGGCGTGGCGCGCCTTGGCCAGCGCGTTTTCGACGAAAGTGGCGTGCGGTTCGTCGGCTTCCGGCACGCCGAGTTCGCCCTGCGCGATCAATTCGATTCCCGCCGCATCCAGCAGCGATGCGAATTCGCGCAGCTTGCCCGCGTTGTTCGACGCGAGCACCACGCGTCCGAGTGTTGCCGTATCAGACACCTTCTATCCCCAGTGCAGCTTTCTGCTTCGCGATCAGGCCTTTTATGCCGCTGTCCGCGAGATCGAGCAGCGCGTTCATTTCGTCGCGCGAAAATGGTGCGCCTTCCGCCGTGCCCTGAACTTCGACGAAACCGCCCGCACCCGTCATCACGACGTTCATGTCGGTGTCGCACTGCGAGTCTTCCTCGTAGTCGAGGTCGAGCACGGGCGCGCCCTGATAGATGCCGACGGAAATGGCCGCGACGAAATCCTTGATCGGCGATTGCGCGATACGGCCATTCGCGACGAGCTTCGTGACGGCATCATGCGCGGCGACGAACGCGCCCGTGATGCTCGCCGTGCGCGTGCCGCCGTCGGCCTGGATGACATCGCAGTCGATATTCAGCGTGCGCGGACCGAGCGCGTTCAGATCGAATACGGAGCGCAGCGCGCGGCCGATCAACCGCTGGATCTCCTGCGTGCGGCCGGTCTGCTTGCCGCGCGCGGCTTCGCGGTCGTTGCGCGTATGCGTGGCGCGCGGCAGCATGCCGTATTCGGCGGTGAGCCAGCCTTGGTCGCGCCCGCGCAGGAATTCCGGCACGCGCTCGGCGATACTCGCCGTGCAGATGACCTTGGTATCGCCGAACTCGACGAGCACCGAGCCTTCCGCATGCTTCGTGTAGTGCCGCGTGATGCGCACGTCGCGCAATTGATTCGCGCGGCGGCCGCCCGGACGCGGAACGGAAGGTTTCAGCAGGGGAGAGTCGGTCATGGATGGGCCAGAGTGGAGTTGAACGCGTAGTGAAAGTGCCGGCGCTCGATAAAGACGCGGGAATAACGCGAAAGCGCGGCGTGTGCGCGATTTTATCGTTAATCCAAAGCCGGCGTTGTCGCGCGCGGCCAGCGCCGCGAGGCGTCATATCGGCGGGCGCGGCAGTAAAAATGGGATAATGCGGGTTCCTCGCCCGGCGGCCATACGCGTGCCACCGAAGCGCACCCTCAAGCGCGCCGGGCGCTCGTATCGAAACGGCCTTCGCAACGAAGGCTCACATCGCGAGACGTACCATGATCTACAGCATGACAGGCTATGCCAGCGCGACCCGCGAAGTCGTCGCGGATGGCGCGGGACCCAATGGCGCGGGCGGTTCGGGCGTCGGTGTATCGGTGGAATTGCGCACGGTGAATTCGCGCTTCCTCGATCTGAACTTCCGCATGCCCGAAGACGTGCGCGCAAGCGAGCCGCAATTGCGCGAAATGCTGATGAGCAAGCTTTCGCGCGGCAAGGTGGATATCCGCATCAATTTGAATCGCGTGGAGCAGACGGCCAACGCGGGCGCGCTCAATCGCGAAGCGCTCACGCAACTCGCCGCGCTCGAACGCGCCGTGCTCGACGTGTTTCGCGACTCCGAACGCATGCGCACTGGCGAAATTCTGCGCTGGCCTGGCGTGCTGAAGGAAAGCTCGGTGTCGCAAGACACGTTGCGCGAAGCCGTGCTCGCGTGCGGCAAGCAGGCAATCGCCGATCTCATCGACGTGCGCGCGCGTGAAGGCGCGGCGCTGGGCGCGGTGCTCATCAACAACGTGACGGAGATGGAAGCCATCGTCGCGCGCATCACGCCGCTCGTGCCGGAATTGATCGCGAAGCATCAGCAGAAGATCGTCGAACGCTTGCAAGACGCGCTCGGCATTGCGACGAACGACGGCGCCACATCGGCGAGCGTGCCGCGCGAGGAAATTGCCGAGCGCATTCGCCAGGAAGTGACGATGTACGGTATTCGTATCGATATCGCCGAGGAATTGCAGCGGCTCACCGCGCATCTGACCGAAACGCGCCACGTGTTGCAAAAGGGCGGCAAGGTCGGCAAGCGCCTCGACTTCATGATGCAGGAGCTCAATCGCGAAGCAAACACGCTCGGCTCGAAGGCCGCGGCGAAGGAACTCGCGGATGCATCGATGACGCTGAAACTGCTCATCGAACAAATGCGCGAGCAAGTACAGAATCTGGAGTAACGCAACATCATGCCGAACAACACGCACCGCTCGCACAGCAACTACACGGGCATTTATCCGGGCAACCTGTTCATGGTCGTCGCGCCTTCGGGTGCGGGCAAGTCCACGCTCGTGAACGCGCTGCTTGCACAGGACGAAGCTATCCGCCTGTCCGTTTCGTATACGACGCGCGACCCGCGCCCGAAGGAAAGCAACGGCGTGCAGTATCACTTCGTTTCCGTCGATGAATTCATGGAACGCCACAAGGCAGGCGAATTCCTCGAAAGCGCCGAAGTGCACGGCAACTACTACGCGACCTCGAAGGTGTGGATCGAGGATCAGATGCGTAACGGCAACGACGTGCTGCTCGAAATCGACTGGCAGGGTGCGCAGCAGGTGAAGAAGCAGTTCCGCAATGCGGTCGAGATTTTCATTCTGCCGCCTTCGCTGGACGCGCTCGAAGACCGTCTGAAAAAACGCGGCCAGGACTCGGAGAAAGTGATCGTGCGGCGTCTGCTTGCAGCCGGCAGCGAGATGGCGCATGCATCGGAAGCGGAGTACGTCGTGATCAACGAGAACTTCGATCGCGCGCTCGCCGAGTTGCAGTGTCTCGTCAAGGCGACGCGGCTGCGCTTCACTTCGCAATACGCGCGTCATACGGAGCTATTCGTGGAGCTCGGCATTCACTCCGCGCAGGCGCAATGACGCGAAGTAGTGGCCGGGTCATGCCGGTCACATAAGGTAGAATAAAGTACATATCGAGAAGGAAACAAACATGGCCCGCATCACCGTCGAAGACTGCCTGAAACAAATTCCTAACCGCTTCGAGCTCGCGCTTGCAGCGACCTATCGCGCGCGTCAGCTCGCACAAGGCCATACGCCGAAGATCGAAAGCCGCGACAAGCCTACGGTCGTTGCGTTGCGCGAAATCGCGGCCGGCCAGGTCGGCGTCGAAATGTTGAAGAAGGTGCCGGTTTAATTGCCTTCGCCTTCGTAATAGCCCGTGTGATCCTCATCACGGGCGCTGTTTTTTTCATGGCGTTTCAACTCTCCTAACCGGACGACATTGCGCGTCACTTACCCACGGAGGCGAACATGAGTCAAGCACCGTTGCCCGTCTCCGCCTCCGTGGAACCCGACATCGAAATCGATCAGGATTCGGTGCTCGACGCGGACAAGCCGCAAGCGGCGCGCAGATATATCGATGCGGTCCTCGAACAGTCGTTTCGCCATCTGTTCGGGCCCACCGCCACGCCGGAACAGCCGCGCAAGCACGACGTCGTTTCCATCGCGAAACTGACGAACACGCTTGCAGGCTATCTTTCGCCGGAAGAGATCAAGGAAGTCAAGTCGGCTTTCCATTTCAGCGACGAAGCGCATCTCGGGCAGTATCGTCAAAGCGGCGAGCCCTACATCACGCACCCGGTTGCCGTTGCGGAAATTTGCGCGGGCTGGAAGCTTGACGCGCAATCGATCATGGCGGCGCTGCTGCATGACGTGATCGAGGATCAGGGCGTCACCAAGACGGAGATCGCGGAGCGCTTCGGCGCGAAGGTCGCCGAACTGGTCGACGGCTTGTCGAAGCTCGACAAGATGGAATTTCGCAATCGCGAGGAAGCGCAGGCGGAAAACTTCCGCAAGATGCTGCTGGCCATGGCGCGCGATGTCCGCGTCATCCTCGTCAAGTTGTCGGACCGGCTGCACAACATGCGCACGCTCGGCGCGGTGCCGTCGGAAAAGCGCCGTCGCGTCGCGCGCGAGACGCTCGACATCTATGCGCCCATTGCGCATCGGCTGGGTCTGAACAATACGTATCGCGAGCTGCAGGATTTGAGCTTCGCGAACTTCAATCCGACCCGTTACGCCACGCTCGAAAAAGCGGTGAAGGCGGCGCGCGGCAACCGGCGCGAAGTGGTCGGCAAGATTCTCGAAGCCGTTCAGCGCACCATCGCGGACGCCAAAATCAGCGCCGAAGTCACCGGCCGCGAAAAGACGATCTTCAGTATCTACAAGAAGATGCGCGACAAGCAGTTGTCGTTCTCGCAAGTGCTCGACGTCTACGGTTTTCGCGTGGTCGTGGAAAGCGCGCTCGAATGCTATACGTGCATCGGCGCGCTGCATGCGCTCTATAAGCCGGTGCCGGGCAAGTTCAAGGACTACATCGCCATTCCGAAGGTCAATGGCTATCAGTCGTTGCATACCACGCTGGTCGGTCCGTTCGGCGCGCCCATCGAGTTCCAGATTCGCACGCGCAAGATGCACGAGATCGCCGAGGCGGGCGTTGCGGCGCACTGGCTCTACAAGAACGGCGGCGCCGACCTCAACGACGTGCAAAAGCGCGCGCATCAGTGGCTCAAGTCGCTGCTCGACATTCAGAGCGAAGCAGGCGATTCGAGCGAGTTCCTCGAACACGTCAAGATCGACCTGTTCCCGGACGCCGTCTACGTTTTCACGCCGAAGTCGAAGATCATGCCGCTGCCGCGCGGCGCGACCGCACTCGACTTCGCGTATTCGATCCACAGCGACCTCGGCAATCAGTGCGTCGCGGTGAAAATCAACAACGAATTGCTGCCGCTGCGCACGGAGTTGAAGAGCGGCGATATCGTCGAAGTCATTACCGCGCCGTACTCCAAGCCGAATCCCGCGTGGCTCGGCTTCGTGCGCACGGGTAAGGCGCGCTCGGCCATTCGTCACTATCTGAAGACAATGCGCCTGAACGAGTCCGTGCAGCTGGGCGAACGTCTCGTCGATCAAAGCCTCAAGGGCTATGGTCTGGCGCTTTCGGATGTCACGCCGGAAGTCTGGGAAAAGCTCGTGCAATGGACGGGCAACAAGACGCGTCAGGAAATTTTCGCGGACATCGGTCTTGGAAGGCGCGTGGCGGCGGTCATGGCCAAGCGCATCGAAGTGCTGATGAACGGCCGCGACGACGACGATCACTCGCCGCGCGATCACGTCAATACGAATACGGCGCCGCCAGTTGTCATCACGGGCACGGAAGGCATGTCGGTGCAGCTTTCCGCGTGCTGCCGGCCGATTCCCGGCGACGACATCATGGGCTATATCGGCATCGGGCTCGGCATGGCCATTCATACGACCGAATGTCGCGTGGCGCAGCGGATTCATCGGCGCGATCCAGGCCGCTGGATCGACGTCGCGTGGGCGCCGCAGCCGGGACGTTTGTTCGATGTCGCGGTGAAGGTGCTCGTCAGAAACACGAAGGGCGTTTTTGCGCGCGTCGCGGCGGACATTACGTCGGCGGATGCCAACATCGTCCATATCGCCATGGATGAAGACGTCTCGCAGGAAGCCAAGATGCTGCGCTTCGTCATCCAGGTCAGCGATCGCGTGCATCTCGCCAACGTAATGCGGCGTGTGCGGACCAATCCGGACGTCATGCGTATCGCGCGCGAGCGGCCTAGCGACGAGCCGCATCATCGCAATCAGGAAGGCGGCATGCGCATCGACCGCGAACGCGCCGACTATTGATCCACGGCGCGGGCACATCGCGTGCATGCCTGTACGACTACAGGAGAAGCGCCACATGCAAACATCCGATCTCGACGGCCAGGCACTCAACTACTGGGTAGCGCGCGGGCTGCACGACTTCATTCGCGAAATCCACTTCACCGACAGCGGACAGACGCTCTCCATTCGCGGCAACGATCGCGGCCGGCCTTGGGACGGTCGCTTTCTGCCATCTACTTCGTGGGAAGCCGCTTCGGTCGTTCTCGAGCGCGCGTGCCGGCTCGAAATGAGCGATCACGGACGCGGCGAGGTGGTCTGCAGCGTGAGCTTCGGCAAGGACGCGGACACAATGGAAGGGCGCGGACCGTCGCTGCGCGTGGCGCTTCTGCGCGCGTTCGTGCGTCACTCTTTCGGCGACACCGTGGACGACGAATTCCCGCATCGCTCGCAAATGCTGATGGGCGAACGAGCCGAGGCGATTGGCGAACCAAGCGCGGTGGCATCGGTTGAAGATTTGCCGATACCGGACGAGCGTATTGGTGATATTGGCTCGTTGCCGCGGCAGTAGAGTAACTAGCGACGAGGCAAACAAAAAGGGCCTTCCGTGTGGAAGGCCCTTCGAAAGGTGGTGCGGCTGGCAGGATTCGAACCCACGACCCCTTGGTTCGTAGCCAAGTACTCTATCCAACTGAGCTACAGCCGCACGCAAAACGGTACTGCTTCAAACGGTACTGCTTGTGTATTACATGCACTTTTGGTTAAGCGCTTGATGCTGTTTTCCGTCCGAAGGCGGGAAACCTGAATTAAGTGGTGCGGCTGGCAGGATTCGAACCCACGACCCCTTGGTTCGTAGCCAAGTACTCTATCCAACTGAGCTACAGCCGCACGCAGAAGCGGAATTATAGCCAAGCCTGTTTGAAAAAGGAAGGGGCGTTGACCAAATTATCGCTTTAGATGCGTCCTCCACGCTCAACGCGCGTGGTAAGTTGTTGGTTTGGGGGCAGAGAAGCCCCGGAAATTCGAACTTGGTCTGTGCGATGAACAAGGCATTTGTCAAAGAGTCGGACGAAAGTGACGACGATCTCGAACTCGGTCAGCCGGACATTCCGGCGGGGACCAAGAACTACATCACGCCAGCGGGCCACAAGCGCCTGCGCGACGAGCTGTTGCAATTGCTCGATACCGAGCGCCCCGAAGTGGTCAGGCTCGTGTCGTGGGCGGCGTCAAATGGCGACCGCTCGGAGAATGGCGATTACATCTACGGCAAGCGTCGGCTGCGAGAAATCGACCGGCGTATCCGCTTTCTCGGCAAGCGTCTCGATCTCGCGGAAGTGGTGGACAGCAGCAGGCAGGAGAACGTCGACCAGGTGTTCTTCGGTGCGACCGTCGACTATTCCGGCGACGACGGCGAGGTGCATACGGTGACGATCGTCGGCGTGGACGAGGTCGACCTGGACGTCGGTCACGTGAGTTGGATCTCGCCGGTGGCGCGCGCGCTGCTCAAGGCGAAGATCGGCGATACGGTGCCGTTGCATACGCCCGCAGGCGTGCAGCAGATCGACATCCTCGACGTGCGCTATCCGCGCTAAAAGTCCTGAAGGCGCTCTGGTGCCCGGAACGTTGGACGAAAAAAAGGCCGCTCCGAAGAGCGGCCTTTTTCATACTGATGAAACCAGTCCAGCTTAGAAGCGGTGACGCAGACCAACCGTTGCCGAGACTTGGTTCGGCGTCGACGAAACGCCTACGCCGTTGATCGTCGCGCCCAGACCCGTGCCATCCAGATCCGAAACGTGTTGGTATTCGCCTTGCAGATAAACGTCCGTACGCTTGGACAGCGCGTACGCCGTTTGCAGGTCGACTTGGTGGAACTTCGGCTTCACGCCATCGATGCGGCTGTCGGTGTACGTGTAGTTCGCTGCGAGCGACAAAGCCGGCGTCAGGTTGTAACGGCCGTTGACTTCGTAGTTCGTGAAGCGAACGTGGCCGTCCGTCAGACCAACCAGGCCAGCGCCTTGCGAACCCGTGTTGCTGATGGCCGTTGCGTTGTCCAGCATCGTCTGCGTGAACACGAAGCCAACCGTTGCCGGGCCGAAAGCGTAGTTCACGCCGCCGCCGAAGATGCGTTGACGGCCAGCCACGAACGGGTTGTCGCCGCTGATCGCGCCACCGGTGTTCAGCGAACCGGCGTTGTTCAGTTGCATGTACGCGCCAGCGATGTTCAACGGGCCGTAGTTGTACGATGCGCCTACGCTGTATTGACGGTTGTCCGAGAAACCGCCTGCTTCGTTCGAGAAGCCATACTGCGCGCCAAGCTTGAAGCCGGCGTAGTTCGCGCTCGTATACTTAACCGAGTTGTTCACGCGGAACGTGTTGTCGAGGTTGTCGTTGTCGAACGGGTGGGCGAACTGCGTGCCGCCGTATTGCGTGCCCGTCAGAGCCAGAGGCCCGAGGAAGTCGACCACGGAGTCATATTGACGACCGAGCGTGACCGTGCCGAACTGTTCGCTCGACAGACCAACGTACGCTTGACGGCCGAATTCGCGGCCACCCTGGCCCAGCGTGCCGTTAGCGATGTTGAAGCCGTTTTCCAACGTGAAGATTGCCTTCAAGCCGCCGCCGAGGTCCTCAGCGCCGCGCAAGCCCCAACGGCTGCCGTTCACCGAACCGCTGGTTTCCTTGAAGTTGCTGTGGCCGTTCTGATTGTTCGTGTAGGTGATGCCTGCATCGATCAAGCCGTACAGCGTGACGCTGCTTTGGGCGTGAGCTGCAGTGGCGAAGACACCCGAGAGGGCTGCGACGATGAGAGTCTTTTTCATCTTTGTAACTCCGAGAGCAGATTGGGCCCTAGACCCAGGCTTTGAGGAAACCTCGTTCCGGCGCGCTGCGAGAGGCGCTGTCGGAGGAGTCATGCGTCACGAAGAGACACATGTGTTTCCGGACCAGACGAAGTGTAAAGACGGCGTTACAAGCGGGGCGTTCCAATTTCCGCAATAAATCATTCTTCTAACAGCAATGATCGATGAACCGCTTATTCTTCTTTTAATACAACGCTTTAAGCGCGAATAAAGTCGTAAGGCCGGAAGTGTCAACCAACTCGCGTTGCGCAAGCGCTACATATAAGTTGGCGCAAAGCAACAGGCGCTTTCTGAAAATACGGATTGTTGAGCCAAGTGAAACAGAAGATTGCTTTTTTCGAGGGTAATTATTGCTGCAGCCGTAGCTATACTGAGGGCTCTGCTTTCCGAAGCAGACTTTTTCGTTGACGGAAAAGATCTCCAAACTTTGTCAGCGCGATCTTCGGGTCGCGCTTTTTTTTGCTTGAAACTTCGCGAACTCACCAGGCCGCGATCAGGCCGTGGCCTTCTCCTCTTCCTGCTCGACGACGTCCGCTCCGAGCGGCACTGCCCAGTCCTCCATCACGTAGCGGCGGGCGTCCATGGGCGATGCAAGCAGATTTTGCCAATGATCGCCGTGCCAGGAAGGATCGATTTGGAGCAAGCCGGCCGATGACGTTTCCGGCCCAATCGTCGGAGCGAATGCCAGTTTTAGCCAAAGCGCGATACGCTTGAATTGGATTATCACAGCGTCCTCCTTTACAACTGGTTGCGAGTCAGTTTCCATAATCCTTAACTGCAGAGAATTGGGCAAGACGAGTAAACACTTACGATTTTAATAAATCGGTTACGGGCGCGGTAATTTTTCCACTTTATAAATGCGTCTGCCTGTTGCTTGGAATAACAATGACGGAAAGCAGTAATCAGGATTAGTCTGAATTACAGATTGGTTAATGTGCAACAGCGGTCGCCGTATTATCTTCCAGGCTCGATAACGATTATCGACCTCGGACTTGTGAGACCGGAGATTCGCAGGATGCGCCCATCGCGGTAGCTCGCGGCGCGCCCATTGCCGGTTGACGGCCAGCTGAAGCGGCCTCGGGCGGCGTATGGACGCTGACTGAGCGACCATCACCAAAATCCATAAGTAATCAGGGTTATCCGCCATTGTGTCAAAATTCGTGTTCAACATCGTCGCTGAAAAAAATTAATTGCAACGACTCAAGCGTCGTAAATCGTAAATCCGGGTAATCACGTAAACCGACAATATAATCCCTTAACCAGAATTACTTACCGATTACCGCGGCTGCTCGGCGACAAAGCCCCGGTCACCCCGCTGCGTTAGAATGGGCAATCTCGTCCCATCGCTTACTCCCGCGAATCCCGCAATCTCCCGCCGTCCGATAATGCATTTCGATCCACCCGCCGAGTTCAAGCTTCCCACCGATCCCATCGTCTTCGTCGATCTCGAAACGACGGGCGGCACGTTCGGCATCGATCGCATCACGGAGATCGGCATCGTCGAGGTCGGGCCAAGCGGCGTGTCGCAGTGGACCACGCTCGTCAACCCGCAGAAGCCGATTCCTGGCTTCATCCAGCAATTGACGGGCATCACCGATGCCATGGTGCGCGACGCGCCCACCTTCGAAGCGCTCGCGCAAGACCTGTTCGAACGCATGAACGGGCGGCTTTTCATCGCGCACAACGCCCACTTCGATCACAGTTTCCTGAAGGGCGAATTCCGGCGGCTCGACCTGCGCTTTACGCCGGATGTGCTGTGCACCGTGCAACTTTCGCGCGCCGTGTATCCCGCCGAAAGCCGCCACGGACTCGATGCGCTCGTCGAGCGTCACGCGCTCGTGCCGTCCGCGCGTCACCGTGCACTCGCCGATGCGGATCTGCTTTGGCAGTTCTGGCAGCATCTGCATCGCTCGCACGCGGCCGATTTACTGAGCGCGCACGTCGAACGCGTGACGCGGCGCTTTCAGATCGCGGCTCATATCGATGAAGACACGATCGAGCGCATACCGGTTGGCTGCGGCGTCTACGTCTTTCGCGGCGACGACGATGCCCCGCTATATGTCGGCCGAAGCGTGCGCTTGCGTCAACGTGTGCGTTCGCATCTGGTCGGGCCACGCCGTTCCGCGAAGGATTTGCGGTTGTCCGCGCTCGTGCGGCGCGTCGAGTGGCGCGCGACCGGTGGAGAAATCGGTGCGTTGCTTGCCGAAGCGCAACTGGTGGCGGCACTGCGGCCGGCGCATAACCGCGTGCCAAAGGCGCGTACCGGCGACATGCGTGGCGCGCCGTGGCCCTATGCGGGTCCAATCGCAATCGAAGAACGCGATCCGGCGATGGCCGAACGCGTCTGGCATGTCATCGACCGATGGCAATATCTCGGTTCGGCTCGGAGTATCGTCGACGCGCGCGCCTTGTCGGCGATTGCTTCGGCGCCCGTCTTCGAACTCGCTACCTATCGCATCCTCGGCGAGCGCCTCGCGCGCGGACTGGCGTTCGTCGCACTCGAATGCGCGCCAGCAGCTGTCGCGAATCGGGTCACCAGCTAGCCGACCGCGCCCACGCCGCCCGCCGCGCACACATGCGACAACGCGTGCGAGAGCGGATCGTTCATCGACGAGTCATAGCGCGTCAGATGCTTCCAGCGCGCCACGCTTTGTGCAAGACGCAGCGGACAATCGTCGGCTTGACGTAGCGGTTCGACGCGCGCGAGCGCGGTCATGAGCGACTGCGTCAGGCGATCGAGCTTCGGGCGCGTGTCATGCGCGAGATCGGGCGGCGTGCCTTCTGGCGCAGCCTTGGCCGCGCGCCAGTTGGCGAAGAGCGCGTTCTGCACGTCCTTGCTGGCATCGATCTGATCGCGAAAGAACTGGCGCGCGAACGCGGGATCGACCTGCGCGGCGCTGGCTTTATTTTCGACTTGCTTCAGGAGCGCGGCTTCGCGCGGTTCATCGGTGATCGGTTCGTGACGCGCCCACTTCCAGCGCGCGACGGGTTCGGCAAGCGCAAGCCGTTGCGAGACGAGAGCAATGAGATTGGTGAAGGCGGTGTCGTCGCCATCGGCGCTAACGGGTGCCGACAACGTGAAGAGCAAGGCGGCGACGCCAGTCACCGCGAGCACGCGAGATGAAGCGAGGAGAGAAGTCAGAGATCGGCTGCGCATGGGCTCGATGCAAAAGTGCCAGCATAACGCACCGCTGTGAGAGTTCATCCCGGATAGGCGAGTCTTGCCGCACGACTCCCGGCTGCCGTCAAAAGGATAAGGCGCGACTTCGCCTGGCTTCTGCCATGAAGAGACCGTGAGGTCCGTGCGCGCCGTGCGCACTGGGCGTCGTTTTCACGACGACGGCGTGACGATCCAGCGCGCCCGCCTATTTCGAGCCGGTCGAGTTGCGCTGTTCGTCGAAGAACGCGCGAACATGCTCGGGCAACTCGGTGGCGAGAAATTCGACGGCAACCGGGTCCGGGTCCGGACTGTTCACTTTGTCGGGGGTCGGGATTTTCGTCGGTCTGGCGTCCATGATGCTCTCCTCTGTGTCGACAACGATTACTTACTGGCCATTCCGCGACGCAAGCCCGTTTCATGGCTTTTGCAGCGCCGCATGCGGCCTTGCGAATTCATTACTGCGTTCTGTGTGAATGCGTTATCGGTACGCCGGCAGTCCGACTTGAGCGATTTATCCAGTACGAACGGTTTTAAATAAGCATGCGGTCACGAATTACCGAATTTAAAAATCGTCCAACGCAAAAATTACTTAAAAAGCCAGATAATCGGTAGCTCCGGAAGCCGCGCCCAGCTTGGCTCGGCGACCGTGAAGCCATCGCGCACTAATAGTTTAGCGATTCCTCTATGGATATAACGATACCGGGAAACCAGCGTTGACGCTCGATTGTGCGCAGCGGAAAATAGCTCGTTGTTGTACGAAAGCGCACATAAAGAATCAATCATCGAAGTGTGACGCCCGAATGTGAAATCGGTGTGGTGATTTCGCTGTTAGTACGCAAGCGTTTCGGATCGAAACCATACTGTTGTAATCGCACACTGAAAGCGTCTTCATGGCGTCACGCAAATCAGCTTGCGCTGCCGAATAGCTGCGCCACGACGGATCGCAGCCAGCGGTTTCCTGCTTCGTGGTGGTATCGCGCATGCCAGTGCTGACGCACGGCAAATCGATCTACGGGAAAAGGGCAGGGGTGAACGGCGACGTCGTTGACTCGCGCCAGCGTCTCGCCGATATTGCGCGGCAGCGTGGCGATGAGGTCGGTGGTCTTGATGATCGATCCGAGGCCGAGAAAGCCCGGCAGTTCGAGCACGACATCGCGCTCGATATGCTCGCGCAGCAGCGCCTGCTCAAGCAACTGCGCGCCCGTGCCGGCTGCGATCGCCACATGTCCCTCGGCGCAATATTGCTTTCGGCTGAGCTTCGCGCGCAGCCTCGGGTGGCTGCGGTTGGTCAGGCAAACCCAATCCTGCATATATAACTGCTGCTGGTAGATTCCTCCGCCAAGCCAGGGCACATGTCCGATCGCCAAATCCGCCTCGCCGGATTCCAGGGCGCGTTCCGTGTTGCCGTCGATTCGCGCCGCATCGAGACGCACGCCGGGCGCCTGCGCGCGCACATGCGCCAGCATCCGCGGGAGCAGCGTGATGTGACTGGCGTCAGTCATGCAGATTCGAAACCGCCGCTTGGCGGTCGATGGATCGAACGCAATTTCCCATGCAGCGAAGCGTCGCAGCGATTCGAGAATCTCCCGGCATGGACCGATCAGCGCGTCGGCCTGCGGCGTCGGCGCCATGCCGCTCGGCGTACGAATGAAAAGCGGGTCCTGCAGATGCGTTCGCAAGCGTCCGAGCCAGATGCTGATGGTCGGCTGGCTTTGTCCGAGCTGCTCTGCGACGCGCGTCACGCTGCGCACGTCGTAGAGCAAATCGAAGAGTTGCAGCAGCTTGAGGTCGGGAAGTTCGATCGGTTCCATCGGCCTATTGTCACGGAACAAGCCGCGCGAGTGATATTGCCAAACGCAATGTGGTCATTGAATTCATTGCATTGCCGATATGACCCGTGAGCCGTATCTTGGTCGCAGATCAGGGGGACGGCTGTGAAAATCGCGATTCTGGGTGCCGGTGCGCTCGGCTGCGCCATCGGTGCGGCGCTGACCGAAGGCGGCAACGAAGTGTGGTTGCTGAACCGCTCCGCCGCGCACGTGGACGCCATGCGCCGCGACGGCCTGCTCGTCGACGACGCCACCGGCTCGCGTCGCGTCACCGTGCGCGCCACGACGCAAGCCGCCGAGGCCGGCGCGGCCGATCTCATCATCGTGCTGGTCAAATCTTTTCATACCGATGCCGCCATGCGCGGCGCGCTCGAACTGATCGGTCCCGAAACGGTGGTGCTGTCGCTGCAGAACGGTCTCGGGCATGAAGACGTGCTGGCGGGAATCGTCGGACGCGAACGCGTGCTGGCCGGCAAGACATACGTCGGCGGGGTCATGCGTGGCGCGGGGCATATCGAGTCGGGCGTGGCCGGCAAGGCGACCATCGTGGGCGAACTCGACGGCCGCGTTACCGCGCGCGTTGCGGCCATCGCCGACACCTTCAACGCGTCCGGGCTCGCCACGACGGTCAGCGACAACATCCTCGGGACGATGTGGGACAAGCTCCTCGTCAACGTCGCCACCGGCGCGCTCACGGGCATCACGGGCCTGACTTACGGCCAGTTCTATGAAGACGCGCATCTCAAGGCCACGTCTCTCGCGGCGGTTGCCGAAGCGATGGCCGTGGCGAAAGCGGCGGGCGTCGCGCTTTCCGTCACCGATCCCGAACGGCCGTGGATTCTCGCGGGCGAAGGGCTCTCGCCCGCCTTCAAGACGTCGATGCTGCAAAGCCTGGAAAAAGGCTCCGCTACCGAGATCGATTTCATCAACGGCGCGGTCGTGCGCTGGGGCGAGCGGCACGGCGTGCCGACTCCCGTCAACGCGACGCTCGTCGCCTGCATCAAGGGCGTCGAGCGGGCCATGACCGACCGAAAAGAATAAGGAGACAACCGCATGAACGGCAGCAAGGCATATCTGGAACACGTCGCCATCTGGGTGAAGGACATCCACTGGCACATCCGTTTTTTCGAGGACGTGCTCGGCATGACCATGCGCGAAGTCGACGGCACGATCGACGAACCGCGCCAGTACTGGACGCTCGGCGGACTGCAGTTCATCCACAAGCCGGACCATGACGCGCCCGAAGGCCGGCTCGGCCATCTGGGCGTGATGTGCGAGGACCTGGAAGCGGCGCTTCGAGCCGCGCAGCGCCACGAAGTCACTGAAATGCCGCAGGGACGCAACTGGATTCGCCTGCCGGACGGCCTTGCCGTCGAGCTGATTCAGGCCAAGCCCGCGTCGTGCGTAGCACGGGCGCTTTCCATCGATCCGCGTTCGGAGGCATGAGATGACGATTGTCGATAAATACTGGGACGACGCCCGCGAAGGCGACGAGTGCACGAGCCCGACCTACACGGTCACGAAAGCGCGCATCCTCGCTTACGCCGACCTCACGGGCGACCACACGCCGGTCCACGTCGATGAGGACTACGCCAACGCGAGCCACTTCGGTTCGATCGTCGCGCATGGACTCTTCGGCTTGTCCATCGCGGACGGCCTCAAGACGCAGAGCGACTACCGCTTCCTGCCGGGCATGTCGCTTGGCTGGACGTGGGACTTCAACCTGCCGATCAAGGTCGACGACGTGCTGCACGTGAGGTTTCGCATCGGCTCGATGCGTGCCAGCAAGAGCCGTCCGGACTGGGGCATCGTCATCTTGCCGTCGGAGTTGATCAATCAGCACGGGCAGGTCGTCCAGCATGGCGAGCATCGTCTGATGGTGCCGCGCCGACCGGGAGCAAAGTAATGCAGGCACGTCCTCTGGAAGGCATGCGCGTCGTCGATTACAGCCACTTTCTTGCCGGTCCCTATGTCGGACGCTGTCTCGCGGCGCTCGGCGCGGAAGTCATCAAGGTCGAACGTCCGGTCAGCGGCGATGCGGGCCGTCAGCATGCAACCGTGCTCGACGACGAACAAAGCGCCTACTTCCTGCAACTCAACATGGGCAAGCGCGGCGTCAGCGTCAACATGCGCGATGCGCGCGGCAAGGAATTCATGCAGCGCCTGTGCGACTCGGCGGATGTGTTCGTCGAGAACTACCGGCCGGGCGCGCTCAAGAAGCTCGGCCTCGGTTACGAAGAGCTGTCCGCGCGCAATTCGGGTCTCGTCTATTGCTCGATCTCGGCTTACGGTCACACGGGACCGGACGCGCATCGCGCGGGCTTCGGGCTGATCGCGGAAGCGAAGAGCGGCATCATGCAGATGATCGGCAATCCCGGCGAGCCGCCGCCCCTGATGCGTATTTCGCTCGGCGACATGTACACCGGCATTCACGCGGTCGCGGCGATCAATGCGGCGCTGCTCGGCCGCGTGAAGAGCGGGCGCGGGCAGCATATCGACATGGCGCTCTACGACACGCTCGTGTCGATGCACGAATACGCGGTCCAGTGCTACACGATGCAAGGCGTCGTGCCCGAGCAAACCGGCCATGACATGCCGACATCGACGCTCTATGGCGTGTTTCGCGCCGCCGACGGCGACCTCGTGATCGCGGCGCAAGTGGACGATGCATGGAAGCGCTTCGCCGCGCTGCTCGAAGCGCACGGCGCACCGGCGGGCTTCGGCGCCGACGCGCGCTTTCACACGCTCAACGGGCGCAATGCGAATCGGCTCGACATTCTCGCGGTGGTGAAGCCCTGGGTCGCATCGCGGCCCGTTGCCGACGTGCTTGCGTTGCTCGACAGCATCGACGTGCCGTGCGCGAAGGTGCAGCGGATCGACGAAGTGCTTGCGGACCCGCAGATCATTGCGCGTGGCATGGTGATCGAGCAGGAGCATCCGCGCTTCGGCAAGCTGCGTCTGCCGAACCTGCCGTTCCGGTTCTCCGATTGCGATACGACCATTCGCGAAGTCGGGCCGGACCTCGGTCAGCACAACGCGGAAGTCGCGCAGTCGCTGGGGTTCGACGCGGCGGAGATCGACGCCATGCAGACCGACGGCGTGCTGTATTCGAAAGCGAGGCCGCGATGAGCGATCGGTACGCGGTGATCGGCAACCCGATCGGCCACACGAAATCTCCTTTGATCCACGGCCTGTTCGCGGAAGAAACGCGGCAGGACATGCGCTACACGGCAATCGAAGGACCGCTCGAACCGCACGACGCCTTTGCCGATACGGTGCGCGCGTTCATCGCGGACGGTGGCAAGGGCATGAACGTGACCGCGCCGTTCAAGCTCAAGGCGTTCGCCATGGCCGATGAACGCAGCGAGCGCGCAACCCTTGCGGGCGCTGCCAACGCGATGAGCTTCGAAGACGGCAAGGTCGTCGCCGAGAACTTCGATGGCGTCGGCCTGGTGCGCGACATCGAGATCAATCTCGGTTTGCCGATGGCCGGCAAACGCGTGCTTCTGCTCGGCGCGGGCGGCGCGGTGCGCGGGGCGCTGCTGCCGTTTCTCGATGCGCGGCCCGCCAAACTCGTCATTGCGAACCGAACCGTGCCGAAAGCCGAAGCGCTGGTGCGCGAAGTCGGCGCGCAAGCGTCGTTGACGGCCTGCGGATACGACGCGCTCGAAGCCATGGGCGGCTTCGATCTCGTGGTCAACG
Organism: Caballeronia sp. GAWG2-1; assembly: GCF_023631405.1. Classification (NCBI taxonomy): domain Bacteria; kingdom Pseudomonadati; phylum Pseudomonadota; class Betaproteobacteria; order Burkholderiales; family Burkholderiaceae; genus Caballeronia; species Caballeronia sp. GAWG2-1. Next base: position 297,762 of record NZ_JALQDD010000006.1, read on the forward strand.
CGACCTCCGCGAGTCTCACGGGTGACTTGCCGCCCGTGCCGCCAAGCGTGTTCGATCCCGACGGCGCTGCCTACGAACTCGTCTACGGCAAACGGTTGACCCCGTTCCTTCGGCTCGCGCGCAATGCCGGCGTAAGGGAAGTAGCCGATGGCGTCGGCATGCTGGTGGAACAGGCAGCGGAAGCCTTCGAATGGTGGCGCGGCGTGCGTCCGCGGACGTGCGCGGTAATCGATCGGCTCACCGTTCCGCTCGACTGACGAGGCATCCATGACACCCGAAACGGTTCGATTTTGCCGCTACGAAGTCGAAGGCCCGCTCCTCACCTTGACGATCGATCGTCCCGAGGTGCTCAACGCGCTGCATCCGCAGGCGCATCGGGAACTGGCCGAAGCGTTCGATCGATACGCCGCCGATGCTTCATTACGCGTCGCCATCGTGACCGGTGCGGGCGAGCGCGCATTCTGCGTCGGCACCGACCTCAAGGCGCTGGCGGCGAGCGGCGACCATACGAAGCCCGCGACGGGTTTCGCGGGCATCACGCATCGCTTCGATCTTTACAAGCCATTGATCGCGGCGGTGAACGGCCTGTGTCTCGGCGGCGGCATGGAGATTCTCGCGGCATGCGACCTGGGTGTCGCCGCCGATCACGCGCAATTCGGTTTGCCCGAGCCGCGCGTCGGACTGGCCGCGCTGGGCGGCGGTCTCTTGCAGCGCTTGCCAAGGCAGATCGGCATGAAGGACGCAATGGGCCTCGTGTTGACCGGCAATCGCATCTCGGCGGATGAGGCGCGCCGCATCGGTCTGCTCAATGAAGTCGTGCCGGCGGCTGAACTGATGAAGCGCGCGCGCGCCCTGGCAGAAGACATTCTCGCGTGCGCGCCGCTGGCCGTTCAGGCATCCAAGCAAGTGATGCTGCAAAGCCTTGCGCAAGCGAATCTCGCCGCGACCCTGCACGAAGACTATCCGCTCGCGCGGCGCATGCTCGATAGCGACGACGCCCGCGAAGGACCGAAGGCGTTTGCCGAGAAGCGCAAGCCGAACTGGACCGGACAGTGAAGCGCCGCGTTCTAAGCGGTGCTTGCGTAGGAAAACCGGAAGAGCGCGCGGTCGCAATCCGCCGCCGATACTCCGAGCGCGTCTTGCATGGCCGCCGCGCCGCATTCCAGCGCATTGCGCGTCAATGCGCCCGCGAAAAGCAGATGACCGAAGCCGCCCGTATCCTCCGTTCCACGCATGCGCTTTTCCTCGGTCTGCCGGCCGCTGAGCGCGTCGTGGACGCGGCCGAGCCGCACGCGCGTGAGCGCATGTGCGTCGCGAAGCTCGCGAATGGTGTCGCCGATATCGACGTCTTGCTCGAGATCGAAGCGCATGCACCATTGAAAAGGCGCCAGGCCGCCGCCCACATCCACGAGCGTCTCGCACAACGCGCGCTGAACATTCCGGTAATGCGGCATCAGCTTGCGGGTCCACTCGGTCGGTGCGTCGAGTCTCGCGAGATAGGCCGGCGATTCGAGATCGCGCGCGGAATCGACGTCGATCACGCACAGATAGCGCGGCCCGTCGCCACTGATACGTTCCCATCGCTCCGCATGCCGGAAGCCGGGCAGGGCGAGCCGTTCTGGCAGATGCTCGAACGAATGCCAGCGCAGATATTCATCGACCGTGTCCGCGTCCACGTCGTGGCGGATAACGACCATGGCCTGCGTGCGCGTCGTCATGAGCGTTCCCCGTGGAAGAAGTCGTCGAAACACGAGCATGCGCGCGTCATTGCCGTAATGCAATTACCGATTGAAATACCTTTCCAAAATCGATACGCTTTCTAAGAACATAGACGGCCGCGATCAGACGGCTGCATCGAGCGAACTGGCATCGGAGAGAGACACATGGCTTTCATCAGATACGCCGCAATCGGCTGCAGCGGCATGGGACGACGACATCTGCACGGTCTCGCGCAACTGAAGCGCAGCGGACTGGCGAACATCGAGCTTGCGGCCGTCTGCGATCTCAACGCCGAGAGCGCGCGCAGCATGGCCGACGAAGCCGCCGCGCTCTTCGGCGTGCGGCCCGCCGTGTACGCGGACATTGGCCAAATGGCGCGCGAGAATCCGGAGATCGTCGCCGCCGATATCGCCACGGACGCCGGCTCGCACATGAGCGTCGCGTTGCAGTGCTTCGCGGCCGGCCTTCACGTGCTGTGCGAAAAGCCGCTCGGCATCACGGTGTCAGAGTGCCGCAGGATCGTGAATGCGGCGAGGGATGCCGGGCGCGTGCTCTCGGTCGCGGAAAATTTCCGGCGCGATCCGATCAACCGGCTCGTGAAGGCGCTGCTCGACGATGGCGCCATCGGCACGCCGCGCCTGATGCTAGAAACGAGTATCGGCGGGCGCGATGTGATGGTGCAGACGCCGTGGCGGCATCAAAAGCCATCGGGCATGGTGGTACTCGATTCGGGCGTGCACAACGCGGACATCATCCGCTTCTACATGGGCGGCGTGGCGAGCGTCTACGGCGAAAGCCGGCTGCACGAGAAGACGCGCCGCGTGGCCGCGCGCGCAGGCGGTTCGGCATCCGAGACGGACAAGTGGTGGCGCGCGCCGGACGGCATGCCAACGGAATTCGAAGCGAGCGGCGACGACGCCACGTATTCGCAACTGCGCTTTACTTCGGGCGCCATCGGCCAGTGGGTGAACGATCGCGCGGGACATGGCGAGCATCGCGAGAGCCGCGTCATTCACGGCTCGAAAGGCTCCATCGTGGCGCCGGGCGACCGCAATGGCCGTCCTGTCACGCTTCATCTCGACGATGGCTCCGTCATCGCCGATGCGCGCATTCTCGAGCACGCGCCGAGCTATCGCCTGGGGCCAGTTGCTGCCGCGCTTTTCGGCGATGCGCGTCCGTGGACCTATTCGTTTGCCTTCGACGAAGTGGACCAGCGCATTCTCGCGCTTCAGCTTCACGAACTCGCCGATTGTGTGATGCACGGCAAAGCGCCCGAAGTGACCGGCGAGGAAGCGCTTGCCGATGTCGCGCTCGCGTATGCGCCGATCGAATCGGGCAGGCTCGGCCGCAGCGTGAGCCTCGCCGAAGTGATCGATGGCGAGGCCGCACCCTATCAGGCGGAAATCGACGAGATGCGCCGCCGGTCCTGACACGTCGACTTCGGGAGCGAAGTTTGAATCCACATCACGTACAGCCGCTTGCCGCCGACCGCGCGCCCGCAACGCGCGCGGGCATCTCCACGCGCCGTCTGAACCAGATCGGCATGTTCGCGCTGCTCATCGCGGCGCTCGCCGTGCTGATCGTCCTGCCGCTCGGCGCGTTGATCCTGCGCGGCTTCGTGCGTATCGACAATGGTCATGCCAGCGCATCGCTTGCCGCTTTCGGCAAGGTATTCGGCGATATGAGCTACTGGATCGCGATGGGCAACACGCTCGTCATCGCGCTCGGTTCCATGCTGCTCGCGACCGCGCTCGGCGTCATGCTCGCGTGGTGTCTCGTGCGCACCAACGTGCCGTGGCGCGGCTTTCTCGAACGCGCCGCCGCCATGCCGATCTTCATTCCGCCGTTCATCGGCGCGTTTGCGTGGATTCTGTTCGGCGCGCCGCGCATCGGCATCTTCAACGTGGCGGCGAAGTGGATGAGCATCGGCCAGCCGTTCAACGTGTACTCGTATCTCGGCATCGTCTGGGTGATGGGCATCTACATCGCGCCTTACGTGATGATGATCGTCGCCGGCGCGCTGCGGAACATGGACCCGAGTCTCGAGGAAGCCGGGCAAGTGGCCGGCCTCAGCCGCTTTCGCACGATGCGCGTCATCACGCTGCCGGTGGTCGGTCCGTCCATTCTGTCGGGCGCGGTGCTCGCGTTCGTCATCAGTCTCGGGCTCTTCGGCACGCCTGTGCTGCTTGGCATGGCGAAGGAGATTTATCTCGTCACCACGCGCATCTACCTCGAATTGCAGCAGTTTCCGCCCGATGCGGGCATCGTTGCCGTGCTGGCGATCTATCTCATGGTGCTTTCGGTCGCGGCCAATCTCGTGCAGCAATGGATGCTGCGCGGCCGTTCCTTCGTCACCGTCACCGGCAAGGGATTCAGGCCGCGCCTGATGAAGCTCGGCGCGAGCCGTCATGCGATCGCCGCCGCGATCTGGTGCTATCTCGCGCTCACGGTCTTCGCGCCGATTGCGATCATCGCGGCGGCGGCGTTTTCGACCTACGCGTGGTCGGGACACTTCACCTGGAACAACCTGCGCTTTCTCTGGACCACGGTGGACGTGCGCACGACCTTCGTCAACAGCCTTCTCATCACGATCATCGCGGCGAGCGCGACGACGGTTCTGGGCGTCGCGGTGTCGTGGTTCACGACGCGCTCGAAGATGCGCGGCCGTCAATGGATCGAAGCCATCGTCCTTTTGCCGATGTCGGTGCCGAGTCTCGCCTTCGCGCTCGGCGTGTTCTTCTTCTGGGTCGCCATGCCGAAGTGGGTCGGCGTGTACGGCACGGTGTGGATCATCATCATCGCGCTGGTGGGGCGCTACATCAGCTACTCGGTGCGCGCCATTTCCAGCAGTCTCGTGCAGATTCATCCCGAACTCGAAGAGAGCGCGCGCATCTCGGGTTACGGCTGGACGCGCGCGCTGTCACGCATCACGTTGCCGCTCATCATGCCGAGCGTGATTTCGAGCTGGGTGATGATCTACAGCATCTTCGTGTCCGAGCTTTCCATCGTGCTGCCGCTTTATACCGCCGAGACGCGCACGCTTTCCATCCTCAGCTTCGATACCTGGTCGATCGGCCAATTCTCGCAAGTGGCCGCGCTTTCGCTGCTGCAACTGATGATGGGCGTGGGTGTCATGGCGGCGGTCGCCGTCATCACGCGCCGCCGCGAGAGTTCGATTGTCTGACGCGCGCCATACGATCACCCGATAAGAGAGTCCACGCCATGACCGTTGCCATTCAGTCCCTCACCAAGCGCTTCGGCGGCGTGCACGCCATCGACGATCTCACGGTGCAGTTCCGCCCGAACGCCATCACGGTGCTGCTGGGCGCGAGCGGCTGCGGCAAGACCACGACCTTGCGCTGCATTGCCGGGCTGGAGCAGCCGACGAGCGGCGAGATCGAGATCGACGGGCGCACCGTGTATTCATCGACGCGCAACATCGACCTGCCGCCCGAGAAACGCGAACTCGGCATGGTGTTTCAGTCGTATGCCATCTGGCCGCATTTGAGCGTGATGGAAAACGTCGCGCTGCCGCTGCGGGCGCGCGGCACGGCGCACGCGGCCATCGACACGCGCGTGCGCGACACGCTCGCTTCGGTGGGGCTCGGTCAGCAAGTGGATCGCAGCGCGATGCAACTCTCGGGCGGCCAGCAGCAGCGCGTATCGATTGCGCGCTGTCTCGTGGCCGATCCGCGTCTCATCCTGATGGACGAGCCGCTCAGCAATCTCGACGCGAAACTGCGCGTGGAGATGCGTCACGAGATTCGCAATCTGCAGCGGCGCATCGGCGCGACCATCTTGTTCGTCACGCACGATCAGGAAGAAGCCATGTCGCTCGCCGATGAAATCTTTCTCTTCGATCGCGGACGTATCGTGCAGCGCGGCGCGCCCGAGGAACTGTATTTCCGGCCGGCGGTGCGCTATGTCGCGGAGTTTCTCGGCAAGGCCAATCTCTTTCCGGTTGCGCTGCGTTCGCACGCGGGCGAAACGGAAGTCGTGGCGCAATCCGGGCAGATCGTCGTGAAGGGCGATGTGACGGGCGCCGCCAACGGCAACGAAGCGCTCTGTATGGTGCGGCCCGAAGCGTGGCGCGTGCAGGCGCGCTCGCACGCGGGCGTGCCGGGCCGCGTGCGTGAAAGTTCGTTCGTCGGCGACCGGCGCGAGTTGCGCGTGGAAACGCCGCTCGGCGATCAGACCGTGGTGACGCCCGGCTTCGAACGCTACGCCAACGGCGATGAAATCACCCTGAGCGTCGCGCCCCAGCATTTGCACCTGATGAGAGGAGAGCTTCAATGATCGCTGTCGGCACCGGTCTCTTTACCATGTGGAACGACATCCCGCCCGCCTACGGCCGCGAGTTTGCGCTGATGCATACGCGCGACCACGTGCCCGAGCACATGGCCTATCTCGGCGATGACGGCATCCGCTGGGCGCGGCGCTGTATCGACGGACAAGGCGACATGCCGCGCTTCTTCACGTTTTACGGGCTGACGAGTCTTGACGTGCTCACCGACGAAAAGCACGCGAAGTGCAAGGTGACGGAGACCGCCTGGTTTCTGAAGATGCGCCCGCATTACCGCGACCGCATTGCGTATCACTGCTGGGTGCTGGCAAGCGCGGGCGGCGGCACGGGCGGCACGGTGGCGACGCTCTTGATCGACTTCGCCGACGATGCACGGCAGGATGCGCCGCGTCTCGCGGCGCTCGTGGATGACCTCACGCGTTTGTCGCCCGTGGTCGGCGCGCATCTCGCCGCGCCCGAATGGAACGTGCCGATCCGCGTCGGCGAAGCATTGCCGGCCGGGCGCGAGGGCAACGAAGCGGTGGGCGTGGTGATCCTCGAAGGTTTCGATCGATACGAACTGGCCGCGTGTCTCGAGGACGTGCGCGAGCAACTCGTGGCAAGCGGCGTCGCGGCACGCGTGCGTTCAGCCGGGCATTACGCGCAGGCGTACCGGCTGGACTATGACGAAATTGCGCATCTCGAACACTTCCGTCGCGACGACGCGCTCATCACCGAACGCTTCGACCTGAAATAGCCGAACGACTACAAATCATCAGGAGACAACATGACCACTTCGATAAAACGGCGCCGCCTCGTCCAGACACTCTCGCTCGGAAGCGCGGCGCTCGCGCTCGGCATCTCGCCGTTGATCGCGCACGCCGAGCCCGACAGCACGCTGATCGCGGAGGCGAAGAAGGAAGGCAAGCTCGTGGTGTATGGCGATCTCTTCACGGTGCAGATCATCGTCAAGGGATTCACCGCGAAGTATCCGGGCATCGACGTGACGACCGCGACCGGCGACGCCTGGCAGATCTATAACCGCTTCATCGGCGAACAGCAGGCGGGACGTCCGGTGATGGACGTGTTCTATCAGGCCGAGGACACCATCATCACGGCGGGCGCGTCGGGCACGCTCGCCGATGTGTCGTATGGCGACAAGGGCGTGCTCTTGCCCATCGCCACGCCCGCACAGGGCACGACGTATCTGCGCGGCAACGGCCAGCTGTGCCTCTTCGCCTACAACAAGCAGTCGATCGGTTCCGCGCCCATTCCCGCCGACTGGCAGGACTACGCGAAGCCGAAGGACGAATGGGACGGACTCGTGGCGACGACGAATCCGGCGTCGTCTTCCGCGACCTTCGCGGTGATCGCGAGTCTTTATCAGCATTACGGACCCGAAGCCGGCGGCGCGATCCTCAAGGGCGTGCGCAAGACCAACGCGGAACTGGTGGCCTCCATGGGCGTGATGACGACCAAGCTGCAAACCGGCGAACGTCCGCTCGATTTCTTCACCAACACGACGGCCGCGACGGGTCTCATCACGCAAGGCGTGCCGGTTGAAGTGAGAGTGCCGGCATCGGGCGCGGTGGCGCAGTTCAACGCGGTGGCGATCAGCAAGACGGCGCCGCATCCGAACGCGTCGAAGCTCTTTCTGGATTACGCATTGAGCGCGGAGACGCAGACGCGGCTCGCGGCGGCGGGCGCGTATCCGGTGCGCAAGGACGTTGCCGCGCCGAAGGGCTTGCCCGCGCTCACGAACGTCAAGCTGCTCAAGCTCGATTTGCCGCAGGCGCTGAAGGATCGCGACACGATCCTCAAGTGGTGGTCGGCGAGCACCGGTTTCAATACGCGTTGAGGAGAAACGATGATCGAGGAAGTGAATTTGCATGACGTGTCGGTGGCGAACCTGACCGTGGCGGGCGGCGCGCCCGTTGCACTGATCGAGGCCGCCGCGGCGGCGGGACTCGGCAAGGTCGGCTTGCTTTTGCGCACGGCGACGCCCAAGCCGCTCGCGCACGAAGTCATCGGCCGGCCAGACGTGGTGCGCGAGATCAAGGCGGCGTGCCGTGCGAACGACATCCGCGTGTTCGACGTGGAAGCGTTCATTCTTTCGCCCGCCGCCGATATCGACACTTATCGCGCGGCGCTCGCCACCGGCGCGGAGCTGGGCGCGACGCATATCTCGGCGGTCGGCACGGAACTGCTGACCAACGACGCGTTTTTATCGGCGCCGGAACGCATCGAACTGTTCGGCCGCTTGTGCGATGCCGCCGCCGAATACGGCCTGCATGTGGGCGTCGAATTCATGCTGTATCGCGACGTGCGCACGCTTGGTGAAACGCTCGAGTTGCTGAATGCGGCGGGGCGCGCCAACGCGGGCGTGATCCTCGATGTGCTGCATTTTCATCGCAGCGGCGCGCGCCCGGAAGAACTCGACGCGGTGCCGGCCGAACGTATTGCCTACGTGCAGTTGTGCGATGCCATCGAACGAAGTCCGTCGCTCGACGGGCTCGCCAACGAAGCCCGCACCGCGCGCCTGCATCTAGGCGATGGCGTGATTCCGCTCGATGCGATTCTCGACCGCTTGCCCGCCGACGCGCAACTCGTGATCGAGACGCCGGTTGCGGCGGATGCCGATCTATCCGATGCACGCAAGGTAGCCCATTGCACCGATGCCGCGCGTCGTTTTTTCGCGCGGCGCGCAAGCCAGCGAGGTTGAACATGACGATCAGCCAGGCATTCGAAGGACGCGTCGCCCTCGTGACGGGCGCTGCATCGGGAATCGGGCTCGCGTGCACGGAGCGCTTGATGTCGGAAGGCGCGACGGTGGTCCTATGGGACATCGACCAGAAGCGGCTCACCGCGTGCCAGGCACGTCTGGGCGAGCGCGCGATTGCGCAGCGCGTCGACGTCACGAACGAGGACGAAGTACGCGCCGCGCTCGAAGCGGCGGTGGCGCAGACGGGCAAGCTCGATATCGTGGTCAATAGCGCGGGGATCGTCGGATCGAGTGCGTCGGTGTGGGAGATGCCGCTCGATGCGTGGAACAAGGTGCTGCTGCTGAACCTGACCGCGACGTTCATCGTCTGCAAGGCGGCCGTGCCGTATCTGCTCAGAAACGGTTATGGACGCGTGGTCAACATGGCGTCGATTGCGGGCAAGGAAGGCAACGCGAACCAATCGGCGTATTCGGCTTCGAAGGCGGGCGTGATCGGCCTTACGAAGTCGCTCGGCAAGGAACTGGCTCAGCGCAATATCACCGTCAATGCAATTGCGCCGGCATCCGTGCAAAGCGAGTTGCTCGCGCAGATGCCGCCCGAGCAGATGAAGATGCTGCAAGCCAAGATTCCGATGGGACGTCCCGGCACCGTGCAGGAAATCGCCGCCCTGATTCGCTGGTTGAGTAGCGAGGAGAGTTCGTTTTCCACAGGCGCGGTGTTCGATGCATCGGGCGGGCGGGCGACTTACTGACGCTTCAATGCGTCGGCGTCGGCACGCGGTTTAGGTCGAGCGGCAAAACGAGATCCTCCTGCACCGCGTTTTCGTCTTCGTAACGATGGATGCCCGCCGCATGCCGGCCCGCGACATAGCCGAAGGTCATCGCGGGACCGAGATTGATTCCGCCTGACGGATAGAATCCGCCCATCACGCTCGCCATGTCCGTGCCCACGGCGTAAAGGCCGGCGATCACCTGGTCGTGCAAATCGAGCACTTGCGCCGAGCCGTTCGTCTTCAATCCCGCGAAGGTGCCGAAGCTGCCCGGGTACACCTTCACCGCGTAGAACGGACCGTGTTCGATAGGCGCCACACATGGGTTCGGCCCCTGATGCAACGGGTCGCCCATCTTGCGGTTATAGGGCGTCGAACCGCGTCCGAATTCCGGGTCCTCGCCGCGCCGCGCGTGGTCATTGAACGCGATGACGGTTTTAACCAGCGCATCGGAATCGATACCGCAGCGGGCGGCCAGCTCTTCCAGCGAATAACCGCGTTGCAGGTAGCCGTTGCGGATGAAGCGGCGCATCGGAACCGGGAAGGGCCGCACGTAGCCCAGGCCGTATCGGCGCAAGAATTGGTGATCGCAAATCAGCCATGACGCGACTTCCTGACCGTCGGGCGCGCCCGCGACCATAGCGGCGGTGTAGTCGTAATAGCCATCGGCTTCGTTGACGAAGCGCTTGCCGTTCGACAGCACGCCGATCACACCGGGCTTGCCGCGATCGATGATGTGCGGAAAGTGCCCGATGCTGCCATCCGAATGCGTGACGCGCGATACCGGCGCCCATGCGGCGGGTGAAGCGACATCCGTCACGAGCGAGCCGCCCGCCGATTCGCCCAGGCTGATGCCATCGCCCGAGCAGCTTTCAGGCGGCAGCGCCAGATGCTCGCGGCCTGTCGGCGTGCGCGGGAAGAGCGCCTTGCGGCGCGTGAGGTCGTTCGGAAAGCCGCCGGCGGCGAGCACCACGCCCTTCGCCGCGCGAATCGTGACTTCGCCTCTCTTCGTCGATACGACAGCACCATGCACCGCGCCATCCTCGACGATCAGACGCTTGGCGGGCGCGGACTCCATCAAGGTCACGCCGAGATCGTCGGCGGACTTGGCAAGGCGCCCGACGAGCGCCACGCCATTCACGAGATGCATTGCGCGGCCGTGAAAAGCGAGGTCGCGCAAATGACGCGTGAAGCGCTTCGCCACGTGGATGAACGAGCCGAACGAGCGTGTCATGCTCAGAAAAGCCATGAGGTCGGCGCCCGCCATGATCGGCATGCCCATGAACGAGGTTTCGCGCATGGTCTTGCGCAGGCGCTTGTTGAGCGGACCGATTTCGCGCGCATCGTAGGGCGCGGCGATCACCTGATGCCCTTGCGTCGCGGCGCCTTCGACGTGGCCATGCACATCGGGAATCTGATTTCCGTCCACGAACCGGAGCGCGGTGTGCTCGTGAAAGAAGCCGACCATGTGCGGACAATTGTCCAGAAAGGCATCGACGCGTTCGGGATCGTAACGATCTCCCAACTCGTTCCTGAGATACGTGCGCGGCTGTTGCGGATCTTCGATAATGCCCGCGCGTCGTGCGAGCGGATTGCCCGGCACCCACATCCAGCCGCCCGACCACGCCGTGGCGCCGCCGAAGACGTCGTCCTTCTCGACGACGACCACTTTGAGCCCGTGCCACGCCGCGGTGACGGCGGCAGCGAGACCCGAGGCGCCGGAGCCCACGACCAGCAGGTCGCAGTCGATTTGATTCGGAGTATTCATGTGCCAGGCCGGTTCGTGGTGTTCGATTGTGGCTGCTTCAGTTTCGTCGACAGCGCATCAAACCCTGACGCGCACCGGAATGTCCCGCAGCCCGACCACGAATTCAGGATCGGCGACGGGCACGGCGCGCGCCGCGAATTTCGCGACACGCCATCCGAACACAAGTGCGGGTCCGAGCGTCGTTCCCGGCCCCGGATAAGTGCCACGAAAGATCGATGCGAGGTCGTTGCCGCATGCGAAGAGTCCGGGAATGGCGTCGCCGTGGTTATCGAGTACCTGACCGTCGGCGTTGCCGGACAGCCCCGCGCTGCATGCCAGATCGGCGGGCCACACCGTGACGGCGTAATACGGTCCCGCGCCGATGGGCCGCACGCAGGGATTGGGCTTCTGCGATGCATCGCCATTGAAGCGGTTCATCGCGCTTGCGCCGCGCTTGAACTGCGGGTCTTCGCCGCGCGCCGCGTCGCGGTTGTACGCGGCGACCGTGCGCTCCAAGCCGCTGGCATCGACCTCGAGCTTCGTCGCCAGTTCGGCCAACGTGTCGCCCTTGATGAGATACCCCGCCTTCATGAAGCTGGCAATGCGCGCCTGGCTGCGTTTCTTCATCACGAGTCCGAGGCCATAATTGCGCAGGAACGCGGCATCGACGATCAAATGCGCCGGCACGCTCGTGCCCTGGCCATTGTCGCGCAGCATGCCCATCACGAAGTCGTGATAAGAATCCGATTCGTTGACGAAGCGCTCGCCACGCGCGTTCACGGCGATGAGTCCCGGCTTCGCGCGATCGAGAAGAATGTGCGGCCAGACGCTATCGGGCTTGCCTTCGCGACGCAGGATGGAGCAGGGCATCCACAGGCCGGGGCTTTCGCAGCCATCGTCGAGCCTGGCATCGAGATCGAGCGCGCGCTCGATGCCATCGCCCGTGTGCGTTTGCGGCGAAAGCGACAACGGTTGTGCGGCAGCGGGGAACAACTGCTTGCGCAACGCCGGGTTGCGCGTGATGCCGCCCGTTGCGAGCACCACGCCCCGGCGCGCGCCGATGCGCTTTTTCGAGCCGCCTTTCTGCCCGACCACGGCGCCCGTCACCATGCCGTGCTCGACGACGAGTTCCAGCAACGGCGTCTCGAAACGCACTTCCACGTTTTGCTTGCGCAGGCTGTAGAAGAGACGCGCGGCGAGCGCGTTGCCCATGACGAGATTCGTGCCTCGCTTGTGGCGGAGGCGGTCGGCGACATAACGTCCGACCACCGACAACGTACGTGTGAAATTTTTCTTCGACGCGAACGGTTCGAGCAGCGCATCGAGGTCCGTGCGCGCGACCATCATCCCGCCTAAGCCCATGAACTCGGGGCGCGGCGGCCTTACGCGGGCGAAGTCATCGCCGAGCAGCCGGCCATCGAAGGCGACGGGCGCGAGCGCGCGTCCGCCGAACGCCGCGCCGGGACCGCTGACGTAATCGGGATGTGCCGCCGCGGCCACGAATTTGACCTCGCTGATGCGCTGAATTTCCTCGATGGCCTGCGGGCCGCTCGCCAGGAACGCCTCGCGTGCTTCGTCACCGCCGCGATCGCCGACCACCGACGCGAGGAAGCGCCGCGCGTCGTCGGTTTTATCGGGAACGCCCGCGCGCACGCTGTCGCTCGTGCCGGGCACCCAGGTCGTGCCGCCGGAGGTCGAGGTAATGCCGCCGACCGCGTCGGTCTTCTCGCAGATGAGCACCTTCAGACCTTCGTGATGCGCGACGAGCGCCGCAGTCATGCCGCCCGCGCCCGCGCCGAACACGAGCAGATCGACTTCTTCGTCCCAGGGTTGAGTCATCGAATTCATGCGCTTTGTCTCCTGTCTCATGCCGTGCGGTCGATGCTCGCTTCGGCCGTTGTTGCGACCGCCACCGGCGCTCTCGATGCGGCCGCGCGATGCACCGCGAATGTCGTCGCGAGCGTGCGCGTTGCGTCCTCGCCTGAACAGACCGGCGCTTCCTTGCCGTCGATCACCGCCGAGAAATGCCGCAGCTGCTCGTGATACGGATCGCCGCGATGCAGTGTGCTTCGTTCGACCGTCAGCGGGTCATGCCAGCCTTTGCCGCTGCGGTAATCCCAGACATCGAGCAAGGGCAGCGTGAGCGATCCATCGGTGCCCGTCAGAAAATGCGTGTTGACGTTCTGACGCGGGTAGTGCGCAGCTTCGCCCGCCGCGAGATCCCAGTTCCAGGGCGATGCCGCGCAATCCGAGACCGCGAGCGTGCCGAGCGCACCGCTTGCAAACCGCAGCAGCACGGCCGCCGTGTCCTCCACTTCGAAGCCGCGCACCGCGTTGGATGTCTGCGCTTGAACTTCGATCACTTCGCCGAGCAGAAACCGCATGATGTCGATGTCGTGGATCAGGTTGATGAGCACCGGACCGCCGCCTTTTTCGCGGCGCCACGCCATCTCGAAGTAGCTGTCGGGTTTATAGAACGTGGCAAGCGCCATGGCCGCAACCGGCGTGCCGAGGCGGCCGGATTGGACGATCTCTCGCGCGCGCCGCAGGATCGGGTTATGCCGCCGATGATGTCCGACGATGAGCGGCACTTGCGCTTGCGACGCCGCGCGGGTCAGTTGTTCGGCTTGCTCGACGGTATCGGCGATAGGCTTTTCCATCAGCACCGCGACGCCCCGTTCGATGCACGCCAGTCCGACTTGCAGGTGCGTCGCGTTCGGCGTCGCGACGATCGCGCCTCGCGGTTTGACCTCGTCGAGCATGGCGGTGTAGTCGGCGAACCAGCGCAGGCCTTCGGCGCGTGCGAACGCTTCGGCCGCCGGCGACGGATCGGCCACGGCCACGATCTCGCAATCGGGATGCAGCCGCGCGCGTTCCACATGCATGCGCCCGATCGCGCCGGCGCCGATGAGGGCGAGGGTCGTCCTGCTCATTCGTGTCTCCTGTTGTGGTGTCTCGCGCCGCGCGTGTTGCGTGAAGCGTTTGACGGCACGCTATATCCTGTTACCGCGAACTCGAAGCTATTTCGGAATAGTATTCCAATTTCAAAGTTTATTCCACACCAAATTGGATCGTGATGCCGGAGGCAATCCATGCTTCGCGCGCAGGCTCGCGAACCGAGTCGTCGATGAAGCGGAATGTGTCGCGGAGCCTACGTAGCCGGTGTCTTTGGAGTTCGAAACGGCGGTGACGCGGCTTTTAGCGAGCATCGACGGACGGCCAGCGACCGAAGGCATCGCGAAGCTAGTCTGAACGCGTTGAACGCCGCGACGTGGCTAGACGAAGCGCGCTTTATCCGTGCGTAAAGCGACGCCAACGTGATGCGTTCCCTGTTTCATCGCCTTCAGTTTTCCCGCGAGACAGCCGATAAAAAAGCGATCGGCGCACATTGCGCGTAAACCCTCGAATTGAAGACTCTCGATGAAGCTCAGCCTCAAGATTCCGCTCGCTTTTGCCGCCGCGCTCTTTTTCATGTTCGCGGGCGCGTTGTACGGTATTTTTGCCCTCAATCAATCCATCGACACCTATCGGACAGTGGTCGCGGATAACGTCGCGAGCGAACGCATGGTGTCCGCGACGCTGGTCGCCTTCAAGTTGCAAGTGCAGGAGTGGAAAGACACGCTATTGCGCGGCAAGGACCCCGAGAAACTGCAGAAGTACTGGTCGGCTTTCCAGACTCGCGAAGCGACCGTGCACAAACTGGCCGATGAACTCAAGCGCACGCTTCCCGCGGGCGAGAGCCGCGATTTGATCGACCGCTTCGCTTCCGCACACGCCGCAATGGGCGATGGCTATCGGCGCGGCTTCGATGCGTTCAAGGCCGCGGGCTTCGAATCGTCCGCTGGCGATAACGCCGTAGCGGGCGTCGACCGCGAACCGGCCGCGCTACTCGAACAGGCGGCCCAGAAGATTGCCGCCGATAGCGCCGAAGTGTCCGCGCACGCCGATCACGCCGCGCGGCAAGCGTCGTTCATCAGCGTCACGTTGATGCTCTTCGTGCTGGCGCTCTCGTTGATCGGCGGATATCTCTTCAGCCGCACGGTGTCCGGTCCGCTCGTCCGTGCGCTCGGTTGCGCGCGCGCCGTGGCGAAGGGCGATCTCTCGCACGAGTTCGAAACCGACGGCAAGGACGAAATCGCCGAATTGCTGGTGGCGCTCAAGCATATGCAGACGAGTCTCGCGACGGTCGTGAGCAAGGTGCGCCAAAACGCGGAAGGCGTGGCGACCGCGAGCGCGGAAATCGCATCGGGCAATCTGAATCTGTCTTCGCGTACCGAGGAGCAGGCGGCGTCGCTCGAGGAAACGGCGGCAAGCATGGAAGAGATCACCGCGACGGTGCGTCAGAACGCGGATAACGCGGTCGCGGCTTCGTCGCTTGCGGAGAATGCATCGCAGACCGCCACGCGCGGCGGCCAGATGATGGAAAAGGTCGTCGAGACCATGCACGGCATTTCCGAGAGCGCGGGCAAGGTGGGCGAGATCATCGCCGTGATCGACGCCATCGCGTTCCAGACGAACATCCTTGCGCTGAACGCAGCCGTCGAAGCGGCGCGCGCGGGCGAGGAAGGGCGCGGTTTTGCGGTCGTGGCATCGGAAGTCCGCTCGCTCGCTCAACGCAGCGCGACGGCCGCGAAGGAGATCAAGGAGCTGATCGAACAGTCGGCCGGCCGCGTAGAGACGGGCTCGTCGCTCGTGCGGGATGCGGGCAGCATCATTGCGGATATCGTCGGCTCGGTCGAGCGCGTGACCGATGTGGTCGGCGCGATTTCGTCGGCGTCGAAGGAACAGACCACGGGCATCGAACAGGTCAACATGGCCGTTACGCAGATGGACGAGGTGACGCAGCAAAACGCCGCGCTGGTCGAGCAGGCATCGGCGGCGGCTCAGGCGCTGGCGGAGCAGGCGAGGTCGTTGCGTGACGTGGTGGCGATTTTCAAGCTGCGGGGAGATGGTATGGGGACGATGCGGGCCGCGTAGGTGTCGGTTTCGCAGCTTGGCCGCGCGCGATGCAGGTCGTAAATGAGACCGATGCCCGCGTATGCGCCGCCGCCTTCAGCACGGTGTCGCCCTGTCAGTAGCCGAAGCGATTGTTGAAGGGCTTGCAGTGGTCGAGATCGGCATGGCATGCCACAAACGCGACGCCATGCCAATGAGCCGGTCGATATGCGCGATAAGCCGAGCGAAGTGCCACGGTTGATGTGCGGCCGACGCGCGTGACGTCTTTCGGGATTGACGAGCTCGTCCGTGTCGCGGTTCGGCTTTATTTTCCGCGGCCGTTCTTACGCTTATGACTGACGAGCTTCACGATATCGTTCGTTGGCGTGCTCGTCATGAGCCGTGGAATGTCTTCGAGATTCACCCAGCGGCATCGCGAGATTTCATTGCTCGGACGCGGCTTGGCGCGAGCGGAGATATCGCAATAGAAGACGTGATGATGCTTTTGCTTGCCTCTGAAGTCGAAGAGATACTTGGCCGACTTGCCGGAGAGTTGTGTTTCCTCCTTGAGTTCTCGAAGCGCGGCGTCAGGGAGATGCTCCCCGCGCTTGAGGATTCCGCCTGGCAGGGCCCATTTCGATTGGCGACGTGCCACTAGAAGAATGCGTTTTCCCTTTCGACAGATAACAGTGGCGCGCTTCTTCAATTGAACTCCACTTTGTTCTTTTGGATGTGATGGCTCATGTCTCATCCACCTTTGTCGTCGAATAGCTTCGGCTCTTGGCGTCAGCTGTGAAGAGCCGCTGACGGGGCAGAAACGTGCGCTAATGCTATTACAAGAAAGCGGCCTTTTGTGATCGATTTCATAAAAACACACGAATGAGAAAATCGGCGCCTTGACACAAAAGTTTCATTGAGCAGATGCGCGTCGTAGGTGCCCTGCGCGTCTTCAATGTCGATGACGCTGCCAGCGGCGATTGCACTGGCAGCGGCGCGTTCCTCGACGTATTGCGAGGTTCGCGATCGAGCGGCGGTCAGGCGTTTGCAGGACGGCCGGTCTTGACGGTTTCGAGGGCCTTGATCGCGGCGACGATGCGCTTTTCCGGCGCGGCGTCGAGCACGGCGAGTGCGGCGCGCAGCAGTTCGCTCTTCTTTACGCGGATGCCGTTGTCGAGGCACTTCTGCTTGAGCGATGCAATCTTCGCGTAGTCCGCTTTTGGCATGGTGAAGCTGTCGCGCACGACTTTTTCCTTCTTCGCTCGCTTGGCTTTCGCCGCGGGTTTGGTCGTCGCGGCGGGTTTGGCTGTATCGGCAGGGGCGCGCGCGGTCGGTTTCTTTTCCCTGGCTTCGGTTGCCTTCGTCTTCGGCTTCGTTTTCGACTTCGTCGCGGGAGCCGAGGATGCGCCGGCTATGGGCTTGGCAACCGCTTTCTTCGCGGGCTTTTTCACTCCACCCGATGCGAGCGCCGCAGCCTTCGACCGGGTTTTCGTTGCGGTCTTCGTGGCCGGCTTCTCGTCTTTTGCGACGGCGTTCTTGGGAGCATCGACAGCCTTGGTGGCGGGGGCATCGATTTTGGGTGTGCTCATTTTTTCTCCTCTTGATGTGGAGAAACAGTATATACGGTTTTATCTCGCGGCGAATGTCGCCGTGGGTCGAGGCAAAGGCGGATGTCTACCGAGGTCGTTCATGTCGATGAGCGGATGAGTCAGCGCGGCATGCGACTCATGTTCTGCGACGAGCGCGGAGGAGGGAGGCTGAACTTGCTTCGCGGCGCGTTCAGCAGTTCGCCATTCTCAGCGGTGCTTCGGAAAACTTAGACACACTGAATTTTGTGGTTGCTTGATTGCCGCGCTTCGAGACTCTGCGACCGGCGTTTGCATGAAGCGCGTTTCGAGGACCGTGGCGGAGGCAACGTATGGCTTGTTTTCATGGCGTTACGTGTGCGCGGTGTTTCGGTGCCATCTGATCGCTGATATGGACTCGGTTGGCCTGCGTTTATTGGGAAGACCCCACAACGCAAAAAGCCCAGTCAACCTGACTGGGCTTTTTGCTTGATACGTTTGGTGCCGGAAAGAGGAATCGAACCCCCGACCTTCGCATTACGAATGCGCTGCTCTACCGTCTGAGCTATTCCGGCATCAGAGAAACGAGATTATAGAGACTCCTTTCCCAATTTGGCAAGACCCTGAATCAAACTTTCTTTTCCGAGTGATAACGCGTCACGCGATCGACCTCGCTCTTCGAGCCGAGAAACACCGGCACGCGCTGGTGCAGGCTCGTTGGAACGATATCCAGAATGCGTTGCTCGCCATCCGTCGCGGCGCCGCCAGCCTGCTCGACGATCAGCGCCATCGGATTCGCTTCGTACATCAGACGCAGCTTGCCCGGGCGGTCCGGCGTGCGCTTGTCGGCGGGATACATGAAGATGCCGCCGCGATTCAAGATGCGATGCACATCCGCCACCATCGACGCGATCCAGCGCATGTTGAAGTCGTCCTTGCGCGGGCCGTCCTTGCCGTCGTTCAACTCGCCGATATACCGCTGCACCGGCTCATACCAGTGACGGCTGTTGGACGCGTTGATCGCATACTCGCGCGTTTCGGTCGGAATGCGCATGTCGCTCTGCGTCAGCACCCACGAGCCCAGCTCGCGGTCCAGCGTGAAGCAGTTCACGCCGTTGCCGGTCGTGAGCACGAGCACGGTTTGCGGGCCGTACACCGCATAGCCCGCGGCGACCTGCGCCGAACCCGGCTGCATGAACGCTTCCTCGCTCGGCTCCGCGCCGTCCGGACAGCGCAGCACCGAAAAAATGGTGCCGATTGACACGTTCACGTCGATGTTCGACGATCCATCGAGCGGATCGAAGGTCAGCAGATAGTTGCCTTTCGGATAACGATTCGGGATCGGGAAGATCTTTTCCATCTCTTCCGATGCCATTGCGGCCAGGTTGCCGCCCCATTCGTTGGCTTCGAGCAGAATTTCGTTGGACAGCACGTCGAGCTTCTTCTGCACTTCGCCCTGCACGTTTTCGCTGCCGGCCGTACCGAGCGCGTCGCCGAGTGCGCCCTTGCTCACCTGATAACCGATTTGCTTGCATGCACGCGCGACGACTTCGATCAGAAGACGCAAGTCGGCCGGCAGATTCTGGTGTTCGCGCTGCTGCTCGATCAGATATTTCGTGAGCGTAGTGCGGCTGGAGATGGACATGCTGGGCTCCGTGAGCGTTTGACGAATCTCATGATTCTAACCGCTTGCCCCATGCGCTCCGTATGACAGAGGCCGCTGATGCCCGACATAAGCAAGAACGGCCACCGCGCTAAACAACACGTGGTGGCCGCTAAACAGTAAAAAAGTGTGATGAATCAGTGATTAAGCGGCGAGCGCCTTTTCGACGACTTCGCGCACATCGCGCGATTTCGCTTTCGACGCCACTTCGGTCAACGCCGCATGCATCTTCTCGCGCAACTGTGGCGTGAAGCGGCGCCACAATTCGAGGCCGCGCGCGAGGCGGGCGGCGACTTGCGGATTGAGCGCATCGAGCGCGATGACCTGTTCGGCCCAGAACGCGTAGCCGGAACCGTCGGGCGCGTGGAACTGCGCCGGGTTGCCGCTGCAGAAACTGAAAATCAGCGAGCGCGCGCGATTCGGGTTCTTCAGCGTGAACGCCTGATGCTGCATCAACTGGCGCACGATCTCGATGATCTTGCGGTCCGGCCCGCCACGCTGCGTCGCCTGCAGCGCGAACCACTTGTCGATTACGAGCGCCTCGTGCTCGAAGCGGCGATAAAAGTCGTCGAGCGCGGTGTCGGCGACGGTGGGATCGGCGCCCGCTGTCGCGCTTGCCAGGAGCAGCGCGGAAAGCGCCGCCGAACGATCCGTCATGTTGTCGGCCGAATCGTATTGAGCCTCGGCAAGCCTGATGGCTTCGCTCGGGTCGTCGAGCTGGCTCAGGTAGGCAAGGGCGAGGTTCTTCAGGCCGCGCTTGCCCGCATCTTCCGGCGTCGGACGATATTCGCCCGGCGTGCGGTTCGCCTCGTAAGCGGCGAGCCACTTGTCGCGCAGTCCTGCCGCGAGCTGGCGGCTCATGAACACGCGCGCCGCGTGCACGGCGGCGGGGTCGGAGACGGACATCTGCTCGGCGAGATAGCTTTCCGACGGCAGCATCATTGCGAGTTCGCGGAAAGCGGGCGTGAGCGTGGTGTCGTCGAGTACGCGGGAAAATGCCGCGATGATGTCGCTATCGAGCGTGAGCGTTTCGCCCTTGGCCGCGCGCGCTGCGAGCGCCAGCAGTTCGCGCGTGGCGAGCCGCTGACCGGCTTCCCAGCGATTGAAGGGATCGCTGTCGTGGGCCAGCAGAAACGCCAGTTGTTCGTTCGTGTAGTCGAATTCGACGATCACCGGTGCCGAGAAATTGCGCAGCAGCGAGGGCAGCGGCGCTTCGCTCACATCGACGAAAGTGAACGACTGTTCGCGCTCCGTGAATTCGAGCACGCGCGTCGTGCCGTTCGGCTCTTTTTCGCCTTCGAGACGAAGCGGCAAATCCGCGCCATTCGCGCCGATCAGACCGACCGCGAACGGAATCAGGAGCGGACCTTGTTGCGTGGCGCGCGCGGCTTCGTTGCCCTCGGCGTAGCCTTGCGCGAGCGTCAGCGTGTAGCGCTTGGCGGCGGCGTCGTAGGAAGCGCGCACCGACACACGCGGCGTGCCCGCCTGGCTGTACCAGCGCTCGTATTGCGCGAGGTCGCGGTTATTAGCGTCGGCCATGGCGTGACGGAAGTCGTCGCAAGTCACGGCCTGACCGTCGTGGCGCTGGAAGTACAGGTCCATGCCTTTGCGAAAACCCTCGCGGCCAAAGAGTGTCTGATACATCCGCACGACTTCCGAGCCTTTCTCGTAGACGGTCATCGTGTAGAAATTATTGATCTCGACGTAGCTTTCCGGGCGCACCGGATGCGCCATCGGGCCGGCGTCCTCGGCGAACTGCATCTGACGCAAGACGCGCACGTCCTCGATCCGCTTGGTCGCGCGCGCGGCCGCGCTCGCCGCGCCGTCCACGTCGCCCGCGGCCATATCGGCGGAAAATTCCTGGTCGCGGAAGACAGTGAGGCCTTCTTTCAGGCTCAACTGGAACCAGTCGCGGCAAGTCACGCGGTTGCCGGTCCAGTTATGGAAGTACTCGTGTCCGACGACCGCTTCGATGTTGGAGAAGTCGATATCGGTCGCGGTTTCCGGATTGGCCAGCACGTACTTCGTGTTGAAGATATTGAGGCCCTTGTTCTCCATTGCGCCCATGTTGAAGTCGCTGACCGCGACGATCATAAAGCGGTCCAGATCCAGTTCCAGCCCGAAGCGCTTCTCGTCCCAGCGAATGGAGTGGATGAGCGAATCCATGGCGTGGCGCGTTTTGTCAAGATCGTGCGGCTCGACCCAGACCTGCAGCAGCTTCTCTCGCGAACCGGACTGAATGCGCTCTTCTATCCTCACCAGCTTGCCGGCGACCAGCGCGAAGAGATAACTCGGCTTCTTGAACGGGTCTTCCCAGACGGCGAAGTGGCGGCCGTCGGGCAGGTCGCCTTCATCGATCAGATTGCCGTTCGAGAGCAGCACCGGATACGCGGTCTTGTCGGCGCGCAGGGTCACGGTGTAGGTTGCCATCACGTCCGGACGGTCGAGGAAATAGGTGATGCGCCGGAAACCTTCCGCCTCGCACTGCGTGAAGAAGTTGCCGCTCGACACATAAAGCCCCGACAGCGTGGTGTTCGCGGCAGGATTGCAGACGCTTTCAATGACGAGTTCGAACGCGTCGCCCGGAATATTGCCGATGGACAGACCGTTATCGCTTACACGGACGTCCGTATGCGGCTTGCCGTCGATGGTCGCGCTAACGAATTCGAGTTGCTCGCCGATCAGTTCGAGCCGCGCGGTGTTGTCCGCCGCGTCCGGGTTGCGATGCAGACGCATGCTGTTTCTGACAACGGTCCGCGAGGGCACGAGATCGAACTCGAGCGCGACGGAATCGATCAGGAACGCGGGTGGCGTGTAGTCCTGGCGGCGGATCACGGTGGATGCGGTCGTTTCGGTCGTGGTGGACATGGCAAGATCTTGAGTGAGTTGAGCGGCGCGGTCGCGCTCGTGAGCCGGGTGGTTTCGGGCACAAAAGCGGGCGCGGCATGTCGAACCATTGTACTGAACGACCGCCGATCGTGAAGCCGGACGGTCAGCGAGGCGTCCGCGGCCACAGCAAGAGCGGCTCAAACCGGAACGACATTGAACGAAGCGAGGAAGACCATGATTTCCCGGATCGAAGGCAGCGGCCCGTGGCGCATGCTGGCCCGCGCGGCGCTCGCGCTTGGCGTGCTCTGGCTTGCCGGCTGCACGACCTACGTGCAGACGCAAGTCACCGCGTTCTCGGATTGGAGCGGCGGCAGCGACGCCACCCGTACCTACGCCTTCGCGCGCAACAACGATCAGCAGAACAGCATCGAGCAGACGACTTACGAGACGCTCGTCGCCACGGAGCTTTCGAAGTATTCGTTCCGTCAGGCGCCGGAAGCGAGCGCGAACTACAAGGTGGCGCTCAATTATTCGGTACGCGGCGATTTGATGACGGTGCGCCAGCCCGTCTATTACGATCCCTGGCCGATGTACGGTCCGTGGGGGCGCCCGGGCTTCGGACCATGGGGCGGCGGCTGGGGCGGCTATGGCTACGGCGGTGGCCCGTGGGGCCCAACGGGCTACGTCGATCAAAGCTTCCCGGTTTATATCCACGCGCTGCAGATTCGCATGAACGAGCGTGCTTCCGGGCGTGAAGTCTATAAGGTGACGGCGGTCAATTCCACGGAAGATCCGTCGCTCTATCACGCCATGCCGTATCTCACGCGCAGCGCGCTGGCCGACTTCCCGCTCGGCAACGGCACGGTTCGCACGGTCACCATTCCTGTCGACAAGAACGGCGGCATGTCGAGCGAAACCACGGCATCCATCGGCAACGAGCGCAGCGTACCCATCCCACCGCCCAATGCGCCACCGCCTCCGCCGCCGCGCGACGCGCCGCCGCCCGCGACCATTCAGTGATCCGCAAGCGCCCCGAATCGAAACGGGGCGCCTGTTCCGTCAAAACGAATCGGAAATATTTGCTTCGGGGCGAATCGCGACAATCGTTTGCGGCGAGCGGGCATGGATCAAAACACGCGTCCGGCCCCGCTAAACAAGGTTCCGACGCCGTCGGAATGAGTCGCAATATATGCAGCTTGCGCGAAATAGCGATATATTCGCGTGATGACAAAATCGTGTCCGCCCAGCCCGAAAGCCGTTCCCGAACCATCGACATGGGACGCGCGCATTGCCCGCCGTCTCGTCACGCCACTCGTCGGAACGCCGGTAACGCCCAATCACCTTACGACACTACGGCTCGCCATCGGTCTTGGCGGCGCGTACTATTTGTCGCTCGGTTCGTTCTGGCTTTGCACGCTCGGCGCGTTGCTGATCGCACTGTCGAATCTCGTCGATCACACCGACGGCGAGCTCGCGCGTATCAGCGGTCAGTCGAGCAGGATCGGCCACCTGTACGACCTCGCGTGCGATGCGCTCGTCACCGTGCTGCTGTTCGCGGGCATCGGCTTTTACGTGAGCGTGCATCATCCGGCGTGGCCCGTTTCGGCGCAGTGGCTCGGCGGCATCGCGGGCATTGCCGTTGCGTTGATCTTTTTCCTTCGCATGCGGATCGAGTCGACGGTCGGCAAGGCCGCCACGAAGCAGGCGTCGATGGCGGGCTTCGAAACCGAGGACGTGCTTTACCTGCTGCCGGTGATTACCATCCTGAACGGCATGACGCCGTTTCTGATCGCGGCGGCCATCGGCGCGCCGCTTTTCGCGATCTACGTGGCGGTGGATTATCAACGCGTGATGCGTCGCGAGCGTCGCGCAAAGAGCTCGAGCGCGAGCCAGGCGCAAACGCGTAGCGAGAACGGCAAGGACTTCCAGGCGGTGAGATGAGCGATACGGCAACCCCACTTCACGACAAGCTCAACGAAACGAGCAACGGGACCAGCAAAGCCACGCCGAGCGCGCGCGACATCGACACGACGTTGTCCGCGCGCATCTCGGCGCTGCCGACGCCGCAATTGCGCCAGGACTACGACAAGCAGGGCGCGTTTCTCTACCTCGAAGACTTTTTGCCGCGCGAGTACACCGAGCGCCTGATCGCCGCCGTGCACGATGTCCTGCCCGCCGTGAATCGCAATTACTTGCCGGGGCACAAGGCGGGCGGCAGCGTGAGCCGTCATACGCTCGACAAGCTTGCGCCGTTCATCGCGGACCTGTACCGCTCGGAAGCCCTCATCGAGTGGCTTGAAACGCTGACGGGCGACAAACTGCAACTTTCGCCCGAAGACGACGCGCACGCCTACGCGCTGTATTTCTATACGCGGCCAGGCGATCACATCGGCTGGCACTACGACACTTCGTATTACAACGGCCGCCGTTACACGCTGTTGCTCGGTGTCATCGACGACTCCTCCTGCCGTCTCGACTACGAACTGCACACGCGCACGCCCGGGATTCCCGATCAGCCGGGCTCGGTGCAGTATCCGCCGGGCGCGCTCGTCTTCTTCGACGGCGACAAGCTGCGTCATCGCATCACGCCGCTCGGCGAAAATGAAATGCGCGTCTCGCTTACGTTCGAATACGTGACGGACCCGAACATGAAGCCGTTTCAGCGCTTCATCTCGAACATGAAAGATTCGATCGCGTACTTCGGTTTCAAGCAGGTCTTTCGCCGCAAGGGCGGCAAGAACGGCGCCGCATGAGTCGCGCTGGCACCTTCCTGCTGTCGGCCGGCGTGGTTCTGTTCGTCGCGCTGCTCGGCTGGCAAGGCTTCGGCTCCGTGGCCTCGACGCTCGCCGCGGCGGGCTGGGGACTCGTCGCCGTCGCGGCCTTCCATTTCGTGCCGCTTTTCATCGATGCAATCGCTATCAGCAGTCTCTTCTCGAACGACGAACGCGACGTCTCCTTGCGCGATGCCTTGCTCGCGCGCTGGACGGGTGAATCGGTCAACAGCCTGATGCCCGCCGGGCAGATCGGCGGACCGATGCTCATGGTCCGCTATCTCACGCAGCGCGGCATGCGCGCCCGCGACGCCGCCGCGGTCATTACCGTCAGCACGACCATGCAGACGGTCGCGCAATTGCTTTTCGCGCTGGTCGGCGTCGTGCTCCTCACCGGTTACGCGACGGGCGGCTCCGCTTCCACCGTACGGATCGCGGTGCTCGCGGTCATCGGCGTGATCGGCGCGATGATTCTCGGCTTCTATCTGGCGCAGCGGCGCGGTCTCTTCGGTCGCGCCATGCGCTTCGCCTCCGGCATCGCGGCGCGCTTCTCGAAGAAGCACGACTGGTCTTCGCTCGTCACACGCGCCGAAGCGGTCGATACCGCCGTCCACGAGATGTATCGCGAACGCGGCAAGGTGGCGGCGAGCTTCGGCCTGAGCCTCGTCGGCTGGGTGGTCGGCACGGGCGAAGTGTGGCTCGCGCTGAGTCTGCTCGGGCACCCGGTCGGCTGGACCGAAGCGCTGCTGCTCGAAAGTCTCGGCCAGGCCATTCGCGGCGCGGCGTTCGCCATTCCCGGTTCGCTCGGCGTGCAGGAAGGCGGCTATCTGCTGCTCGCACGTCTGGTCGGCCTGCCGCCCGAAGCGGCGCTCGCGCTGTCGCTTGTGAAACGTGCGCGCGAGTTGCTGCTTGGCGTGCCGGGCATCGTCTATCTGCATTTCGTTGAAAAAGGCTGGCAGCGCCGCCGTCTCGCGCGTGTGCCGGAAATCGACTGAACCACCCTCGAAGGGAATCACACCATGCGCGCAATTATCCTTGCGGCCGGGATGGGCTTGCGCCTCGTGCAGCCCGAAGGCCAGCAAAAGCCGAAGTGTCTCTTGCGTTTCGGCGACGCGTCGCTCCTTGAGCGCCATCTGCACTTGCTGAAGGCAGCCGGTGTCGATGAAGTCGTCTTCGTGACGGGCTTCAAGCACGAACAGATCGACGCGGAACTGGCGGGCATCGACTGGAAGCCCAAGACGGAAACGGTGATCAACGCCGACTTCTCGCTTGGCAGCGTGCTCTCCGTGCATACCGCGCGCGACGCCATGACACGCGGCGGCGATGTCCTCCTGATGGACGCCGACGTGCTCTACGACGAACGCATTCTCGCGCCGCTGGTGGCGGGCGGCTCGGCGAACCGTCTTTTGATCGACCGCGACTTCGAAGCCGGCGACGAGCCGGTGAAGCTGTGCGTGGCGCACGGCGTGCCGGTCGAACTGCGCAAGCAAGTGGCGGCGGGCTTGGATTACGACACGATCGGCGAATCGGTGGGATTCTTTCGCTTCGATCAGAAGACGGCGCAGCGCCTGGCCGAAATCGTCGCGGATTACGTGGGAACCGGGCGTGCGAACTTGCCGCATGAAGAAGCGGTGCGCGACCTGTTGCTGGAAAAGCGCCACGTGTTCGATATCGCCGATGTCACCGGCGCACCGTGGATCGAAATCGACTTTCAAAACGACGTGACGCGCGCGGCTCTCGACGTGCTGCCGCAATTGAACGCCCTCAGTCAGTTTGCCGGAGCCCTGAAATGAACGCACCCTCGCAACTTCCCGTCGGTTTTTCGCGCACGCTGCGCCTGCGCGAGATGCTGCAAAGCAATCGCCTCGAATTCCTGATGGAGGCGCACAACGGCATTTCCGCGCGCATCGCCAAGGAAGCGGGCTTCAAGGCGATCTGGGGCTCGGGCCTGTCGATCTCCGCGCAGTTCGGCGTGCGCGACAACAACGAAGCAAGCTGGACGCAGGTCGTCGACAACCTCGAATTCATGGCCGACGCCAGCGACTTGCCCATTCTCCTCGACGGCGACACCGGCTACGGCAACTTCAACAACGTGCGCCGACTCGTCAAGAAGCTGGAGCAGCGTGGCATCGCGGGCGTGTGTATCGAAGACAAGCAGTTTCCGAAGACCAACAGCTTCATCAACGGCGAAGCGCAGCCGCTCGCCGATATCGACGAATTCTGCGGCAAGATCAAAGCCGGCAAGGACTCGCAGAGCGACCCGAACTTCTCCATCGTCGCGCGCGTGGAAGCGCTGATCGCGGGCTGGGGCATGGAAGAAGCGTTGAAGCGCGCCGAGGCGTATCGCCAGGCGGGCGCGGACGCCATCCTGATTCACAGCAAGCTCTCGAAGCCCGACGAAATCCTGACCTTCGCGCGCGAATGGGCCGGGCGCGGGCCGCTCGTCATCGTGCCGACGAAGTACTACAGCACGCCGACCGATGTGTTCCGTCAGGCGGGCATCAGCACGGTGATCTGGGCGAACCATCTGATTCGCGGCGCGGTCTCGGCCATGCAGGCCATCGCGAAGGAAATCCACGATAGCGAGACGCTTATCAACGTGGAAGACCGCATTGCGTCGGTCAACGAAATTTTCCGTCTGCAGGATGCCGACGAATACTCGGCCGCCGAGAACATCTATCTGAGTTCGGCCAACGCGCAACGCAGCGCCGTGGTGCTGGCGGCAAGCCGTGGCGCGGGCCTCGAAGCGCTGACCGCCGAGCGTCCGAAAGTCATGCTGCCGGTCGCGGGCAAGCCGCTCTTGCGCCATCTGGCCGAGGCATTCAAGAAGGAAGGCATCAACGACATCACGGTGGTCGGCGGTTATCGCGCCGATGCGATCGATGCGTCCGGTATCCGTCTCGTCGTCAACGCGGAGCACGAGACGACGGGCGAGCTGGCATCGCTCGCGTGTGCCGTGAAGCATATGAGCGGCGACACCGTGCTTTCGTACGGCGATCTTTTGTTCCGCAGCTATATCCTGCGCGATCTGGTGGAATCGGATAGCGACTTCTGCGTGGTGGTGGATTCGTCGCAGGCGCCGCAAGCGGGCGCGAGCGGCACCGACTTCGCGTATTGCTCGCACGCCGACGACCGTTCGCTCTTCGGCCAGAAAGTCTGGCTGCAAAGCGTGGTCGGCGCGGGCCAGAATCTGACCGATGGCCGCGCACCGCAAGGCCGCTGGATCGGCCTCATCAACGTGCGCGCCAACGCGCGAGAAGCATTGCAAACCACGCTCAAGCAATTGCAGCAACGCGCCGACTTCGACAAGCTCGACATGGCCGCGCTGCTCAATGCACTGGTCGCGGCGGGCAAGAAGGTCGAAGTGCAATACGTGCACGGCCACTGGCGCGGCGTGAACGACCTCGACGACTTCCGTCGCGCCGGCGATTTCGCGCACGGTCAAATGCCGGTCGGCACGGAGAACGAGCGTGATTGAAGCTGCCGGGTTCGTCGAAGCGGCGCGCGCGCGTGGCTTCGACTGGTACGCGGGCGTGCCTTGCTCGTATCTCACGCCGTTCATCAACTACGTGCTGCAGGACGACTCGCTGCATTACGTCTCGGCGGCGAATGAAGGCGACGCCGTCGCGCTGATCGCGGGCGTCGCGCTCGGCGGCGCGGGCAAACGTCGCGGCATCGCCATGATGCAGAACTCCGGCTTGGGCAATGCGGTGAGTCCCCTGACGTCGCTCACGTGGACGTTTCGCCTGCCGCAGTTGCTGATCGTGACGTGGCGCGGCCAGCCAGGCGTCGCCGATGAGCCGCAACACGCGCTCATGGGTCCCGTGACGCCGCAGATGCTCGAAACGATGGAGATTCCGTGGGAACTGTTTCCGACGGAAAGCGAAGCCATCGGTCCGGCGCTCGACCGCGCGACGGCGTATATTGACAAGACGGGCCGCCCGTATGCGCTCGTCATGCGAAAGGGCAGCGTTGCGCCTTTCGAGCTCAAGAAGACCGGCTTGTCGGGCGTCAAGTCGAACGCCACGCCTGCCGCCGTGCAGCGCTTCGAAGGCGAGCGCGTGACGCGTCATGCGGCGCTCGAACGCGTGATCGCGAACACGCCTGCCGGCGAAACGGTCGTGCTGGCGTCGACGGGATTTTGCGGCCGCGAACTCTATGCAATCGATGACCGCGCGAACCAGCTCTATCTCGTCGGCTCGATGGGCTGCGTCACGCCGATGGCGCTCGGCCTCGCGCTGTCGCGCCCGGATCTGACCGTGGTCGCGCTCGACGGCGACGGCGCCGCGCTCATGCGCATGGGCGTGTTCGCCACGCTCGGCGCTTACGGGCCGCCGAACCTCGTGCACTTGCTGCTCGACAACGGCGCACACGAATCCACCGGCGGTCAGGCGACGGTTTCGCGCGGTGTCGATTTCGCGTCGATCGCTTCCGCCTGCGGCTACGCGCTCGCGCTCGATGGCGACGACATCGGCGTGATCGACCGCCTGCTGCAAGCGCGCGACGTGAATGGCGCGCGCTTTGCCCGGCTGTCGATTCGCGCCGGCACGCCGGGCGACTTGCCGCGTCCGAAGATCACGCCCGAAGACGTGCGCGCGCGTCTGCAACGACACATTGGAGACCGCTGATGCTGCTGCTCAATCCTGGTCCCGTCACGCTGTCCGAACGCGTGCGCAAGAGCCTTTTACAGACCGACTTGTGCCATCGCGAGCCGGAGTTCTTCGACCTTCAGGACGAAGCGCGCAAGCGTCTCGTCGCCGCTTACGAACTCGATCCCGCGAAGTGGAGCGCCGTGTTGATGACCGGTTCGGGCACGGCCGCCGTCGAGAGCATGATTGCGGGCATCGTGCCGGAAGGCGGGCGGCTTCTGATCGTCGAGAACGGCGTGTATGGCGAGCGCATCGCGCAGATCGCGAAGCAGTACCGCATCGACCATGAAGTCGTGAAATACGAGTGGATGCAGGCGCCGGATACCGATGCGATCATCGCGCGTCTCGATGGCTTCTCGCATGTCGCGATCATCCATCACGAGACCACGACAGGGCGCCTGAACCCGCTCGACACGCTGTCACGCGCGTGCGCCGAACGCGGCATCGGGTTGCTCGTCGATGCCGTCAGCAGCTTCGGCGCCGAGGCGATCGACTTCGACGGCGGCGGCATCGTCGCGGTGGCGGCGACAGCCAACAAATGCCTGCACGGCGTGCCGGGCGCGGCGTTCGTCATCGCGCGGCGCGATGCCTTGCAGAACGCCGCGAGCCGCACGTACTACCTTGGCATCGCGCGTCTGGCCAAACTGCAGGACGAGCGCAATACGCCGTTCACGCCATCGGTGCATGCGTATTACGCCCTCGTCGAAGCACTGCGCGAGTTCGAGGAAGAAGGCGGCTGGCGCGCGCGGCATCGGCGTTACGCGACGCTCGCCGAGCAGGTGCGCGCGGGTTTGGCTGCGCTCGGCATCGAGAGCGCGTTGCCGGCGCAGGAGTCGTCGGTGGTATTGCGGGCGTATCGCCTGCCTGCTGGCGTGAATTACGAGAAGCTGCACGACGCGTTGAAGGCGAAAGGTTTCGTCATCTACGCAGGGCAGGGCGGCTTGTCGAAGGAACTGTTCCGTATCTCGACGATGGGCGCGCTGGATTCCAACGACATGCAGCGCCTGCTTTCGTCGGTTGCGGAATTGCTGCGCTAGGAACGCTTGCAAAAAATCGCCGTGATGAAGGGCGCGACGTGGTGCACGACCGCGTCGCTGCCCGCATCGCGCACCTTCTTCAGCACTTCGTCGTCGCCGCCCCAAACGACGGCGCCGTAGGATGAATCGCCGATCGGGTCGCCCTTGCCTTCCTTGAAGATCGGATCGTTCTTCTGATATCCCACCACCGCGTAAATCTTGAATCCGTAAGCCGTGAGATTCACGCCCTTGACCGGCCGGAACGCGTTGATCGAATTCGGCTCGACGCGCATGGGCTTGGTTTCGATGAGATTGGTTTCCAGGAGCGGCGCGATGAAATCATGCGCGTTGGAATGGCAGTCGAGCGGGCCTTCGATTCCAAAAGCCTGACAGAGCGCCGGCAACGCGAGCAATGAAACGAGAGCGGTCTTGACGGCGATGCGGGAAGTGCGCGCGGTGTGCTTCATGGAGGCCATTGCGAACGAATGGTTGAACGCGGAGGCTCCACTTTATCCGCTATGCACACGCCATGCTCGAATGGCGGCCATCGTTCTAAAAAGAAACGGGCTACTGGCTGCCGGTTGGCAATCAGTAACCCGAACTTCGCGGAACTCCGCAGCGTAATGCTCGACTACGCCGCCAGTTCCAGCGCCGCCGTCTGCCGACGCTCGCGCGAATGCACGCGCTTGCCGGCCGCATACGTCTCGTACACCGCGCGATCGTCGCCGAGAAGCGCGAACGCGAACAGCAGTTCCTCAAGCGTATTCACGCGCTGCGTGCGGCGTGCGAGCAGCGGCGTCGCAGCCGGGTCGAGTACGACGAAATCCGCTTCGCTGCCGGGCGCGAGCGTGCCGATCTTGTCGTCGAGTTCGAGCACTTGCGCCGCGCCCGTCGTCGCGAGCCAGAACATGCGCGTCGCCGTCAGATGATGCCCCGTCAGACGCGCGACCTTGTGCGCTTCGTTCATGGTCTGCAGCATGGAGAACGAGGTGCCGCCGCCGACGTCCGTTGCGAGCGCAACCGGCATGTTCGAGGCGCCGGCCTTGTCGAAGTCGAAGAGGCCGCTGCCGAGAAACAGGTTCGACGTGGGACAGTGTGACGCCACCGCGCCCGTTTCGGCCATGCGCTGACGGTCGGCATCGTCGAGATAGATGCAGTGGCCGTACACCGCGCGGCGTCGCAACAGACCGTAGTGATCGTAGATGTCGAGATAGCTGCGGTGTCCCGGAAACAGGCTCTCGACCCACTTGATCTCGTCGGTGTTCTCCGCCACGTGACTCTGGATGAACACGTCCCGATGCTTCTGCGCGAGCACGCCGCAGGCTTCGAGCTGCGCTTCCGTCGAGGTCGGCGCGAAGCGCGGCGTGAGCGCATATTGCTGACGCCCGCGGCCATGCCAGCGCCCGATCAGTTCGTCGCTGTCGTCGTAGCCCGACTGCGCGGTGTCGCGCAGGAACTCGGGACAATTGCGGTCCATCAGCACCTTGCCCGCGACCATGCGCAGGTTGCGCGCTTCGCTTTCGGTGAAGAAGGCATCGGCGGATTGCTTGTGGACCGTGCAATAGACGAGCGCGGTGGTCGTGCCGCTGGCCAGCAGTTCGTCGATGAAGAAGCTCGCCGTTTCGCGCGCGACCGCCGGATTCTCGAAGCCGCGTTCCGTCGGAAACGTGTACGTGTTGAGCCACGGCAAGAGGCCCGGCGCGGGCGACGCGATCATGTCCGTCTGCGGATAGTGGATGTGCGAGTCGATGAAGCCCGGCACGATCAGCTTGTCGCGCAGCGTATGCACGGTGGCGTCCGCGGCGAGCTTGTCGCGCACCGACGCATACGAACCCGCCGCGACCACCTTGCCATCTTCGACGATCAAGAGGCCATCGGCCTCATGGACCGCGCCGTCGGCGGCATGCGCGGGATCTTCCCGGAAGGTGAGCAGCTGGGCGCGGTAGGCGGTTTGAGTCATGATGCAACGTCTCCAATCTCGTGGTTTTCAAAGCTGTGAAAG
Source organism: Caballeronia sp. GAWG2-1 (assembly GCF_023631405.1). Lineage (NCBI taxonomy): Bacteria > Pseudomonadati > Pseudomonadota > Betaproteobacteria > Burkholderiales > Burkholderiaceae > Caballeronia > Caballeronia sp. GAWG2-1. Next base: position 330,429 of record NZ_JALQDD010000006.1, read on the forward strand.
CAGCACTAACGAAAAGCCCGCGATGATCCACATCGCCGGCTTGATTTCCTTCGCGCGTCCTGTCGCCGACTTGAGCACGACGAACGCGAGAAAGCCATACGCGACCCCGTCCGTGATCGAATACGTGAGCGGGATGAGGATCATCGCGAGGAACGCGGGAATGGCTTCGTCGAAGCGCTGCCATTCGATCTTGGTGATGGCTTCCATCATGAACACGCCGACGAGCACCAGCGCGGGCGCGGTGGCGATGGCGGGCACGAGCGACAGAAGCGGCGAGAGAAACAGGAACGGCAGGAAGCACAGGCCCGCGACGACGGCGACGAGTCCCGTGCGCCCGCCCGCCGAAATGCCCGCCGCCGACTCGATATACGCGTTCGCCGGACTCGTGCCGAGCGGCGCGGAAACGAGCGCGGAGAAGGCGTCGACCATCATCGACTGGCGGATGTTGCGCGGGTTGCCGTCCTTATCGTAGAGCTTGCCGGCTTCGGAGATCGCCATGAAAGTGGAGAGCGCGTCGAAGAAGGAGGTGAACAGCATCACGAAGATGAATGGCCAGTAGGCCACCTTCAGCGCGCCGATCAAATCGAGCTGGCCGAGCGCGGAAAAGTCCGGCGCGGACACGAACCCGTTCCAGTTGACGAGCGTTTTCGTGGCGATGGCGGCGGGCCAGTAAGCGGTGCCGTCGCCCCAATAGCGGCCGATGGGAATCGCGATGATCGTCGTGAACACGATGCCGAGCATGAGCGCGCCGGTGGTCTTGCGCGCCACCAATATGGTCGTCACGGCAAGCCCGATCAGGAACGTGATGACCACCGGATTGAGCGATGCCGAATGCACGATGGTCACCGGATCGCCCACCACGAACTTCGCGTTCACGAGCCCGATGAGGCTGATGAACAAGCCGATGCCGCACGAAACCGCGTGCCGCAGATTGTCGGGAATGGCGTCGACCACGAGCTTGCGCGCGTTGAAGATCGCGAGCACCGCGAAGATCACGCCGGCCCAGAACACGCAGCCGAGCGCGGTCTGCCACGGCATCTTGCCGCCGTGAACCATGACGAACGCAAAGAGCGCGTTCATGCCCATGCCCGGCGCGACGAGCACCGGATTGCGCGCGTAAAGGCCCATCGCGCAACTGCCGAGAAAACTGACGATGACGGTGGCCGTGAGCGCCGCCGGAAACGGCACGCCCGCCTGCGAGAGAATGCCCGGATTGACGACGATGATGTACATCGCCGTGAGAAACGTCGTAATGCCCGCGACGACTTCGGTCTTGACGAGCGAGCCCGCCGCGCGCACGCCGAAGAAGCGTTCGAGCGCGGTGGCGTCGCGTTGAGTTGTTGCCGTGCTTTCCATTTCTTACTGCTTCCAGTGCGTGTCCAGGCGCGCGATCATCGCGGCGCGTTCTTCATCGGTGACGAACGAGGCTTCGAGGCTGTTGCGCAAGAGCGTGTAGACCTCGTGATCCGAGAGCTTCAGGGCATCGACGATGGCGAAATAGTTCGCGTTGACGTAGCCGCCGAAGTAGGCGGGATCGTCCGAATTCACCATGACCGCGACGCCCTGATCGAGCAGGTCCTTGAGCGTGTGCTTCGCCATGTCGTCGAACACGCAGAGCTTGATGTTCGAGAGCGGGCAGACCGTGAGCGCAATGCGCGAGTCGGCGAGACGCGCGACGAGCGCCGCGTCTTCGATGCTGCGCACGCCGTGATCGACGCGATCCACCTTGAGCAGATCCAGCGCTTCGTAGACATACGACGGCGGGCCTTCCTCGCCCGCGTGCGCGACGAGCTTGAGGCCGCGTTCGCGCGCTCTCGCGAACACGCGCTCGAACTTCGACGGCGGATGGCCGCGCTCCGACGAATCCAGCCCGACACCGATCAGCCGATGCGCGTACTGGTCGAACAGCGGCAACGCGGCATCGAAGGTGGCGAGCGCGTCTTCCTCGGAAAGATGGCGCAGGAAGCACAGGATGATTTTCGACGTGAGACCACGCTTTTCGCCTTCGGCGAGCGCGCGCTCGATACCGGCCACCGCCGTGTCGATGGAAACGCCGCGTTCGGTGTGCGTTTGCGGATCGAAGAAGATTTCCGTATGCGTGACGTGGTCCGCGAGCGCGCGCTCGACGTAGGCCGTCGTCATGTCGTAGAAGTCTTCCTCGTGCAGCAGCACGCTCGCGCCAGCGTAGTAGATGTCGAGGAACGACTGCAGATCGGTGAAGGCGTAGGCCGCGCGCAAGGCGTCGATGGAATCGTAGGCGAGCGTTACGCCGTTGCGTTTCGCCAGCGCGAAAATCAGCTCGGGTTCGAGCGATCCTTCGATATGGATATGCAACTCCGCCTTGGGCGCGCGCGCAATCTTGTCGGCGAGTGTGGGATTCATGGGCTTGTCTTTGTTGGGGCTGGGACTTCCGCCTGCGGCTAGTCAGGCGGTCTGCTGCGACGACGCAGAAGTACTGGCGTTGGCTTCGACCGCTTGCAGCAGTTGGGCTGCCGCTGCAACGGCGATCACTTCCGGCGCTTTGTCGACGATGCCGTCGATACCGATCGGACACACCATCCGGCCGATACGCGCGGGGTCGATCCCGCGCGCCGCGAGCCGGTGCTCGAACTGCTTGCGCTTGGTATGCGAGCCGATCATGCCGAAGAACGCGAAATCGCCACGCGCGAGAATTCGTGCGGCGAGTTCGAGATCCACCGTATGGTTGTGCGTCATCACGATGAAGTACGTACCGGGCCGCGCCTGGTCGATGGCTTCGTCCGGCGCGTCGTTCGGCTCGATGCTCACGTTATCCGGCACGAACTGCGCGGCGGGGAAGGCCGCGTCGCGTTCGTCGACCCAGGTGACGTGACACGGCAAGGTCGCGAGCACGCGCACGAGCGCGGCCCCGACATGGCCCGCGCCGAACAGCACGACCTGGAAATCGCGCGGCGCGATGGTCTCGGTGAGCAGCGCGCCGCTTTCGTCGAAGCCCGCGCCGTCCCACAGGAGACAGTCGGTGTCTTCGGCGCCCGGTTCGGGGTCGGAGAGCATGACGGCATCGGGCATCGGCGCGAACGATACGCTGCGCACGGTCGAAAGACCTTGCGCCGTGCGCTTCGCGAGCGACGTCACCCAGTTGAGATCGCCGACATCGAGCCGCTCGAACGACAGAACGACCGCACCGCCGCAGCACTGGCCGAGGCTCGGACCGAGCGCGAAACGCTCGAGCCGCCGCATGTGCGGACGGCGCTGGCCGTCCTTCAGAACTTGCCGGGCGGTTTCGATCGCCTTCCATTCGAGATGGCCGCCGCCGATGGTATAGCGGGCTTCCTCGCGCGTGACGATCATTTTCGTGCCCGGCTCGCGCGGCGCGGAGCCTTCGACACGCGCGACCGTCACGAGCACGACGGCATCGCCGTGCGCGAGCAGGTGTTGCAGGTCGGTCAGCCAAACTTGCATCGAGGGGCTCCAGAGTCTTTTGCGTTGTCGCAGGCGTTAGTTTACCGGGGCGGCGGCCGCGCTTTGTGTTACGGATGCATCGAGCGCGTCGAGGATCGCTTCGGGCGTCGCGGGCGCGCGCAACGGCGGTGCGTGAGCGGCATCGGCCGTATTGGCGGCGATGGCCGCGCGGATTGCCAGCAGCACCGAAAACGCCAGCAGCAAGGGCGGTTCGCCGACCGCTTTCGACCGGAAAATCGTCGGCTCGGCGTTGTCGTTGCGATAAAGCGTGGTGTTGAACACGGGCGGCGTATCGCTGATCGCCGGGATCTTGTAAGTGGAAGGCGCGTGCGTCATCAGGCGTCCGTCGCGGTTCCACCAGAGCTCCTCGGTCGTGAGCCATCCCATGCCCTGAATGAAGCCGCCTTCCACCTGACCGACGTCGATAGCCGGATTGATCGAGCGCCCGGCGTCGTGCAGCAGATCGGCGCGCAGAAGCTTCCATTCGCCGGTGAGCGTATCGATGACGACTTCGGACACCGCCGCGCCATACGCGAAGTAATAGAACGGATGGCCTTGCAGCGTCCGCGCGTCCCAATGGACTTTGGGCGTGGCATAGAAGCCGTCCGACCACAACTGCACGCGCGCGAGATACGCGGCCGACACGAGTTGCTCGAACGGCATCTGCCCGCCGTTGACCTGCACCACGCCGCCATTAAAGCGCACGTCAGCGGCCGCGCCGCCGAGCTGCTTCACCACGAGTTCCGCCAGACGCGCGCGGATGGTGAGCGCCGCCGCTTCCGCCGCCTTGCCGTTCAGATCGCTTCCCGTCGATGCCGCCGTCGCCGATGTATTCGCGATCTTCGATGTATCCGTCGCTGTCACGCGCACGCGCTGCAAGCCGATGCCGAGCACGCTCGCCACCACCTGCGCGACCTTGGTGTTGAGCCCCTGGCCCATTTCCGTGCCGCCGTGATTCACGAGCACGGAGCCGTCCTTGTAGACGTGCACGAGCGCGCCCGCCTGGTTCAGAAACGGCACGTTGAACGAGATGCCGAACTTGACCGGCGTGAACGCGATACCGCGCTTGAGCACCGCGCTTTTCGCGTTGAACGCGGCGATTTGCGCGCGGCGCGATTCGTATTCGCTCGTTGCGATGAGTTCGTCCGTGAGCGGCGCAATCACGTTGTCCGCGACCGGCTGACCATACGGCGTGACATTGCGCTCGTCGATGCCGTAGTAATTCGCGCGCCGCACGTCGAGCGGATCGCGCTTCAACGCATATGCGACTTCGTCGAGCATGACTTCCATGACGAGCGCGCCTTGCGGGCCGCCGAAGCCGCGAAACGCCGTGTTCGACTGCGTGTTGGTCTTGCAGCAGAAGGCGCGGATATCGACATCGCCGAGAAAGTAGGCGTTGTCGAAATGACAGACGGCGCGCGTCGCGACCGCGCCCGACAGGTCCGCCGAATAACCCGCCCGCAGCGCGATTTCCACGCGCGCGCCGGTGATGCGGCCGTCGTCGTCGAAGCCGCACTCATATTCGTAGACCGCGTCGTGGCGCTTGCCGGTGATCATGAAGTCGTCGTCGCGATCGGCGCGCAACTTCACCGGACGCTTGAGCAGATGCGCCGCCAGCGAGGCGACGCACGCGAAGACGGCCGACTGCGATTCCTTGCCGCCGAAGCCGCCGCCCATGCGCCGGCATTCGCACAACACGGCGTTGGTCGGCCAGGCGAGCATGTGCGCGACGACTTGCTGCATCTCGCTCGGATGCTGCGTCGAACTATGCACGAGCATGCCGTGCTGTTCTTTCGGGATGGCGTAAGCGACTTGTCCTTCGAGATAGAACTGTTCCTGTCCGCCGACTTCGAATTCGCCTGACAGCCGATGTTTGGCCGCCGCGATTCGTCCGTCCGGATCGCCGCGCCGCAGATGCAGCGGCGGCAGCACGAACTCCTTGCGCGCTTTCGCTTCGCGCGGCGTGAGCACGGCTTCGAGCGGCTCGTAGCGCACGACGTCTTCGCTTTTCGCGAGCGCGGCGGCGCGGCGCGCGAGATCGTGCGTCTCGGCAATGACGGCGAAGACCGGCTGGCCGAGATACTGCACTTCGTCGACCGCGAGGATCGGGTCGTCGTGCAGAACGGGGCCGCAATTGTTCTCGCCGGGAATGTCGGCGGCGGTGAGTACGGCGACGACGCCGGGCGCGGCGCGCATCGCGTCGAGATCGAGCGAGACGATGCGCGCGTGCGCATGACGCGACAAGCCGAGCGCCGCGTGCAGCGTGCCGCGCAATTCGGCGATGTCGTCGGTGTAGATGGCTTCGCCGCTCACATGCAGCGCCGCGGACTCGTGCGGCAGCGAGGCGCCGGCGGCGTCGAGCGCGGCATCGAGCTGAATAGGTTCGCTGGCCTTGTTCATCGCGGGTCCTTTTGGACGCTGGCGCGCAGTGGCGTGATCGCGGCGATCGGGATCGGGATCGGGAAGGGCCGCGTCATGACGTCTCGATCCCGTGTGCGCCGAACGCAAACGCGTTGAGTTCCGCGAGCGCGAGCGGCGCGTCGCGGCGCGTTTCCAGATAGAAGCGCCACAGCACGTTGCGCGCCACCTTCGCCCGATACGCGCTCGACGCGCGCATGTCGCTGAGCGGCTGAAAGTCGGTATCGAGCGCGGCCATCGCGGCGCGGGCGCTGGCTTCGGACCATTCGCGGCCGGTCAGCGCGGCTTCGGCGGCGGCCGCGCGCCTGGGCGTCGCGGCCATCCCGCCGAACGCGATGCGCGCGCTTGCAACGCGGTTGTCGTCGGCCAAACGAATGGCGAACGCCGCGCACACGGCGGAGATGTCCTGGTCGTAACGCTTGCTGACCTTGTACGTGCGAAACCGCAAGTCGGCCGATGCGCGCGGCACGCGAATCGCCGCGACGAATTCGCCCGCTTCGAGCGCGGTTTTTTGATAGCCGAGGTAGAAGGTATCGAGCGGCATCGTGCGCGTACGCTCGCCTTTTTGCAGCACGATTTCGGTATTCAGCGCGATGAGCGCGGGCATGGAATCGCCGATCGGCGAGCCGTTCGCGACGTTGCCGCCGAGCGTGCCCGCATTGCGGATAGGCCGCGAGGCGAAGCGCGTCCACAGTTCCGCGAGTTCGGGGTAATCGGCGGTCAGCGCGGCGTAAGCCTCTTCGAGCGATACGGCCGCGCCGATGGTCAGCGTCTCGGCGTCACGCTCGATGTGCTTCAGTTCATCGACGTTGCCGATAAACAGCACGTCGCCGAGATCGCGAAATTGCTTCGTGACCCACAAGCCGACATCCGTGCTGCCCGCAAGCAGACGTGCATTCGGATTCGCTGCACGCAGGCGCGCGAATTCAGCGCGCGTGACGGGCGCGGTGAAGGCGGGCGTGCCAAAAGCCGCGCCGCGTGCGTCCGGCGCGCGGTATTCGAACGTAGCCGAACGGCGCAGCGAAGTCAGCGCGTCTTTGAGCGCGGCACGATCGAAGGCGGGACGCGGATAGTCGAACATGCGTTCGGCGGCATCCACGATCGGCCGATACCCCGTGCAGCGGCACAGATTGCCCGAGAGCGCGGCGTTGATCTCATCGCGCGAAGGCGGCCCGGCTTCGGGCGGATGCGCGTGATACAGCGCCCACAGCGACATGGCGAAACCCGGCGTGCAGAAGCCGCACTGCGAGCCGTGGCAATCGACGAGCGCCTGCTGCACGGGATGCAGCGCGCCGTCTTCGGCGCGCAGGTTTTCGACGGTGAAGAGCGCGCGCGAATCGAGCGTCGGCAGGAATTGAATGCAGGCGTTGACCGCCTTGAGCGCGAGTTCGCCGCTGGCGTCCAGCTCGCCCACGACGACCGTACAGGCGCCGCAATCGCCCTCGGCACAGCCTTCCTTGGTGCCGGTGCAAAGGTCTTCCTCGCGCAGATGCTGAAGCACCGTGCGCGTGGCGGGCGCGTCGCCGATTTCACGAACGGCGCCGTGGTGAAGGAAGCGGATGGTTTGCGTTGTCATGAGCGACTCGGGGACATTGCGGACCGGGCGCGCGTTACGCGGTTTCCGCCTGCTTCATGGGTTGCCGTCGAATTCGACGCTGGCTGCCTTTGAACAAACGGACTGCGCGCACGTAGATCGCCATCCAGTCACGACCTTAACATCCCAATATCTCAAAAAGATTGTCGGGACCGTATCCAGATTATGCGGATGTGCTGATGCAAGGAAGAGGCAAGACGCGCGGGCCGTGTAGAAGCCCGCGCCGGGGAAGGGGGATGAAACGTGGCGGAATCAGCGCGCGGCGGCGCGCAGCTTGCGTTTCAGACGCAGACTGCCGCCGACGAGCAGGAAAATCACCCCGAAGGCGATCAGCGACCATTGCGGCAGCGAGATCCCGAGAATGGGCGGATAAGGCGTTTCGCACAGGCCCGCGACCTTGAACACTTGCGGCAGCCAGCGTGCGGGCGGCAGGTTGTCGACGATGGGCTGAAGCGCGTCGAAACCGCAACTGAAGCCGGGATGCGACTGCACGTAGACATGGCGCAGCGCCGTCGCGACGCCGCCCAGCGCGGAGATCACCACCAGCAATTCGAGCAGCGCGACGCCGCGCCAGCCGCGCATTCCCGCGCCGAGAAAGGCGAACACGGCGATCAGCACGAAGAAGTAGCGCTGGATGATGCAAAGCGGGCAAGGGTCTTCGCCCTGGAAGAACTGCAGATACAACGCTCCGCCAACGAGCGCGAGACTCACGAACCCGAGCAACACGAGCAAGCGCTTCTCGCGGCCGAGGGAGCGGTCGTCCTGATGCATCGTAAAGTGATTTAGATGGTTGTTCATTTGTTTCGCAACGATTCGAGAAAGAAGCACCTGAGTTGCGGGAGATCGCGGAGGAATTCTAGCGCGAACGTCCGGCGCGAAACATTAGCGCGTCGTATCGAGCACCGCTTCGACTGCCCGGCCGATGGAGAGCAGCGTGTCGTCCGCGTGCGGCGCGCCCGCGAGCATGAGCCCCACGGGCGCCTCGCCACGCCGATGACAGGGCAGCGACAGCCCGCAGGCATCCAAAAAATTGAAGGTCGTGGGATTGCGCAGGATAAGCGCGTTCGTGCGCGTGAAGAGATCGTCGTCCTGTTCCAGCTCGGCGATACGCGGCGGCAGAACCGGCACCGTCGGGCAAAGAATTGCGTCGAAACGCTGCCACAGTGTCGTGCGCGCTTCGTCGATCATCGCGGCGCGCGCTTCGCACAGGTCGATGTAATCCGCCGCGCTCGCCGACTCGGCGCGCAGCAGACGAGCGAGCACGCGCGGATCGTACTCGGCGGCGTGATCGGCGAGCAGCTTGCGATGCCACGCATATGCTTCGATGGCGACGAGACTGAAGCGGCTGATGTCCGGCAGACGATCGAGCGGCCCGAAGCGCACGTCTTCCACGAGCGCGCCCGCCGCCGACAGATGATTGATGGCCGCATCGACGGCGCTGGCAACGGCGGGATCGAGGCCGTCCGTCACGTAATTGGTGAGTACACCGAGGCGCACGCCTTCGAGCGGACGCGTGGCGGGCACATCGGGTTCGCGGCCAGCGAGAATGCGATCGACTAGCGCGCAACACGCGACCGAGACGCCTATCGGCCCGAACGAATCGAGCGATTTGGACAGCGGCACGCCGCCTTGCCTCGGAATGCGGCTGGCGGTGGGTTTGAAGCCGGTGAGGCCGCACATCGTGGCGGGGATGCGGATGGAGCCGCCGGTGTCGGTGCCGAGCGCGATGGCCGCCATGCCGTCCGCCACCGATGCCGCCGCGCCTGACGACGAGCCGCCCGCGATGCGTTCGTCGCCCGGCACGTTTGCGCGATACGGCGAGTGCGGCGTGCCGAAGTGCGGATTCAGGCCAAGCCCGGAGAACGCGAACTCGCTCATGTTGGTGCGCCCGACGATCACGCCGCCTGCGCGGCGCAGGCGCGCGACGCTCACGGCATCGGCTTGGGCGGGCGCGGTGCTGGCGAGCGCGCGGGAGCCGGCGCGCGTGACTTGCCCTTCGATATCGAAGAGATCTTTCACGGAAATGGGGATGCCCGCGAGCGGCGAAAGCACGGTGCCGGCGCGGCGCAGCGCGTCGAGGGCATCGGCGGCGGCGCGGGCGTGGGCGGCATCGACATGCGTGAAAACGATGGAACCTTGACCGGCCGGATCGGCGATACGTTCGAGCGCGGATTCGACGAGTGCGCGACTGGTGGTGCGACCGCTTTTCAGATCGGCGGCGAGTTGGGCTAGCGGGGCAAACTGCGGCGAAGTGGTTGGCATGGCGTCGGGCAGTGGCATTGCCGAATGCGAAACGCGCGTGACGTGCGATGCGCGCTTGAGGCACTCGGGCGGCGCGACGATGGGCTTCTTGTGCGGAGTTCCATCGGCGAGTGAATGGATGGGCGGTAGGGGCCCGGGGTGGGTGTCATTCTAAGCCAGGGTGGGGGGAAATACTTGGGGGATGGTTTGTTGAGGCGCGGGCAGGTGGTTTGATGGTAGGTGCTCGATAGATGGATGTGGGCGTGGAAGTTGGAGATTTTGTGGAGGGTGTTTGAAATTCGAGGTGTCTTTTGATTGGCGCTTTGCGAGAGTCCCTTTGCGAGCCAACTCGCGCACTCAATGATTTCCTTGTCATTGTCTTAAATCGGGAGCATGAGACACTTGAGCTTTGATTCCTCGCTTCAGTCGGCGGCTACGAACGACAAAAGCACCATGATTTGGATCATGGTGGCGACAGTCAGCTATAAAAATATAATGACGATGGCGAGAAGTGTTCGCTGGGCCTAGCATCAGCGTTGCATTGACCTCGCTGCGCCAACGCGGTTCTGGCCTCCCGGCGTTGGACGGGGCCACATGACTCGGTTGGGGGGTGCCCTCAATCCGATATAATCGCCCTAATTTCGCCGCCTGTTCTATGAGCCTACCGCTAGTACTTGAACTGCAATGTCTCGCCCTTAACGAGGGCACCTCAGTCCTTCAACTGGTCCGGACAGCGAAGTTGGTCGCGGCCAAGCTCAAACTCCCAGACGCGATGGACTGGATCAACGGCGAGTTAAACGGGTACACCGACCTGAAGACGCTTCCGAGCTATCGAATACTCCGAGGGGAATGTCGCGCGATAAACCCTTTTCGAGGGTGGATACCGGTGCAGTTCCCCGATGCTCAACTCGATGAAATTTGCACCGAGGCGAGGATTGGACAGTCCCTCGGATCGATCCAGCCGTTGCTTAACGATGACCGTGACCATGCCCTTCTGCACTACCCGTTTGAGATCGAGCAGACGCTGCAACGCATGTTTCAAGAGCAGACACGCTTTGCCATACGTCTGTCGAAAGGGCACCTCGCCGGAATTTTTGACTCCGTCCGAAACCTGACGCTTAACTGGAGCCTTGAACTGGAACAGGCGGGCGTGCGTGGCGAGAACATGACGTTCACGCTCACCGAACAAAAGGAAGCGCGACCTGTGACTCAACAGTTTTTCATCCAGAATGCGGGGGTAGTTGGTCACGTGTCGGATGAGGCAAACGTGACCAACAATCAAAGCGTACACGGCTCGTTGTCCGTTGAGCGCGTCCGCGACCTAGTTGAACAAGCGAAAACATCCCTGCCCGCTTTGCCTTTGCCTCTTGCGGCCGCGGCAGGTGGCGTGCTCGACGAGCTTACAGTTGAGTCCCGCAAAGCCGCACCCGACCTCGGGAAGCTGCGGGGCGCGTTGTGTTCTTTGAGAACGATATGCGAAGGCGCCGCAGGGAACATCGTGGCATCCGGTATCACAGGGGCAGTTACCGCCCTTCTGACGCACGGTGCATAACCACGGCGCGGCCGTGTAGGAAGCTGCGTCCTGCCGGCTAGCGCGCTTCCAATATAGTTTGCATTTTCTATGTGGCTCGCGAAGTGACCTTCGCAGGTGTAGTGATGCGTTTGGTTGAGTGAATAGCGAGCACGTTGCACACAAACCGCGTGCCGGCGTGTTGTGCAGCCAGCGCAGTCAGAAGAAACTGTCCGGCAAAAACCGCACAGGCGATCCAGGCGGCCTTTCCGCCTGCGCCGTTCCACCAGAGCAAAAGCGGTACGGCAATGACAAGGGGCAGCGAGAGTGCCGACGCGTCGCGCCACAGTAGAAACATCTTGTGCGCGTCCACCACAGCAGTCTCCAATTCGACGCGCCGGTAGAGCTTGTACCAGAACGCGTTTTGCTCGCCCGGTTCCTCCGGCAACGCCCCGACATTTTTTCTCAACGCCGCCATGTCAACCCGCGGGTCCGCCGGGCCATATTTCGAAAAGGCTTCGTGGCCAGGGAGCACGTTTCTGCGTTTCCAATAGACCAGCATCGCTTTGACGTTGGAAGGAATCAGCCACGACAGCAGCAGGACGACAACTGGCAAGACCGTCATCAACGCCGCTCGCGCGGCCACCAACTGCGTCGGCGCCGCGTCGAGCACCGCCGGAAACGCAAAGACCAGTGGCAGCCCGGTATCAAGCAACCCAAGCGCCACCAGCCAAGTCATGTTTCCGGCCTTCGACGATCGTTGCGCATTTCTCATCCCTGGAACTCGGTATCGATATAGAAGTTGTCGTCATCGACGGTGAACTGAATCCAGCCGTCCCGGCGGGTAGTCAAGACATGCCTATCTTTCATGGTCGTGCGCACCCGCACGCCCTGAGCGCGAACGACGGCGCGATAGTCGGGCACTGTCTCTTGCGTTGCGTGCATTTTTGCCTTGTCTGACACCAGTACGCAACTCGGCGTGAAATACGCGAAGATATCTTCACAAAAACCGTCTTCCCGCCCATGGTGCGATGCTACGAGCACGTCAGTGCCGGTCAATTCGGCGCGAAAGGCCGCTTGCTGCAACAACGCGCGCCAACCTGCCTTCTCAAGATCACCAGGAAACAGCATTTTGATGTTCCGGTATTTTATAAAGACCGCCAAACTCAGATTGTTCGTATCCGTGAACAACGGATAGGGATTCCAGAAGGCCGACGCGGTGATGCCACCCATGTTCTGGTCGAAGGGCTCGCCGACCACCCCATTGAATCCTTCGCAAATGTGCGCAAACCGCTCAGCGTCGCGAGTCAACGGCCCGCACTCCTCTTTGATTGCGCGAATCGCGCCGGCGGAGGTGGTGGGATTGCGATACACGACCGGCACAACAATGCGCGCGTCCCACAACCCCTGCAGGTCGCTCATATGGTCTTGGTCGGCGTTGGTGATGAACAGATAGTCAAGCCTGTTGCGGCCGAGCGTTCTGGAAATATAGTTGCTGGGGCGGAAGCCGGAGCCGTGTCCCGAGTCGATCATCGCCAACCGGCCGCCATATGCCCCCAATCCGATCTGCATGACGTGCTGGACCATGGCGCAAGCGCCGTGCTCAACGTTCCAAATCCGAACGCGCATTTCTCCAGGCATGGCCTACCCCAATATCTTTTCACCTGATATTTTGTCATAAGGCACGGCCCGACCGCGAAGACGAGATGCACGGAATCATCGGCCGATCAAAGCAAGTTGGAAACCTGCTGACGATGCGTCACTGATTGCGGCAAGCACATGGAAGGTCAGTGATGAAAGAATTAAGATCAACGTGATCGAATCTCGACGCATCCCCTGACCGGCGATCGAGAAATCGACATTCGCCACCCGGACTTCCAATGTCAGAAGTCCGCCAAACAGGGCTGAGAACCAAACAACATCCAAACTGCACAAAACGCCGTGTTTTGGGAGTAGTGATTTGAAGTAGAGGTAATGCAGTGAGTCTGCGGCAGGACGAAGCTTTGCGTCCGATTCAGTGACGGGCGGGTAGGTTGGCGTCGGCTCCGAAGCTGTAGCTGTTGTTCGAGCAACCTCAACGTTCGACGGGTCAGTGGCCGCATCTGGCCGTTTGCTAAATCATCCAGTCGATCCCGCATAGTCAAACCGGGCTTCAAACATGCGAGGTTCGCAAGAGCACAGCCGTTTTCCTGAATTGCTTGTTCTGGATTCTCGATTTCGATTGCCGATAATGCCCACTCAAACCATCCGCGAAAACCGCTTCACACTCGCCTGTCCGAGATAAGCATCAAACACAGAAGCCACGTTCCGCACCAGCATGCGTCCCGCAGGCAACACCCGAATCCCGTCGCGTCCAATCTCAACAAGCTCATCATCGACCATAGCCTCAAGCCGCGCGAGTTCATCGGCGAAAGTGCTCTCAAACGCAATGCCATGCACCCGCTCGATCTCATCGAACCGCAGCCCACCACCGCACATCAACCGCATGATGACATCACGCCGCAGAAGATCATCAGCCGACAACCGCACCCCACGCGCAATGGCAAGCCGTCCATCGTCGATAGCAGCCGCATACTCATCGACACCACGCGCATTCTGTGCGTAGACATCGCCGATCCTTCCAATCGCCGAAGCCCCGATCCCAATCAAATCACAATCCCCACGCGTGCTATATCCCTGAAAATTCCGCTGAAGCGTCCCGTCCGCGAGCGCGAGAGAAAGTTCATCACCGGGTAAGGCAAAATGATCCATGCCGATATAAACATACCCCGCGTCGCTCATGCGCTCGATCACGCGCCCGAGAATCGCAAGCCGCACGGCAGGCGAGGGCAGCGCGGATTCATCCATCTGCCGCTGCATCTTGAACAGCGCCGGCATATGCGCATAACCAAACACCGAGACACGATCCGGCGCGAGCGCGATCATCGCATCGAGCGTGCGCGTAAAACTCTCGACGCTCTGATGAGGCAAGCCATAAATCAAATCGACGCTAATCGACTTGAAGCCATTTCGCCGCGCCGCCTGCATGACGCCTTCGGTCATCGCATAAGGCTGCACGCGGTTGATCGCCCGCTGCACACGTTCATCGAAATCCTGCACGCCCAGACTCAGCCGATTGAAGCCAAGCTCACGCAACACACCAATCGTTTCCGCCGATGCGTCGCGCGGATCGACTTCGATCGAATACTCGGCGCGATCGTCGGATACGAGGTTGAAGTGCTCGGCGGTCGCGGCCATCAACTCCGTCATCTCGGCGTGCGAGAGAAACGTGGGCGTGCCGCCGCCCCAATGCAGTTGCGTCACGGGACGGCGGGTATCGACGAGCGCGGCGTGCATCGCAAGTTCGCGCTTCATGCGGTCGAGATACGGCCGCGCGTGCGCGCGATTCTTCGTCGCGACCTTGTTGCAGCCGCAATAGAAGCAGACGGTGTCGCAAAACGGAATGTGGAAGTAGAGCGATAGATCGGCGGCCGGATCGGCTTTCATTGCCGCCTCGCAGTAATGCTTCGGGTCGAAGGAATCGATGAACTGGACGGCGGTCGGATAGGACGTGTAGCGCGGACCGTGCGCGTCGTAACGTTCGAGGAGATCGGGGCGGAAGAAGGTATTCGAGGATGTCATAACGGACCTTGGGCTTGCGCACGAGTGTAAAAGCGCGAGGCGCGTGGCAATTGCGAGATAAGGTCGCAGTACGGCTTCCGGGTTTGACGAAACGCAAACTTCAGGCGTGGGACAATGCGGTTTTACGCTTTTGAGCCAATGTCATGTCGACTGCTTCGAGCGCGCCGCATGCGTGCCGCGAAGGGTGCGGTGCGTGCTGCATCGCGCCTTCCATTACGAGTCCGATTCCGGGGATGCCAAACGGCAAGCCGGCCGGCGAACGCTGCGTGCAACTCGGCGATGATCTGCGTTGCGCGATTTTCGGCGATCCGCGCAGACCGGCTTGTTGCGGCGGGTTGCAGGCTTCGGCGGAGATGTGTGGGGAGACGCGGGAGTTTGCGCTCGCGTGGATCGCCAAACTTGAAGTCGCCACGCAACCGCATTGAAGTTCAGTGGTCCAATGACCGGTTTTTAGCCTCACCGCATTTCACAGTTCAGCCCCCGGAGACTCCCGCATGTCCAACCCCGTCGCGCTAACCCGGCGCCGGTTCCTGCTTGCCACGCTCATCGCCTTGCCGGCGCTTGGCGCGTCATCGGTGACGCAAGCAGCTTCGAATTCCATCTTCCCGTTCATTCCGGATCACTACACGTTCTCTCAGCAGCAAGTCCAGGAAGCCGTCGCGCGCAAGTTTCCCTTGCAACGCACGATCTCGCAGATCGTCGATGTCGTGTTGAGCAATCCCGTCATCGGCATGGCGCCTGATCGTAATCGCGTAACCGTGCATGTCGATGCGCGCTTCACCACGCCCTTCATGCCCAACCCCGTCAACGGCGCATTCACGCTCTCGACGCAACTCGGCTATGACGCGCAAAGCCGCTCGGTGATCCTCGTCTCGCCAAGCGTCGATGATTCGCAGTTCTCAGGGGACGCCGCGCAATACAATCAGCAGATCGCTGCCGCCGGCGCGATGCTTGCGGCGCAATTGCTCGAACGGTATCCCATCCACACCTTCAAGCCCGAAGAACTGCAGTTCGCCGGCGTTTCTTACGAACCCGGTACAATCACAGTCCTTACAAACGGCATACGTGTTCAGATCGTCGAAAAATAAGTCGAAATCTTGGCGCGGGGTGCTCCACACGAACGGCGATAACAGCGAAAAAGGGCTGACGGATGGACTGGATATTGATGGTGAAGGCGCTCGTTCTGGGCGTCGTGGAAGGGTTGACCGAATTTCTGCCGGTCTCGAGCACCGGACATCTGATCGTCGCAGGCAGTCTCCTGAATTTCACCGACGCGCAGGCTAAAACCTTCGATGTCGTCATTCAGTTCGGCGCGATTCTCGCCATCTGCTGGGAATATCGCAAAAAAATCGGCTCGGTAGTCACCGGTTTGCCGTCACGGCCGGACGCGCGGCGCTTCACGCTCAACGTGATCATCGCGACCATTCCGGCCATCGCCCTCGGTCTTTTGTTCGAGAAAAGCATCAAGGCGGTGTTGTTCTCGCCGGTGCCGGTTTCGGTGGCGCTCATCGTGGGCGGCATCGTCATATTGTGGGCGGAAGCGCGTCAGCGTGACCGCGCCGCCGCGCCGCGCGTGACTTCCATCGACGACCTCTCTTACTCCGACGCCCTCAAGGTCGGATTAGCGCAATGTTTCGCGCTGATTCCGGGCACGTCGCGCTCGGGAGCGACGATCATCGGCGGCATGCTGTTCGGACTCGAACGCCGCGTGGCCACGGAGTTCTCATTCTTTCTGGCGATTCCGATCATCTTCGGCGCAACGCTCTACGAAATGGCGAAGTACTGGCGCACGCTGACCGTGAACGATCTCGGGCTCTTTGCAATCGGGCTAGTGGCAGCGTTCGTGAGCGCGTTTATCTGTATTCGATGGCTGCTGCGTTACGTCGCCTCGCACGATTTTTCGGCGTTCGCGTGGTATCGCATCGGCTTTGGCTTGTTGATTCTGATTGTCGGTTATAGCGGCGGTTTGAGTTGGGCTGACTGAAAGTCACGCACGCTTTCTGGCGGGAGTTGAACCCCACGTCTTTTCGAAGCGTGGGGTTTTGTTTTTTGGACGTGACTAAATGTCCGCGTCTCGATTCAAAGGCAGATTGATCGTCTTCAAACGCGGCGGAACAGCAAGTCCCAAACGCCATGACCGAGATTTAATCCGCGTTTCTCGAACTTGGTCACCGGACGATAATCCGGGCGCGGCGCATAACCATCGGCGGTATTTTGAAGCGCGGGTTCGGCGGACAGCACTTCGAGCATTTGTTCGGCATAGTTTTGCCAGTCGGTCGCAAGATGCACATAACCGCCCGGTTTCACGCGCGACACGAGCAAAGCCACGAACTTCGGTTGAATCAGCCGCCGCTTGTGATGCCGCGCCTTGTGCCACGGATCGGGGAAATAAATGTGTACGCCATCCAGACTAGCCGGCGCGATCATGTGTTCGAGCACTTCCACGGCGTCGTGCTGAAGAATTCGCAGGTTGCCGAGCCCTTGTTCGCCAATCAGCTTCAGCAAGGCGCCCACGCCCGGCTCGTGCACTTCCACGCCGATGAAGTCGTCGCCCGGACGCTTGGCCGCGATTTCCGCTGTTGTCCCGCCCATGCCGAAGCCGATTTCCAGCACGCGCGGCGCTTCGCGTCCGAACACGGCTGACCAGTCGGCGACTTGCGCGTCATACGGCACGATGTAACGTGGTCCGAGTTGATCGATGGCGCGCTGCTGGCCCGGCGACACGCGGCCCGCGCGCGTCACGAAGCTGCGGATGCGGCGATGGCGCAGCGTGGAGGTTTCGTCGGCGGGAGCGCTAGACGACGTGGCGTCGTCCTGGGAATCGTGATTCATGGCGAGAGCAGAGTGCGTGACTAACGCGGCGCGGCTGGCGAATCCGCACGCGTGCAGAGCGTGGAAACTAAAAAGCCGCCCGGACAACGACAGGCGGCTTTCTCGGCGATGCTGGAGCGGGCGATGGGAATCGAACCCACGTCTGTAGCTTGGGAAGCTACGGTAATGGCCATTATACGACGCCCGCGTAAGCCCACTATTTTAAGCGGCGGCGCGGCACAGCGCAATTGCTGCCCCGGCGCCGGCCACCTTGCGCGCTTCGTTTAGATGCCGAACAAGGTCATCGAAACGGCGAGACGCGTGACCACCATCAACAATACCTGCACGATGACGAACAGCAGGATCGGTGACAAATCGATGCCGCCCAAGCGCGGCAAAATACGTCGCAGTGGATCGAGAAACGGCGCGGTGATCTGAAACAAAAGCGGCATGGCCGGCGATTGCGGATTTAGCCACGAAAGCAGCGCCATCAGAATCGTCATCCAGATGATGAGGTTCAGCGCCCACTTCACGACGGTGAGGAGGGCGACGAGAAGGATCATCGGCATCATGAGCGTCGGATCGACGTTGGCCAGCACGACCATCAACGTCACATAGACGAGCGAAGCGATGAACGCGGCGAGAATGCTCGCCCAGTCGATCTTGCCGCCGGGCAGGATCTTGCGCAGCGGCAGCACGATCCAGTTGGTTGCCTGCATCACGCCGTTCGAGACCGGGTTATAGGGCGGCATGCGCACGACCTGCATCCATGCGCGCAGCAAAAGCGCCGCGCCGAACAGAGTGAAGACGGTATTAAGCAGAAAACGGGCGATCTCGCCGAACATCTCGGTTCCTCGATGAAGCCGCACAGGGTTCGAACCTGCGCTGGGTAGGGTGAGCGAAGCTAGGGAAGGCGACGGCCGGGCCACTCGCCGCGAAAAGATGCGCAGGTGCGTAATCGATAAGTCTTGCGCCGCGCGATAACCCGCCAACAAGCGAAGCGTCGATGCCGACCTTGATCGTCGTTCGTTCTCGACTGACTCGTCCTGCGGACACGGCGGCTTTTCTGCGCCTTGCTTCCCCGCCCACCGGATAAGCTCGGTGGGGCGCCGGACGTCACCTTAACATGGCTTGACGGCGGCTTGGGCGCGTTGTCGCACAAGGCGCGGCCGTTTGAGGCTCCGCAGCTTGAAAGGCGCATGCAAGGACCGTTCGCGAACCTTCGCGAACCTATAAGAAAGAGATTCTCGCGACGGAAAACCCTAGTGTTGTCAATTCGAGACGACCGCAAAAGGCGCGTTTTACGTAAAACTGGCAGGATAGGGAAACGAAAAGCGAAATGGGTTACATAGAAAAGTTGGGGATTTATCTGGCAACGAGGCGTAAAGGTGGCCGAAAAAGCATAAGTAGCCGAAATCTTCGGAACCATTTCCCGCTTTTGTCTGAAAGCCCGCGAGTCTTAACGCCGAATGTGGTTCAACACACACCGATCGAAAGGCTTGGGTTCTATCCCGCACATTGATGCACGGACAGGGCGCGAATACTAAAGAAAAGACGGATCAACAGGGAAAACGGTGGCGCGAGAAAGCGCACGGTTTTCCGTGAGGTTTAATCGCTACGTTCGGAGGTCGCTGTGAGCATTTTCTCTTATCGAAAACATTTGCGATTCTTGAGCCAGGCCCAGCGGCGTCGCTGGTGGGATCAGAAAAAGCGTCTAACGCCTCGGGTGGTCATCAGCGGGGCATACGTGCCGCCGAATGTTTCGCGCGAATTCGCTTATGTGAAGGTGGGTTGAAGCGTCGTCGCGTTTCGAACTTTGTGTTTGCAAAGCCCCGCCTGATCGATTGCCCGGCGGGGCTTTTCTTTGCATTTGTAAATGTCGTTACTTGCTGGGCGGCGAAAGTCCGGTCGCAGAACTTTTGCTGATCGAAAGGCACGCCGGACGGCCGACTCGCGTTGGCGAGCACGTTCAAGCCTTTCCAGAAGCGTAAGAAAACTTGCAATTTGCAACATATGGTTCCAGCGGCATTTGGCCTTTTTCGATAGATTGAAGCCATACCGTCGTTTGTCGTGCCGTACGGATCGGCAGCAGGCGGCGAGGAGAACGAAGGTGAAAAGGCTCGCTTATTGGATGGTTGCAGGGGCGCTGGGTGTCGGCATTGCCGGCGCTGCACAGGCGCATGTTTCGGTGGGCATCGGGATCGGGGTTCCCGCGTATCCGGTTTATCAGGCGCCGCCGCCGCCGGTTTATGTCGCGCCGCCCGCGCCGGTGTACGTAGCGCCGCAGCAGCCGGTGTATGTTGCGCCGCCGCCGCCCGTGGTCTATGCGCCGCCGCCTCCGGTCGTCGTCGGAAGTTATGGTTACGGCTACTACGGTCGCCCTTACTATCATCACGGCTACTACCGGGGCGGTCCCGGCTACTATCGGGGCGGTCCGGGCTACTGGCACCGCTAATCGACAATTCGGCTGTCGAATCTTCTGGCGATGCATGTCCCCAAGCGGACCTGCATCGCTTTTTTCGTTGCGGCATCGCTTTTCAGAAGCGCGTCATAACTGGGACAATGACGGCTCTCCTCACCCCTCGTCCTCGTCCCATGTCCTCACTTCCCGCACCTACCTTCGAAGACGTCGCCGATGCCGCTCGCCGCATCGCAGGCGTCGCGCATCGCACGCCGGTTCTCACGTCCACCACGGCCGACGCCATGTCGGGCGCGTCGCTCTTCTTTAAATGCGAAAACTTCCAGCGCATGGGCGCGTTCAAGTTTCGCGGCGCCTATAACGCGTTGTCCCATTTCGACGATGCCCAGCGCAAAGCCGGCGTTATCACGTACTCGTCGGGCAATCATGCGCAGGCTATCGCGTTGTCGGCGAAGCTCGCGGGCATCCGCGCGACCATCGTCATGCCCGAAGACGCGCCTGCCGCGAAGATGGCCGCGACGCGCGGCTATGGCGGCGAAGTGATCACCTACGATCGCTATACGCAGAACCGCGAGGAAATCGGCCGCGCGCTCGCAGAGGAACGCGGCATGACCCTGATCCCGCCATACGATCATCCACATGTGATCGCGGGGCAGGGCACGGCGGCAAAGGAATTGATCGAAGAAACCGGACCGCTGGATTACCTGTTCGTCTGCCTCGGCGGCGGCGGGCTGATCGGCGGATGCGCTCTCGCCGCTGCCGCGCTCAGCCCGTCGTGCAAGGTGATCGGCGTTGAGCCGGAAGCGGGCAACGACGCGCAGCAGTCACTCGCGCGCGGCGAGATCGTGCATATCGAAGTGCCGCGCACAATCGCCGATGGCGCCGCTTCCACGCATGTCGGCGAATACAACTTCCCGATCATCCAGCGTCATGTGGACAGCATCGTCACCGTGAGCGACGCCCAGTTGATCGACACGCTGCGCTTTTTCGCGCAACGCATGAAGATGGTCGTCGAGCCGACCGGCTGTCTGGCCGCCGCGGCCGTGCTGCAGAAAGTGGTGCCGGTGGAAGGCAAGCGCGTGGGTGTGATCGTGAGCGGCGGCAACGTCGATCTGGCGCGTCTGGCGGAGTTCGTCGCCTGACGTGGGCTCGCTCATCGCGCGAAAGGCACGCGCCGCTCAAACCGGCGCGTGCACGATCAGATCGCGGTAACCATTGACGATCACGCTGTACGCGAAATAAGCGAATAGCACGGCCGAAAGCACATGACACGCGCGCAGCAGGCTCGTGCCCGCGCGCTTGCGGCCGTGGCTCGCCAGCGTGCAGACGAAGAGCGTCCAGCCGAGCCCGCCGCAAAAGAAGCCGATCAGGAACACGGACGCGCTCATCGCGCTGGTCGCGCCGGCTTTGGCGATCAACGCGCCGCCCACGGCCGCGAACCAGAGAATCGCACTTGGCGACGACACCGCGAGCAAACAGCCGCGCACGAAACTCTTCGCATGACTTTGGCGTGGCAGACGGTCGTCGGCTTCGCCTTCGACAGGCGGCGCGGATGCGGGATTCAGCGCCTCGCGTGCCATCTTCCACGTGAGGAACAGAAGCACGATCGCCCCGCCGATCCACACGACCCATCGCACGGCCGCGAATTGCAGAAGCGCCGACATGCCGGCCAGCGCGAGCGCCGCGTAGAAGAGATCGCCGAAACAGGTCCCGAGGCCGAGCACGAATCCTGGTTTGAAGCCGTGCGACAGCACGAGCGAAATGATCGCGACATTGGCAATGCCAATATCCAGACACAGCGACAACGACAAAAAGAAGCCGTCGGACAGCAGGGACCACGAGTGCATCGTCTTTTTTTTAGTGATCGCGTAGCGCGAAGTGGATGTCGAGGCGGCCGGTCGATACGCCGACCGTGTTGCGCATTGGCGGGTGGCGAAAGCGTGCGAGCGCGCCAAGCTGCTCGTCCGTGCCTATGCCGAGCCGTTCGAGTACATGCACGACGACCGCGTTGAGCACGCCGGTGTTGCCGTCTTCCACCTTCACCGCGATGCCGAGTGTGCCTTCGGGGCGCCGGACGCCAATGGCGTAGCACGCGTCCGCGCCGGTCTTGCCGACGAGCGTGCCGCCGAAGGTTTGCATCAGCAGCGTACAGAAGCGGCCTTCGCCGGCGACGAGTTCGGGATGCGCCGTCATCGCCTTATAGATACGCGCGAGCGGCGTGCCGTCCGGCGCATCGGCGATCTTTGCGAAGAGCCGCGCGAGGCGATCGAGCGGGAAGGCGGGCGTTGGCAGATTGCAGCCGTCGATGGCCCATTGCACTTCGTCGTCGGCGAGATCAACGACGCGCGCCATCGTCCGCTTGACCCACGCCTGCAGCGGATGCGCGGGCAGATGATAACCGTCGAGCGGCGCATTCATGGCGCGCGCGCCGGCCAGCATGCCGGCGTGCTTGCCGGAACAATTGCTGCACACGGGCGTCGGCATGAAATCGCGTTTGATCCAGTCGCGGAAGACGGCATCGGAAATGGGCGGATGGCCGCCGCAGCGAAGATCGGCTTCGCTTGCTTCGGCTTTCGCGAGCATCGCCCGCGCGCGCTCGATATGACGCGGCTCGCTGTTATGCGACGCGCACATCAGCGCCAGATCTTCTTCGCTGAAGCCGAAGCGTTCGAGCGCGCCGGTTTCGAGCACGGCCAACGCCTGCGCGGGTTTCGCCGCCGAGCGCGGCAAGGTCACGCGATATGGATCGCCGAACGAATGCAGCACGCGCCCGGATGCATCGACCACCGCGACATGCGCCGCATGCGTGTTCTCGATGACATCGCCACGAAAAACCGTCGCCCCGATCATGCTTTTCTCGCCGATGGCGACGTGTCGAGGCCGAGTTCGCTCCACAACGTATCGACGCGGCGCTTGACGGCTTCGTCCATGACAATCGGGCGGCCCCATTCGCGCGTGGTCTCGCCGGGCCATTTGTTGGTCGCGTCGAGTCCCATCTTCGAGCCGAGCCCCGCCATGGGCGACGCGAAGTCGAGATAGTCGATCGGCGTGTTGTCCACGAGCACGGTATCGCGCACGGGGTCCACTCGCGTCGTGATCGCCCAGATGACTTCCTTCCAGTCGCGCACGTTCACGTCTTCATCGACCACGACGATGAACTTCGTGTACATGAACTGCCGCAGGAAACTCCATACGCCGAACATCACGCGCTTGGCGTGGCCGGGATAGCTCTTCTTCATCTGCACGATGGCCATGCGATAACTGCAGCCTTCTGGCGGCAGATAGAAGTCCGTGATCTCGGTGAACTGCTTCTGGAGGAGCGGCACGAAGACTTCGTTGAGCGCGACGCCGAGCACGGCCGGTTCGTCGGGCGGCTTGCCGGTATAAGTCGAATGGAAGAGGGCGTCGCGCCGCATGGTGATCTTTTCGACGGTGAAGACCGGGAACCACTCCTGTTCGTTGTAGTAGCCGGTGTGATCGCCGTACGGACCTTCGAGCGCGTGTTCGTATTTCGCGGATGCCCCCGCGGACGGACGCGGCGGCGCGCCCGCGGGCGCAGGCGGCGGCGCGCCGTCTTGCGGATGGATGAAGCCTTCGAGCACGATCTCCGCGCGCGCCGGCACTTGCAGCGTGTCGACGCCAGGCGTCAGGCACTTCGCCAGTTCAGTGCGCGAGCCGCGCAGCAGCCCCGCGAACTGATACTCGGACAATGAATCGGGCACCGGCGTGACGGCGCCGAGGATCGTCGCGGGATCGGCGCCGAGCACGACCGCCACGGGATACGGCTTGCCGGGATTGGCAAGCGCGAATTCGCGAAAGTCGAGCGCGCCGCCGCGATGAGCGAGCCATCGCATGATGAGTTTGTTGCGTCCGATCAGCTGCTGCCGATAAATGCCGAGATTCTGCCGCGACTTGTTGGGGCCGCGCGTGACGGTGAGGCCCCAGGTGAGCAGCGGGCCGGCGTCGCCGGGCCAGCAGGTTTGGATCGGCAAGCGCGCGAGATCGACATCGTTGCCTTCCCAAACTATTTCCTGGCAAGGCGGCGAATTCACCGATTTCGGCGCCATGTCCCAAACGGCCTTGGCAAGCGACAACAGCTTGCCCGCGTCCTTCAAACCCTTGGGCGGCTCGGGCTCCTTGAGCGCCGAGAGCAGCCGGCCGACATCGCGCAGCGAGCCGAGCGCGGCGGTGTCGCTGCCGAGGGCCGTATCGTTGCCGCTCTGCGCTTGCGTTTCGATACCCATGCCGAGCGCCACCCGGCGCGTCGTGCCGAAGAGGTTCGCAAGCACGGGCATGGAATGTCCCGTTGGCGTTTCGAACAACAGGGCGGGGCCGCCCGCGCGCAATACGCGATCGGAAATTTCGGTGATTTCGAGAACGGGGGAAACGGGCTGCCGAACACGGCGCAGTTCACCTAGCGCTTCGAGGCGGGCGGTGAAGTCGCGCAGATCTTTGTATTTCATCGATGATCAGAAAGGGACTCGAGGACGGCCCAGAAGGGCGGGACGGCTGCGCGCCAGACGATTGTCGATTTTACATGCGCTCGCGTCGGTGCGTTCGGAGACATTCAGCAAATTCCGCTTCCAATGCCCCAACTGGCGCGGTTTTCGGCAACTGAACACTGTTCGTTATTACTGTAAGTAATTGAAACGGAAGTCTATAGCATTGACGGATGATTAAAGCCTGCTAGAATCCTTTGCCATCCTTTGCGGGTTTTGAAACTTTTTACCGCTGCCTCAGGTCTTTCAGACGCACATGCGTCGCCTGCGCCGAACCTGCCCGGCGATTCATGGCTGTTGGTTGTCACGGCCGGCGTTACCAGCGCCGGTTTTTCGCGTGGAAAGCCTCTGCGCATTCATGGCATGCAGTTCGTGCCGCGCACTCCGGTCAACTTTTTAACCGGCGGCTTTCCAGACGGCTCCATGCCGTTTCCCCGATGCCGTTTGTGCTTGCCGAGAGCGAGCGGTGTCTGATTTACGCATTGAATTCGCGTTTTATTCGTATTCATCTGCGTTAAATCAAGCAACATTGGGAGCATAGATGAACGCTTCGGTTTTCTGGGGTTCCGACACCCGCGCAGCGCAGATCGTGCGCATTGCGCTGCGTCGCGGACGCCGTTTGAGTCAGCATCTCTTCAGCCTCGTCGGCGGCGCCGCCGTCATCACGGCTTTCGCACTTTGGCTCCTGCCTTCCTGGCGTACGACCTTCGCCGCACGAATCATGCCGTTTGTTTCGGCAGCCGTGCAGGCCGGTCCGGCTCGTTTGCTCGCGGGGCAGCCGCTGCCGCCGTTCGCGGCGGTGCATCGGCCGCCGGTCGAGTCGAATCTGGCTGTCAATCTCGTGTCGAAAGCACGGGCCGCGGATGCGCGCGAAGTGCCCGCAACCGCCGCTCCGTCGCTCGGCGCCGCGACCTACGACGACGCCAGCGCCCGCCAGCTTACGGGCGGCATCAGCCTCGCCGTATCGCCTAACGGGCTCGATCCGCGCACCATGCCCTCCGTCGGCATGCTCGCGAGTCTGATTCCCGCCCAACGCGTCGTCGCCGATGCCCGCGACGACCGCGTCCTCATCTCGACGCGTGAGCAGCAACTCGTCGCCAGCTTCATCGCGCGGCGATATCGCGTGGCGCAGGACCCGGTCAGCGAGCTCGTGCGCGCGGCCTTCGATACCGGCCGCGAAGTAGGCCTCGATCCGTTGCTGTTGCTTTCGGTAATGGCGATCGAGTCCGGCTTCAATCCGTATGCCGAAAGCGGCGTGGGTGCGCAGGGTCTGATGCAGGTGATGTCGAAGGTTCATTCCGACAAATTCCAGTACTTCGGCGGTTCGCACGCGGCGCTCGATCCGCTCGCGAATATCAAGGTCGGGGCGCTGGTGCTGAAGGACTGTATCGCGCGTGGTGGTTCGGTCGCGGGCGGTCTGCGTTATTACGTGGGTTCGTCGACGCAGGACGATGGCGGGTACGGCGCGAAGGTGCTGGCCGAGCGATCGCGTCTGCGCGATGTCGCGCGTGGCCGCAATGTGCCGATCAACTCGCCCCAAGCGCCCGTGCAGGCGGCGCCGAAGCAGGTTCTCGCTTCTACGTCGGCCGCCACGGCGGATGGTGGCAAGCGCGTGCATGCGACCATCGACAATCAGAAGAAAGCGGAATCGCAGGACGAAACCGATAGTGAAGCGAAGCATGTTGCTTCGGCCGAGTTCGGCGCCTGAGTTTTTTTCGTCGAGTCGTAAAAAAGGGCACCGTCGGGTGCCCTTTTGCTTTTCTTCGCTGCAAATTTATCGGCTGAAAAGCGAGCCCAGGCGATGAACCGCTTCCTCCAGTTTTGCGTACGCCGTCGCGTACGAAACCCGGATATAGCGCTCGGGCGCATGAAAGCCGAAATCGGCACCTGGTACGAGCACGACGCCTGCATCGTGAAGCATCGATTGCGTAAGCGTGCCACTGTGGCCGGCTGCGGGGTGCGCGACGCTCATCGTGTCCGCATAGACGTAGAAGGCGCCGTCGGGCGTGACCGGCACGCCAAAGCCCAGCGAACGCAACGCCGGCACGATGTAATCGCGCCGGCGCTTGAATTCGAGGCGGCGCGCTTCGTAGATCGCGATTGTCTCCGGCTCGAAGCAGGCGAGCGCCGCGTGCTGCGCCAGCGCCGATGCGCAGATGAAAAGGTTCTGCGAGAGCTTCTCGACTGCCGGAACCATTGCGTGCGGCACGACCAGCCAGCCGAGCCGCCAGCCGGTCATGCTGAAATATTTCGAAAAGCTGTTTACGGTAACGACATCGTCGCCGAAAGAGAGCGCCGAGATGGGCTTCGCGTCGTAGCTCAAGCCCTGATAGATCTCGTCGACGATCGTAAAGCCGCCGCGCGCGCGCACCGCATTCACGATGCGCTTCAGTTCACCCGGCGCGATGGACGTGCCCGTCGGGTTCGACGGCGACGCCAGCAAGACGCCGCGCGTTTGCGGCCGCCAGTATTCCTCGACGTGAGCCGCCGTCAACTGAAAGCGCTCGGCCGGACCGCTTGGGATCAGCACGGGCTTGCCGTCCGCCGCCGACACGAAATGCCGGTTGCACGGATAGCACGGGTCGGGCATCAGCACTTCGTCGCCGTGATCGACGAGCGTCATGCACGCGAGCAACAGCGCCGCCGATGCACCCGCCGTCACCACGATGCGCTGCGGGTCGACCGTGAGGCCGAACGCATCGCGATAGTGCTGCGAGAGCGCCTCGCGCAACGCGGTCACGCCGAGCGCATTGGTGTATTGCGTGACGCCGCGCTGCAAGGCATCCGCGGCGGCGCGCGTGACCGGTTCGGGCGCCGTGAAATCCGGCTCGCCGATACCCATATGGATGATGTCGCGCCCCGCGCGTTCCAGCGCCTGCGCGTCCTTCATCAACTCCATCACGTAGAACGGCTCGATCGCGTCGACCCGTGACGCAAGCCGCACCAGCGGCTCGGTGGCGGTGTTCATCTGCGCGCCTGCGCCTCGGTCGGACGCAAGGCGACCGCGAGCTTGTCGAGCACGCCGTTCACGTACTTGTAGCCATCCGAACCGCCGAACGTCTTGGTCAGCTCGACCGCCTCGTTAATCACCACGCGATACGGAATGTCCAGGTGATGCTTGAATTCGAACGCGGCGACCAGCAGAACCGCGCGCTCCACCGGCGACAGTTGCTCGATAGGCCGGTCGAGACATGGCTGCAACTGCTCGGAGAGCACGTCGGCTTCCTTGATCACGCCGTGCAGAATGGCATCCAGATGCTCATGGTCGGCCTTGTCGAAGCCCTGCGCATTGCGCAACTGCGCGTCGATCTCGCCGCCGGGCGCACCCGACAGCAGCCATTGATAAAGCCCTTGCGTCGCGAGTTCACGCGAGCGGCGTCGAGCGCTCTTCATGCGCGGTCCTCGTCTTCGTCTTCTTCGTCGTCGCCGCCGAGCTGTTCCAGCGCGACGGAAAGATTCGCCATTTCAACTGCCACGCGTGCCGCATCGCGGCCTTTTTCCGTCATGCGCGCGACGGCTTGTTCGTCGTTTTCGGTCGTCAGCACGGCGTTCGCCACCGGCACGCCGAAGTCGAGCGCAATGCGCGAAATGCCCGAGCCGCTTTCGTTCGAAACCAGTTCGAAGTGATACGTCTCGCCGCGCACCACGGCGCCGAGCGCGATCAGCGCGTCGAACTGGCCGGATTCCGCGAGTTTTTGCAGCGCCAGCGGAATTTCGAGCGCGCCCGGCACGGTGACGAGCAGCACGTCTTCGCCGATCACGCCGAGGCGTTCCAGCTCTTCGATGCACGCATCGGCAAGGCCATTGCACACGGGTTCGTTGAAGCGCGACTGCACGATGCCGATGCGCAGACCGTCACCGTCGAGATTCGGCTGGTATTGTCCGATTTCCATGAATGAGTTCCGTTGGTTTGGAATGAGTTGATGCGTTCAAGCAGAGCGCAGATGCGAGACCGGCGTGTCCGCGGGCGCGGCGGTCGCGGGGCAACCGGGCATGGCGATGAAGCCGGTCACTTCGAGCCCGTAGCCCGACATGCTGCCGAGCTTGCGCGGATTCGCGAGCACCTGCATCTTGCCGACGCCCAGGTCGCGCAAGATCTGCGCGCCGATGCCATAAGTCTTGAAGTCGATGGGACGGCGCTTCAGTTCGAGCGCCTTGTCCTTCTCGTCGAACGCGCGGAACACGTCCACGAGTTGTTCCTTGGTGTCGCCGCAATTGAGCATGACGATGGCGCCGAGATCGCGCGCGGCGATTTCCTTCATGGCCGCGTCGATGGTCCATGAATGCGTGGAAGAATCGATCTCGAGCAAGTCGAGCACCGAAAGCGGCTCGTGCACGCGCACCGGCGTTTCGCGGTCGGGCGAGGGCGTGCCGCGCACGAGCGCGATATGCGGCGAACGCGTCGGCTCGTCGCGATAGAGCACCGCGCGAAACGAACCGTGAGCGGTCTGCATGATGCGCTCGCCGACCTTTTCGATGATCGATTCCGTCCGGCTGCGATAGTGGATCAGGTCGGCGATGGTGCCGATCTTGAGCCCGTGCTGATCCGCGAATTCCATGAGGTCGGGCAGGCGCGCCATCTCGCCGTCGTCCTTGATGATTTCGCAGATGACGGATGCGGGCGTGAGGCCCGCGAGCGCGGTCAGATCGCAGCCGGCTTCCGTGTGGCCGGCACGCACGAGCACGCCGCCTGGCTGCGCCATGATCGGGAACACGTGGCCCGGCTGCACGATGTGCTCGGCGCGCGCGTCGTGCGCGACCGCCGCCGCGACCGTGCGCGCGCGGTCGGAAGCCGAAATGCCGGTGGTCACGCCTTCGGCCGCCTCGATGCTGACCGTGAACGCGGTGCCGTACTGCGTGCCGTTGCGGTGGGTCATGAGCGGCAGATTCAGTTGCTTGCAGCGCTCTTGCGTGAGCGTGAGGCAGATCAGGCCGCGACCGTGCTTCGCCATGAAATTGATCGCTTCCGGCGTGACGAAATCGGCTGCGACGAGGAGGTCGCCTTCGTTTTCGCGGTCTTCCTCGTCGACGAGGATCACCATCCGCCCGGCTTTCAGTTCAGCGATGATCTCTGGAGTGGTGGCGATCGGCATGATGGCGTCCCGAAGGGGTCCGGATTGGGAAAGGGCGTATTTTACGCCACCGATGATGGACAGTCGGTGAAATCGCGGCGTCGCCTGCACAGGCGATTTTTCCTATTCCTTCCGGACGACTGGCGCGGCCTCATGCGGCCTGAGATGATACGAATTCCTTATCCTTTGCGAGTGTGAATTCTGTACCATGTTGAGTACGTTAAATAGCACGGAGCCTAAAATGGCTTTTACCCCCAAAGACGTCATCTCCCTTTCGCAGGCGCGTGCGAATTTGTCGGAGCTCATCGACGAAGTGCAGAAGGGCACGGACAAGATCATCACGAAGAACGGCGAAGCAAGCGTCGCTTTGATCAGCACGGAGAAGCTGGAGCACTACTATCGCGCGGAGCGGGCGCGGATTCATTTGCTGTTGCTGGAGGACGCCAAGGAAGCGATCGCGGCGTGGAAGGCAGGGGAGCCGACGGAGGATGCGGGCGAGGCAATAGGGCGTATCAGGGCTCGACTGCGTCAGGAGCGCGAGGAACGCGAAAGGCGCGCACGGGAAGACGGGGGTGAGGATGCCAAATGATGGACGCACACGCGCGACTCTCCGCACCTCGAAGAAATTTCTGCTTCGGCTCGCGGATATCGAGCGTTATTGGGGCCGAGTGGATCAGCCTCAAAGCTATGAGCGCATGCTGGAAGTGCTGGAGAGCAAGGTCATGCCGCTTTTGCGGCGTTTTCCGGCGATCGGGCGGCCTTTCCTCAACACCGATCCCGATACCTATCAGGCAATACTGGCCTGCGAAGAACTTATCGAAGAAACCGAGGAAGCCAAGAAGCGCGCCGAACTACGCGAACACGTGTTCGAAGACTACGTGCTTCTGTACCTTCTGATTGGCGACACGGTGCTGCTCACGTCCATTCGCCACACCAAGGAAGTCTCCTTCGACTTCGATCACATCTGGGGCCCCGAGCGCTGAGCCGCGCCGCGCCAAAGCGCCAAGACCGGAAAGCATCACGACGCATTCATCATCCGCTCGACATAGCGCGCGATCAGGTCGATCTCCAAATTGACCTTCACGCCCGGCTTGAGCGCCTTGAGCGTCGTGACTTCGACGGTATGCGGAATGAGGTTGATGGAGAATTCGCAGCCATCGGCGCGGTCGCTGACCGAGTTGACCGTGAGGCTCACGCCATTCACCGTAACCGAACCCTTGTAGGCCAGGTACTTGCCGATCTCCTTCGGCGCGACGACGCGCAATTCGTGCGATTCGCCCACGCGTTCGAAGCGCGACACTTCGCCAAGGCCATCCACATGGCCCGAGACCAAGTGGCCGCCCAGCCGGTCATGCGCGCGCAACGCCTTTTCCAGATTAACTTCGTCGCCCGCGTGGCCGAGTCCGACCGTCTTGTTGAGGCTTTCGCGCGAGACATCGACATCGAAGGCATTCGCGGTCTTTTCAATGACCGTCATGCACGCGCCCTGAATGGCGATGCTGTCGCCCAGTTCGACATCCGCGAGATCGAGACCGCCTGCCGTGACCGTCAGGCGCACGCCCGCTTCCGGCTCCGCGCCAAGCGGCGTGACTTGGTCGATTCGGCCTACCGCGCTGACAATTCCTGTGAACATCGACTGCTTCCTTTAACTTGACGAGCTGACTTGGCCGGACCCACGCGGATCAGCACGCGTCGGTGGTGACATTTGCCTCGGCGAAACGCGCAAGAATGCGCAAGTCGTCGCCGAGCCGGTCTATACGATGAAACTTGAGATGCGCGCGCGCATCCAGCGTGGCGGGCGGCGCGAAGTCGAACATGCCGGGCGCGCTGCCGAGAAGGCTTGGCGCGAGATACACCAGCAGTTCATCGACACAACCTTCGCGCAATAGCGAGCCATTGAGCTTGTGCCCGGCTTCGACGTGCAATTCGTTGATGCCGCGATCCGCAAGCGCGATGAGCACGGCAGGCAGATCGACCTTGCCCTGTTCGTTGGGCAGTTCGATCAGCTCCGCGCCCTTCGCACGCAACGCCGCGACGCGCGCGGGATCGGCGTTGGCCGAATGGAAGATCCACGCTGGCGGGCCTTCCAGCATGCGGGCATCGAGCGGAACGTCCAGACGGCTGTCGATCAGAACGCGCTGCGGCTGGCGCGGCGTTTCGACCGCGCGCACGGTCAGTTGCGGGTTGTCCTCGCGCACCGTGCCTATGCCCGTGAGGATGGCGCAGGCGCGTGCGCGCCATGCGTGGCCGTCGGCACGCGCGTCCTCACCCGTGATCCACTGGCTTTCGCCCGAGGGCAAACCCGTGCGGCCATCGAGCGTCGCGGCCACTTTCATGCGCACCCACGGCCGCCGCCGCGTCATGCGCGACACGAAGCCGATGTTCATCTCGTGCGCCTCGTGCGCGAGCAGACCGCAGCGCACGTCGATGCCCGCATCGCGCAACATCACGAGACCGCGCCCGGAGACGGTCGGGTTCGGATCTTCCATCGCGGCGATCACTTTTTCCACGCGCGCGTCGATGAGCGCCTGCGCGCACGGCGGCGTGCGCCCGAAATGGCTGCACGGTTCGAGCGTGACGTAAGCGGTTGCGCCACGCGGGTCCTTGCCGCGCGATCGCGCGTCCTTGAGCGCGCGGACTTCGGCGTGATCCAGACCGGCCGGCTGCGTGAAGCCCGTGCCGATTACTTCGCCGTTCTTGACCAGCACGCAGCCGACGCGCGGATTGGGCGTCGTCGTGTACATGCCGCGCGAGGCGAGCGCGAGCGCGCGCTCCATGTGCGTGAAGTCGGTTTGCGAAAACATCGCGGTCGCCGCGCCCGAGGTTTAAGCCGCGAGCGACGCGAATGCGCCGCGCGCCGCTTCGAGGGTTGCGTCGATCACGGCGTCGTCGTGCGCGCTGGAGACGAAACCGGCTTCGAATGCCGATGGCGCGAAGTACACGCCGGCATCGAGCATGGCGTGGAAGAACGTGTTGAAGCGCCGCGTGTCGCCCTGCGTGACTTCGGCAAAGCTCACCGGCACCTGCTCGGCGAAGTAAAGGCCGAACATGCCGCCGATGGAGTCGGCCGAGAAGGGCACCTTGGCATCGCGCGCGGCGGCGCTCAGGCCATCGACGAGCTTGCGCGTCTGCTTCGCGAGGTCGTCGTAGAAGCCGGGGCGCTGGATCAGCTGCAAGGTCTTGAGCCCGGCCGCGACCGCGATGGGATTGCCGGACAGCGTGCCTGCCTGATACACACCGCCGAGCGGCGCGAGATGCGCCATGATGTCCCGGCGCCCGCCGAAGGCCGCGGCCGGCATGCCGCCGCCGATCACCTTGCCGAGGCAGGTCAGGTCGGGCTTGATGCCGTAGACCTGCTGCGCGCCGCCAAGCGCGACGCGAAAGCCGCACATCACTTCGTCGAAAATCAGGACCGAGCCGTACTCGTCGCAACGCGCGCGCAGTGCGTTCAGGAACTCGGGCGTCGCGCGCACGAGATTCATGTTGCCCGCGACCGGCTCCACGATCACCGAGGCGATCTCCGCGCCGAACGCCGCGAAGGCTTCGTTCAGTTGCTCGACATTGTTGTACTCGAGCACGGTGGTGTGCTTCGCGATATCCGCGGGCACGCCCGCCGAAGTCGGATTGCCGAACGTGAGCAGGCCCGAACCCGCCTTCACGAGCAAACTGTCCGCGTGACCGTGATAGCAACCCTCGAACTTGACGATGCGGCTGCGGTCCGTGAAGCCGCGCGCGAGACGCAGCGCGCTCATGGTCGCTTCGGTGCCGCTCGACACCATGCGCACCTGTTCGATCGACGGCACGAGCTTGCAGATTTCCTCGGCGATCTCGATCTCCGCCTCGGTCGGCGCGCCGAAGGAGAAGCCGTGGGCGAGCACGCGCTGCACGGCGTCGAGCACTTCGGGATGCACGTGGCCGAGAATCATCGGGCCCCACGAGCCGATGTAGTCGATATAGCGCTTGCCCTCGGCGTCCCAGAAGTACGGGCCTTCCGCGCGCTCGATGAAGCGCGGCGTGCCGCCGACCGAGCGGAACGCGCGCACCGGCGAATTCACGCCGCCGGGAATGGTTTGCTGAGCGCGTTCGAAGAGGGCTTGATTCTTGGACATGGATGAGGCCTGCACGGTTGTGGATGCGAAATACGCAAGGGACTCGACGCTCCGTTCAAAGTAGCAAAAGCGCGGCGCGCGGTTGATGCCGACGCGCGGTCCGGTGCGAAAAACATGCTTCAAATTGTACCGGAGTCGTCATATTCGAGCGGGTTCGGCCGCCCGCGTCGCCCGGTGCGCGCAGTCCACAGCTTTTCGAGCGCGCCTTCCGCCATCGGCTTGATGATCGTGCCGGAACTCTGCGCGTCCCACGTCTGCACGGAAAGCGGATGCGCGCGCAGTTCGTCGCGCGTGACGACGACTTGCTCGTTCGCATCGACGAGCCAGTCGTACACGAAATCGATGCACAGCCGGTATCCGCGCTTTGAGTGCGCATCCGGCACTTCGTAGGGCGCGCGCGTCACGTAGCCCGATGCGAACACGCCCTTCGGCTGCTGCGTCACGCGATGCACGAACACGCGGTCACCCGGCAAGAGGCCGCGCGCGGTGCCGCAGCCCCAGACGTCGGCGACGGCTTCGCCTGCGGCCACGCGTCGCGCACAGTCGGGCAGTTCGGGCCACGGCCATTTCTTCGGGCTCCAGATCAGGAGAAACGCGGTCATGGGTTTGACGAGAATAAGTGGATGGCTTAAAGCCGGAGCTTAGCCGATCGACGCGTACAATGGCCTCGCCCGGCGCCGATGCAGCACGCGCGCGGCATCCGCTCTGCACCCTTCGTCTTTTCCGAGTCCAATGCCTGACACCACTGCCCGCCGGCCCGATGGCCGGCTGATTCTGTTGCTCGGCGCGCTCGCCGCCTGCGGTCCCTTGTCGATCGACATGTATCTGCCGAGTCTGCCGTCGCTCGCCGCCGCGTTCGGCACGACGCCTGCCGCCGCGCAAAGCACGCTCACGAGTTTCATGTTCGGCTTCTCGTTCGGCATGTTGCTCTATGGCCCGCTTTCCGACGCCTATGGCCGCCGGCCCGTGCTGCTCGGCGGCATTGCGCTGTACGCGCTTGCGAGCGTCGCGTGCGCGGTGGCGTGGTCCATCGACGCCCTCGTTTTCGTGCGCTTCCTGCAGGCGCTCGGTGCGGGCGCGGCTTCCGTGCTCGCGCGCGCCATCGCCCGCGATGCCCACGCGCCCGCCGATGCCGCCCGCGTGCTGTCGATGCTGTCCATCGTTACGTCCATTGGTCCGCTGCTCGCGCCGTTGATCGGCGGGCAATTGCTGCTGTTGGGCGGTTGGCGCGTGGTCTTTGCCGCGCTCACGCTCTTCGGCGTGGCGTGCTCCATCACCGCTTTTCTGCGCGTACCCGAAACCTGGCCGAAGGAAAAGCGCGCGGGCTCCGCGCTCGGCGCTTCGTTCGCGGCTTACGGGCACTTGTTGCGCGACCCCGTCACCTGGGGCCACATGATGTGCGGCGGCATGGCGTTCGCGTCGATGTTCGCGTACATCACGGCGACGCCCTTCGTCTACATCGACTATTTCCATGTGAAGCCGCAGTATTACGGGCTGCTGTTCGGGCTGAATATCGTCGGCATCATTGGCGGAAACGTGTTGAATACGAAGCTCGTCGGCCGCCTCGGCGCGATGAAGATGATCTCTGGCGCGGCCTTCGTCAGCGTGATCGCGGCGCTTGCCGTCGCGCTCGTTTCGCTGACGGGTTGGGGCGGGCTGTGGTCGATCGTCGTATGTCTGTTCTTCGTGGTCGGCGTGGTTGGCCTGCTCGCGGCGAACTGCACGACGGAACTGATGCACCGCTATCCGCGCAACGCGGGCGCGGCCGCCGCTGTCTTCGGTGCGATGCAGCTTGCGCTCGGCGCGCTATCGAGTCTTGCGGTCGGGTTGTTCCACGATGTGTCGCCGCATGGCATGGGTATCGTGATCGGGGTCTGCGGCGTGCTGACTTTTCTCGGGCGTACGTTGGTGCTTCGTTCGCATGCCGCGCCGGTCAAGGTTTGAGGCGATTGCGCAATGAAAAAACCTCGCCGCCTGGCGAGGTTTTTCGGACTTCGTTCGCGCGTCAACGGTTCGACCTGTCACCCGAGCGGCCCAAGCTTCACCGCCAGGAACGTAAATGCCGCCGCTTCCGCCTGCGCCACGGCTTCCGGCTCCACGCCCGCGCCGTGTCCGCCTTCTCCGGTTTCCTGATACCAGACGTTTTCGTGCCCTTGCGCCTGCATCTTCGCGGCCATCTTGCGCGCGTGACCGGGATGCACGCGGTCGTCCGCCGTCGATGACGTGAACAACGACGCCGGATAATCGACATCCGCCTTCACGTTCTGATACGGCGAATACGCCAGCAGATGACGCAGGTCGTCGGCATCGTCGGGATCGCCGTATTCGTCGATCCACGATGCGCCTTGCAGCAGCAAATGAAAACGCGCCATGTCGAGCAGCGGCACTTCCGACAGCACCGCGCCGAAAAGCTCGGGCCGCTGCACCATGCACGCGCCGGTGAGCAAACCGCCGTTACTGCCGCCGCGAATGCCGAGCTGCCTGGCCGTGGTCACGCCGCTCGCGACCAGCGCTTTAGCCACCGCGATGAAGTCGTCGAACGAGACTTGCCGCTTTTCGCGCAGCGCCGCCTGATGCCATTGCGGCCCGAACTCGCCGCCGCCGCGAATGTTCGCGATGGCCAACAGCCCGCCGCGCGCGAGCCACGCAATGCCAGTGGTCGAATCGTAATGCGGATCGAGCGCGACTTCGAAGCCGCCATAGCCGTAGAGCAGGCAAGGCCGCGCATCGGTCGACACATCCGCGCCACGGCCGATCAGCCAGTACGGAATGCGCTCGCCATCGTTCGCGATCGCGTGATGACGCACCGCCGACATGCCGCTCGCGTCGAACTGCGCGGGCAAACGTGCGAGCAGTTGCCAGGGCGCGTCGCTCGCAAGGTCCGCGAAGTAGAGCGACGGCGGCATCAGAAAATGCTCGACGTGAATGAGCACCGTGTCGTCGCGTTCGCTGTCGATGGAATCGACGTAAGACTGGCTCGCTTCGGGCAGCGCGAAATCGCGCGCGTTCCACGCCGTCTTGTAATCGGCGGGCGGCGCGAGGAGCGTGACGCGCGGCGTGCCGTCGTCCATTTGGCTTGCGATCAGCCAATGTTTCGTGAAGTCGATGCCCGCGAGCACGCGCCTGTCCGACGGCTTGAACAGCACCGTGAAATCGCGCGCGCCTTCGAGAAACGCGTCACGGCGGATGACGAGCAAGGTCCCGCCTTCGTGACGCACGCCGCCCGTCTTCCACGCTTCGCGCGGCGTGACGAACAGCCAGCCGTTCCAGTGCTCGACTTCGACGTGCGTCGGCAGATCGTATTGACGCCACGCGTTGGCGGTTTCATCGAGCCAGAAGTGCAGTGTGTCGTAGAACGTCACCGCGCGCGAGGCGAGATGCAGCTTTTCGAGCGGATCGTAATCCGCGCCCGCCGAGACATCGCGACGCTGGCCCTCGAACACCACGGGTGCATCCGCGAGCGGCGTGCCGCGCTTCCAGCGACGCGCCTGGCGCGGAAAACCCGATGTCGTCAACGCGGGTTTCTTGTTGTGCTTGCTGTCGTCCCAGCCGACGTAGCAGGTATCGTGATCGATCCACGAAATGTCGTGCTTGCCGACATCCGGCAGCACGAAGCCATTTTCGATAAAGCTGCGTGCTTCGATATCGAACTCGCGGACCATGCACGCGTCCGAGCCGCCGGGCGACAAGCTGACGAGCGCGCGGTCGTAAGTCGGGTAGAGCATGTCGAAGTCGGCGAGCGCCCAGCGCGTGTCGTCGGTTTCGTCGGTATTGAGATCGAGCGCATCGACGTCGAGGATGATCTGCCACTCGGGCGTGCCCGCGAGCCACGCGCTCCACGGCGTGCGCCGCACGATGCCAAGCGGATGCGCTTCGTCCTGCCACGTGTTGTAGCCCCACTCGCCATAGCGCGAGCATGTGACGATGCGGTCCTTCGAGGTGTACGACTTTTCGAGCTGCGAGGCGAGGGTGCGCGCCTCGGGCGTGTTGCCGAATGCGGCTTCGGTGCGGCGGTTCTGGGCATCGACCCAGATTTGCACCTTGGGATCGTCGAGCGATTCGAGACCGATGAACGGATCGGATTGCTGACCCGAAGGCCAGGCGAGAGCGGGTTGCGACGAAAGCAGACTCATGTACGGTGCAGAGAGGTTTTCATATGCCGATTGTGCCTGCTTCTGGCATCGCCCATGGAAATCGGGCTGAAAAATCAGCAAAAACAAAAAAGCCGCGCATGTCGCGCGGCTCTCCACGAACGCAGACGAAGCCTGAAACTCAGGCCAGCCGGTCTTCCGTCTGCGGGTCGAACAACACCGCCTTCGACACATCGAACAGCAAAGTCATGTTCGAAGCCGGTTGCGGGTTCGACGCCGGGTGCACGCGCGCCACGATACGCTTGCCGTTCACTTGCGCGAAGAGCAGCGTGTCCGGACCGGTCGGCTCGATCACGTCCACCAGCACGTCGATGGGCTGCATGCGCGCGTCGTCCGCGTTGTGGGCGTTACGCGCGTCGGTGATACGCTCCGGGCGCAGCCCAAGAATCACGTCCTGGCCGACCTTGCCGCGCAAACGGCTCGCTTCGAACGGCAGATTCAGCACCTTCTTCGTCACGCCCGTGTCGATCTGCAGGCCGACGCCCGAACCCGCTTCCACCAGTTTGCCGGTGATGAAGTTCATCGGAGGAGCGCCGATAAAGCCCGCGACGAACAGGTTCGAGGGCGAGTCGTAGATTTCCTGCGGCGCGCCGAACTGCTGCACGATGCCGTCCTTCATCACCGCGATACGGTCGCCAAGCGTCATCGCTTCGATCTGATCGTGCGTGACGTAGACGATGGTCGTGCCCAGACGCTGATGCAGCAGCTTGATTTCCGAGCGCATCTCGATACGCAGCTTCGCGTCGAGGTTGGACAGCGGCTCGTCGAACAGGAACATGACGGGATCGCGTGCGAGCGCACGGCCCATTGCCACGCGCTGACGCTGACCGCCCGACAACTGACCGGGCTTGCGGTCGAGCAGATGACCGATCTGCAGCGTCTCCGACACGCGGTCGACGATCTTCTTCTGCTCGTCCTTCGGCACCTTGCGGATATTGAGGCCGAACGAGATGTTCTCGCGCACGCTCATGGAAGGGTAGAGCGCGTAGGACTGGAACACCATCGCGATGTCGCGGTCCTTCGGCGAGAGATTGTTGACCGTCTTGCCGTCGATCATGATGTCGCCGCGCGTCACGGTTTCGAGACCCGCGATCATGTTGAGCAAGGTCGATTTGCCGCAACCCGAGCCGCCGACAAGAATCAGGAACTGTCCGTCCTCGATGTCGATGTTGACGCCCTTGAGAACCGGCACCCCGTTCGGGTAGGTCTTGTACACGTCACGGATGGAAAGGCTTGCCATGTGAATCCTCTATGTTTGTCTTGGCCGGAAAGGGATCGCGAAAATGGCGATCAACCCTTCACCGCGCCGGCTGTCAGGCCGCGCACGAAATAGCGTCCCGCGATCATGTAGACGAGAATCGTCGGCAATGCCGCGATGATCGCGCCCGCCATGTCGACGTTGTATTCCTTCACGCCCGTGGATGTGTTCACGAGGTTGTTGAGCGCCACCGTGATCGGCATCGAATCGACGCCCGAAAACACGATGCCGAACAGGAAGTCGTTCCAAATCTGCGTGAATTGCCAGATCAGGCACACCATGAAAATGGGCAACGACACCGGCAGCAGGATCTTCGTGAAGATGGTGAAGAAACCCGCGCCGTCGATGCGCGCCGCCTTCACCAGTTCAGCCGGAATGCTGACGTAGAAGTTGCGGAAGAACATGGTCGTGAACGCAATGCCGTAGATCACGTGCACGAGCACGAGGCCCGAGGTCGTGTTCGAGAGGCCGAGCATGCCTTGCAGCCGCGCCATCGGCAGAAGAATGGCCTGGAACGGGATGAAGCAGCCCACGAGCAGCATGGTGAAGAACGCATCCGCGCCACGGAAACGCCAGTGCGTGAGCACATAACCGTTGAACGCGCCGATGATCGACGAGAGCAGCACGGCCGGAATCACCATGCGCACCGAGTTCATGAAGAACGGCTGCATGCCGTCGCAACGCACGCCGGTACAGGCTTCCTGCCACGCCTTGACCCACGGCGCGAACGTGAAGTGCGTGGGCGGCGTGAGCAGGTTGCCGGTACGAAGCTGATCGAGGTCCTTGAAGGACGTCGAGAGCATGACGTAGATCGGGAACAGGAAGTAAAGCGCAAACAGAATCAGCACCGCATAAATGACGGTGCGGCTGATCGTCATCTTAGGCTGCATTGCGGGTGCTCCTCGATTCCAGATACATGAGCGGCACGAGCACGGCGACGACGGTGGCGAGCATCATCATCGACGAAGCGGCGCCTACGCCGAGTTGGCCGCGATTGAACGAGAACGTGTACATGAAGATGGCGGGCAGCGACGACGACGTGCCAGGACCACCCGCCGTCAACGCGACGAC
Source organism: Caballeronia sp. GAWG2-1 (assembly GCF_023631405.1). Classification (NCBI taxonomy): domain Bacteria; kingdom Pseudomonadati; phylum Pseudomonadota; class Betaproteobacteria; order Burkholderiales; family Burkholderiaceae; genus Caballeronia; species Caballeronia sp. GAWG2-1. The sequence goes on from NZ_JALQDD010000006.1 coordinate 370,644, forward strand.
CAGGTCGAACGTCTTGATGGTGATGTGGCAGAGAATCAGCAGCACGGAGAAGAACACCGGGCGCATGCTCGGAATCACGATTTTGCGGTAGATGGTCGGCAAGCCCGCGCCGTCCATCTGCGCGGCCTTGAAGATTTCGCTGTCCACGCCGCGCAGGCCGGCGAGGAAAAGCGCCATCACGAAGCCGCTCGACTGCCACACCGCCGCGATGACGACGCAAAAGATCGCCTTGTCCGGATTGCCGAGCCAGTCGAACGAAAAGCTCGTCCAGCCCCAGTCGTGCAGCACTTTCTCGATGCCGAGGCTCGGGTTCAGAATCCACTGCCACGCCGTGCCCGTCACGATGAACGAGAGCGCCATCGGATAGAGAAAGATCGCGCGCAGCGCGCCTTCGTTGCGGATTCTCTGGTCGAGCAGGATGGCCAGAAAGAGACCGAGTCCGACGCAGATTGCAATGAACGGAATGCCGAACCAGCCGAGATTGGCGGCGGACGTCCACCAGACGTCGTTGTCGAAGAGTTGCCGGTATCGGTCGAGGCCGGAGAACTCGTAGCGCGGCATGAGCCGCGAATTCGTGAGCGACAGATAGCCCGTGATGAGGATGAACCCGTACACGAAGATCAGCGCGATCAAGATGCTGGGAGCAAGCACCAGCTTCGGAATCCATCGATCGGCAAGCGCCGCCGTCGCGGACGCGCGGCGAGGCTGATGCGGACGTTTTTCCGCGGTACCGCTTAGGGAGGCAGTCACAACTCGACTCCTGGTAATGCGCCGGCGTTTGGATACGCTTGTTTGTGCGCGTGAGCCAATGGCTTTGCTTCGTATGGCGTTTGAGCGCGTTCGAATGCTTGAAGCGGCCCGCGCGCAGGTGCGCCACGGGCCGCCGTTACGGCTTGCTTACTTCGTCTTCGCTGCGTTCGAAAGCGCTTGCACCGCGCTCTTCGAGTCTTGCGACGAGTTCATGAACTTCGTGACGACGTCGGTGATGGCGCCGGCGGTGGCATCGCCCTGAGCCATGCCGTGAGCCAGCGACGGCACGTAGCCGCCACCCTTGATCGCCGCTTGTTCATCCGAGTACGACTTCTTCGCGCAGTCGTCGAATTTGTCCATGTTCACGCCGAGACGAACCGGAATGGAACCCTTGTTCAGGCTGAACTGTTCCTGGAACTCCGGCGTCATGATGGTCTTCGCGAGCGCGAGCTGGCCCGGCGTCGCGGTCTTCTGGCCCTTCTGCTGGAAGAACACGAACGAGTCGACGTTGAAGGTGTAGGCCTTCTCCGTGCCCGGCACCGCGGCGCAGATGTAGTCCGTACCCGACTTCTTGTTGGCGCCGGCGAATTCGCCCTTCGCCCAGTCGCCCATGAACTGCATGCCCGCCTTGCCGTTGATGACCATGGCCGTGGCGAGGTTCCAGTCGCGGCCGGTGCGGCCGTTATCGAAGTAACCCTGAATCTTGCGCACGGTGTCGAACACCTGAACCATCTTGTCCGAGGTCAGCGTCTTCTGATCCAGATCGACGATGGCCTTCTTGTAGAAGTCCGAGCCTTGCGACAGCACGACGTCTTCCCACAAGGTCAGGTCTTGCCACGGCTGACCGCCCATGGCGATCGGCATGATGCCCGCGGCCTTCATCTTGTCGGCGACCTGGAAGAACTCGGCCCAGGTGGTCGGCACCTTGCCGCCCGCCTTGTCCAGCGCAGCCTTGTTGATGTAGAGCCAGTTCACGCGGTGCACCGAGAAGGGCGCGGCGACATAGTGGCCGTCTGCGTGGATGATCTTGTCGATTTCAGGCGGCAGGTTCTTCTTCCAGTCGCCGGCGATGGAATCGATCGGCACGAGCACGCCTTGCTCCGACCATTCCTGGATCAACGGACCCTTGATCTGTGCCGCCGACGGTGCGTTGCCCGAGATCACCTGGGTCTTGAGCGCGGTCATCGCGGCAGCGCCCGCGCCACCTGCGACGGCGAAGTCCTTCCAGGTGTAACCCTGCTTCGTCATGTCGTCCTTGAGCACGCCGACTGCCTTGGATTCGCCGCCCGACGTCCACCAGTGCAGCACGGAAACCGCTTCGGCAGCTTGAACCGCCGACGCCGTCGCGCCGCACAGAAGACCTGCGGCGCACAGCGCGCCCATGAGCTTACGGACTTTCATTGTTTATCTCCTCCAGACACCTAACAAGAAACGATTGGCTCCTGATGTCGCCAGGAAGCGCGGTTGGAAAAACAGGCAAAACGTGGATGACCGGGGAATCGGCGGTGTCGCAGAAGAACGCGCGTGCAGCGGTGAACGAGGACGCGCGAAAGCCGGCGGTACCGATTGACGGCCGCACGGCTCTCAAGAGACGAGTGGGTTGAATCGCAACGACAGTCTCCTCTTTTGATTTTTGCTGACAGACAAAACGCGCTCGGGCCATTGAAAGCAGCGATGCGCGGAGTCCGTTAACATGCGCTCAGAGACGCCCTAGGGAAAACACTCATCTTCTGATTGACAAGCCATTTTTTTCCCGGATGACATTTCCTCTTGATTTGAATTGTAGTTAAACTACAATTCAGTGTCAAAAAAAATTTTATCGGACTACGGGCGCCTTCGTGCGCTTCCTCACCGACATCAGTGACCGGCCTGGAGACTCATGCAAAGCGACTCGAATTTCACTTTCGTTCTCTTCGGCGGGACCGGCGACTTGTCGATGCGCAAGATTCTCCCCGCGCTCTTCGAGGCGCATCGCGCGAACATGCTTGCGCCCGCCGGCAGAATCGTCGCGGTGGCGCGCGGCGCGCAGGAACCGGGCGAATATCTCGCCTGGGTCGAAGAGCACGTGAAGCCGCATGTATCGAAGAACGGTCTGGACGAAGCCGCGTGGCGCAGTTTTCTCGAGCGCATTCAATACGTGCAGCTCGACCTCGGGCGCGCGGAAGACTTCGTCGTATTGCGCGATGTCATGGCCCAGTACGAAGGCACGCGCGTGTTTTATCTGGCCACCGGACCGTCGCTGTTCGTGCCGATCTGCCGCGCGCTCGCGGACGTCGGCCTGAACCAGAACGCGCGCATCGTGCTCGAAAAGCCGCTTGGCTACGACCTCGAGTCGTCGAACGCAATCAACGACGCCGTCGGCGAAATCTTCCAGGAAGAGCAGATCTACCGGATCGACCACTACCTCGGCAAGGAACCGGTGCAGAATCTGCTCGCGCTGCGCTTCGGCAATGCGCTCTTCGAGCCGCTGTGGCGGCGCGAATGGGTCGAAAGCATTCAGATCACCATTGCGGAAGAACTGGGCGTGGAGGCGCGCGGCGACTTCTACGACAACACCGGCGCGCTGCGCGACATGGTGCAGAACCACTTGCTGCAACTGCTTTCCATCGTGACGATGGAACCGCCGCACTCGATGGATTCCGACTCCGTGCGCGACGAAAAGCTGCGTGTGCTGCGCGCACTCAAGCCCGTGGATGAACGCGACATCAGCCGCGTCGCGGTGCGCGGTCAGTATCACGCGGGCGTGATACGCGGTGCTGCCGTGCCGGCGTATGCAACGGAAAAGGGCGTGCGCCCGGACAGCACGACGGAGACCTTCGTCGCGCTGAAAGTTGAAATTGAGAACTGGCGCTGGGCAGGCGTGCCGTTCTTCCTGCGCACGGGCAAGCGGCTCGCGGACCGCGTCGCGGAAATCGTCGTCAACTTTCGCGCGGTGCCGCATTCGGCGCTCGGCGCGAACGCCTTGCGCGCGGGCGCGAACCGTCTCGTCATCCGCTTGCAACCGAACGAAACCATCAGACTATATTGCCTTGCCAAGCAGCCCGGCGAAGGCATGAATCTCGCGAGCGTTCACCTCGACCTCGCCTTCGATCAGTTCTTCAAGGAAGGGCAGATGGAGGCGTATCAGCGTCTTTTGCTCGATGTGATCCACGGTCGCCTCGCGCTCTTCGTGCGGCGCGACGAGCAGGAAGCGGCCTGGCGCTGGGTCGAACCGATCCTGAACGCGTGGGCCCAGCCGATGAGCAAGCCAAAGCCTTACGCGGCTGGCACGTGGGGACCGGCGGCATCGAGCGCGATGCTGGCGCAACATGGCACGTGCTGGCTCGAAGAAGAGAATTGATGGCGTCGCGCGGTCGCCTGGCGGCAGCGCGAAACAACATAAGCAAGCTATAAGCAACCGCTCGGGGCATCGAAAAAGAGCGGGTCGACAAACCAGACAAGCAGGAGGAGCAGTGATCGAGCTTCGCACTTTCGACGATCCGCGCGCCCATTCGGACGCGCTGGCGAACGCCGTCAGCGACGCGCTGAAGGCAACGCTCGCGGCAACCGCGGCCACGCAAACCCCTCACGCAACGCTCGCCGTTTCCGGCGGTTCGAGCCCGCGCCCGTTTCTCGCGGCGCTTTCGCACGAGCCGCTCGACTGGGCGCATATCGACGTGACGCTCGTCGACGACCGCTGGGTGCCCGACACAGATCCCGACAGCAATTCGCGCTTCGCGCACGAAACGGTGCTGCAGAACGCGGCCGCGGCGGCGTATTTTCTGCCGCTCGTGGATGTCTCGAAGCCGCTCGAAGCGCATGTCGCCGAACTCAACGCCGACCCGTGCCGCCATCTGCCCGATGTCGTCGTGCTCGGCATGGGCGAGGACGGCCACACGGCATCCATCTTCGCCGACGCGCCCGAATGGGACTTCGCCATTTCGACGCAGGACCGCTTCGTCGCGGTGCATCCGGGCAAGGCGCCGCACGCGCGCGTGAGCCTGTCGATGTCCGCGCTCAAGCAGGTGAAGCAGTTGTATCTCTTCATCTCCGGCCAGAAAAAACTCGACGTCTTGAACGCGGCGCTTGCCGCGCCGCAAAAGAACGCCATCTCGACCCTGGCCAACGCAGAAGGAGTGAAGCTCGATGTCTACTGGTGTGCATAGCAAGGCCGCGCCCGCCGCGAACCAGCACGCCGACGGACCGAGATTGCTCGCCGACATCGGTGGCACCAACGCGCGCTTCGCGCTGGAGACGGGCCCCGGCGAGATCGGGCAGATTCGCGTGTATCCGGGCGCGGATTACCCGGGCATCGCGGAAGTGATGCAGCAGTATCTGAAGGACACGAAGGTCGCACGCGTGAATCACGCGGCGATTGCGATCGCCAATCCGGTCGACGGCGATCACGTGAAGATGACCAATCACGACTGGAGCTTTTCGATCGAAGCGACGCGCCGCGCGCTCGGTTTCGATACCTTGCTCGTCGTGAACGATTTCACCGCGCTGGCCATGGCGCTGCCCGGTCTCACCGATGCGCAGCGCGAACAGGTCGGCGGCGGTTCGCGCCGGCAAAACAGCGTGATCGGTCTGCTCGGGCCGGGCACGGGCTTGGGCGTGTCGGGCCTCATTCCCGCCGATGACCGCTGGATCGCGCTCGGCAGCGAAGGCGGTCACGCCACGTTTTCTCCGTTCGACGAGAACGAAGATCTCGTCATGCGCTATGCGCGCCGCAAGTTTGCGCATGTCTCGTTCGAGCGCGTGTCGGCGGGGCCGGGGCTGGAGCTTATTTACCGCGCGTTCGCGGAGCGCGATGAGATAGATGTCGCCGAAGATTTCACGAGCGCCGAAGTCACGAATCGCGCGCATGCCGGCGAAGCGCTCGCGCTCGAAGCGGTCAACTGCTTTTGCAGCATTCTCGGCACGTTCTCGGGCAATATCGCGGTGACGTTGGGCGCGCTCGGCGGCATCTATATTGGCGGCGGCGTGGTGCTCAAACTCGGCGAACTCTTTCACAAGTCGCCGTTTCGCGCGCGCTTCGAGTCGAAAGGACGTTTCTCGCAGTATCTGTCGAGCATTCCGACTTACATCATCACGGCGGAATATCCGGCGTTTCTCGGCGTCTCGGCTATTTTGTCCGAGCAGTTGTCGAACCGTGCGAATAGCGGTTCGTCGGCGGTGTTCGAGCGCATCCGCCAGATGCGCGACGCGCTCACGCCTGCCGAGCGGCGCGTGGCGGATCTCGCGCTGAACCATCCGCGTTCGATCATCAGCGATCCGATCATCGATATCGCGCGCAAGGCGGACGTGAGCCAGCCCACGGTGATTCGTTTTTGTCGCTCGCTCGGCTGCCAGGGGCTGTCGGATTTCAAGCTCAAGCTTGCGACCGGGCTGACTGGCACCATTCCGATGAGCCACAGCCAGGTGCATCTCGGCGACACCGCCACCGATTTCGGCGCGAAGGTGCTCGACAACACCGTGTCGGCCATTTTGCAGCTGCGCGAGCATCTGAACTTCGAGAACGTGGAGCGCGCAATCGAGATTCTGAACGGCGCGCGGCGTATCGAGTTCTACGGGCTCGGCAATTCGAATATCGTCGCGCAGGACGCGCACTACAAGTTTTTCCGTTTCGGCATCCCGACTATCGCTTATGGCGATCTGTACATGCAGGCGGCGTCGGCTGCATTGCTCGGCAAGGGCGATGTGATCGTGGCCGTGTCGAAATCGGGCCGCGCGCCCGAACTGCTGCGCGTGCTGGAAGTGGCGATGCAGCAAGGCGCGACGGTCATTGCGATCACGTCGAGCAACACGCCGCTCGCCAAGCGCGCGACGGTGGCGCTGGAGACGGATCACATCGAGATACGCGAGTCGCAGCTCTCGATGATCTCGCGCATTCTGCACCTCGTGATCATCGATATTCTCGCTGTCGGCGTGGCTATTCGCCGTGCCGCGCCGCAACCGGGCGCGACGCTGAGCGAGACGGTGGCGAAGGCGCGTGAATCGAGTGATGACGATGCGGCGGCCGTGCTGGATTGGTTGAGCCACGGGGCATCGGGCGCGGCGCGGGAGTAGGGTGCGTCTTGTTCGATTGAAAAAAGGCGCCGAAGAATGAACTGCACCCCAAAAGTTGGACATCGATCCAGCCTTTGGGGTGTTTTTCATGGAGGCGCTTTTTCGTATGCGGCTTTGTCGGCTTGACGCTGCGAACTCCATTTTCAAAAGCGTCGCGAGGCTAGCCGAAGCGCTCGGAGCCGTACGGCGCTCTTTTTGAGAGTGCGCGCGGAGTCGCTTTCTCACATACAAGACGATGCCAGGCTAGCTCGCCTCTCCAGGACGATGCGATGCTTTCTTATGGCACCGCATCTCAGCTTTTCACTCAGAACGAGTGCTGAATCCCCGCATACACGCCAGTTTGACTGCGCCCGGGCAGCGGGTTGTCCGTTCCAGGCGACGACCCGAAGTCGTTGGCATTCAAGCCGTAGTTCGCTGTCTTACTGTTGCGCACGGTGGCCACTTGCAGATCGAGCAACGTGCGTTTGGACAAGCTATACGAGCCGCCCAGCGAATACATGGTCGCATTGCCCGCACCGTTGTTGCCGTTCACGTGATACACCGCCGCGATCAACGCCGCGGCTGGCGTGGCTTGCCACGTCACACCGCCCCATTCGTGATCGAGCGTGGTCGGCTGACCGGGCAACTGGCCCGTCATGCCCGACGAACGGATTGCCTGATACGCGCCCTGAATCTTGAACTGGCCGAGGAACACGTTGACCATCGCCGTGTACTCGCGCGAGTAGGAGTAGACGCCGTTGCTGTCCGCGTAACTTCCGCCAAGCGTGCCGTTAGCCGGATTGCGGATTTCATCGTACAGACCGCGAATCTGGAAGAGCGGGGCCGTATAGGTGATCGCGGCACCGGCCTCACGTCCCTGCTTCGTCGAACCGTTGCCGTTCCAGCTAGTGGCGTTCGACAGCGCGTACTGGCCGTAAAAGTCGAAACCTGCGATCTTCGGCGACTGATACGAAACGTTGTTGCTCGATTGCGGCCAGTTGCGACTGCGCACCAACGATGCCGACGACCAGTTCGACTGGCCGAACGGATCGAAGTCCCACACGCTGTTCGAGATGAACAGTTCGCGGCCGAGCAGGAAGGTGCCGTATCGATCGTTCTCGACGCCGATCGTCGCCCAGCGATTGAAGATGCCGGCGGTCGAACCCGACCCGTTCATGGTGTTGAAGCTGCCTTCCAGATGGAACACGGCTCGATTGCCGCCGCCGAGATCCTCTACGCCCTTCATGCCCCATAGGCTCGTGCCCCAGTCGCCGCTTTCGGCCCTGAAGCGATTGGCCGATCCCGTGCCGGCGGCGTTTTGCACGCCGTTCATATATTCGAGGCCCGCGTCCAGACGGCCAAACAGCGTGACACTGCTCTGCGCGAAACTCGCGGCGCTAAACGACAACAAGGCGGCAGCCGCGATCAAAGACTTCTTCATCATCCCCCAACACTCCTTTTTGAATTCAAACTGCAGAACCGAGCAACCGATCCTCACCTGTTGCATGAAGATCAATCGTCAGATGTTTGAATTTTGAAGGAGAACTACTTTTTTCGAATCCAGCTTTTTGTCGTTTTGTTTGTCAATCTGATACTTAATGTCGCGGAGCCAAACGAATTCATCGCCCCAATAAAAAACGGTGCGATACCCTTTCGGGCACCGCACCGATACGCGCCTCTCGCAGCAGCGTGAAAACTCGATGAAGCTTTTTTCTTTGTTCAGCCTCGTTGCTTAGAACGAGTGCTGGATGCCTGCATACACGCCAGTCTGGCTGTGTCCCGGCAGCGGATTGTCCGTTGCCGTTCCCGTGCCGTAGTTGTTGGCATTCAGACCGTAATTCGCGGCCTTGCTGTTTTGCGCCGTTGCCACCTGGATGTCCAGCAAGGTGCGCTTGGACAGGTTGTACGAGCCGCCGATCGTGTAGATGTTCGCGTTGCCGGCGCCGTTGTTGCCGTTCACGTGATACACCGCCGCGATAAGGGCTGCGGCCGGCGTGGCTTGCCACGTCACGCCACCCCATTCGTGGTCGAGCGTGGTCGGCTGGCCGGGCAACTGTCCCGTCATGCCGGACGAGCGGATAGCCTGGTAAGCGCCCTGGATCTTGAACTGACCGAGGAACACGTTGAACATCGCCGTGTACTCGCGCGAATAAGCGTAGACGCCGTTGCCGTTGCTCTGATCCGCGTTTGCCGCGCCGCCGTTGACCGCGTTGTACGCGCCGCCCAGCAGACCGTTGCCCGGGTTGCGGATTTCATCGTACATACCGCGAATCTGGAACAGAGGCGTCGTGTAGGTGATGTAAGCACCACCTTCGCGGCCTTGCGGCGTCGTGCCGTTACCGTTGAAGTTCGTCGCGTTCGACAGCGCGTACTGACCGTAGAAGTCAAAGCCCGCGAACTTCGGCGACTGGTACGAAATGTTGTTGCTCGATTGCGGCCAGTTACGACCACGCACCAGCGATGCCGACGACCAGTTCGACTGGCCGAACGGATCGAAGTCCCACACGCCGTTCGCGATGAACAGTTCGCGGCCCAGCAAGAGCGTACCGAACTGGTTGTTGGCGACACCGACGGTTGCCCAGCGATTGAAGATGCCGTTGTTGCCCGGGCCCTGACCCGTCATGGTGTTGAAGCTGCCTTCCAACTGGAACACGGCGCGATAGCCGCCACCCAGATCTTCGACGCCCTTCATACCCCACAAGCTCGTGCCCCAGTCGCCGCTTTCCGCGCGGAAACGGTGGGTGGAACCGGTGGCCTGGCCTCCGGGACCTGTGCCTGTCGGCACGCCGTTCATATATTCAAGCCCTGCGTCCAGGCGACCATACAGCGTCACGCTGCTTTGAGCCTGAGCCACCGCGCTGAACGTCAGCAGTGCTGCTGCCGCGAGCAAAGCTTTCTTCATCATCTCCTCCAACCCTGTCAATAAATGGAACCCAAGTGCTGCCGTGTGGTTCGATGCGAGCGCATCCAACCGGAAATCGTTTTTGGAGGAAGGACACGCAAGGGCGATGATCCTCGTGGGCGAGTCGCGCTTCGTGTGCGCGATGCCGACGCCGATCCGTCGATGGGCGTCTGCCTCCGTTTTCTTATCTTTTGAAGTAAAACTACTTTTTTTGCGGTTCGTTTTGTTACTTTGAGTAGCAATCTATCAAAATACGTCATGAGCGCCAAAGAAATTTGACGTTTTGCAAAGGATTGTGTCAAAAACGCAATGCCAATGTGGTAGGTGTACTACCCATAGCTTGGGAAATCGCCCGCAAAGCCTTGTGGCATAAGGCTTCAGTTGCGGAGCGCGTCTGGAGTCGGGTTTCACGCCTATTGACGGACGTGCACGGCAGCGCTAGTGCGAGAAAAGCTTACCGATAAGGCATGACCCGCTTGGCGAGGGCGAAAAAAAAGCGCCTCGCGGGCGCTTTTAGAAAGAAAGGGAAGGGGAAAGGACTTACTTGAGACTGCCAGATAGAAACTGCTTGAGCCGCTCGCTCTTCGGCCTGCCGAACACGATATCCGGCTGGCCTTCCTCCTCGATGCGCCCTTGATGCAGAAACACCACGTGATTCGACACATTGCGCGCGAAAGCCATTTCGTGCGTTACGACGACCATCGTGCGGCCTTCCTCGGCAAGCGTCTGCATCACCTTCAACACTTCGCCTACGAGTTCCGGATCGAGCGCGGAAGTGGGTTCGTCGAAGAGCATGACATCGGGATGCATGGCAAGCGCCCGCGCAATTGCCACACGCTGCTGCTGGCCGCCCGACAGATGCGACGGATACTGCTTCTCCACGCGCGGCGCGAGGCCGACCTTCTCCAGATAAGTCCGCGCGCGATCCTCCGCTTCCTTCTTCGTGAGCCCGAGCACGTGCACCGGCGCTTCCATGACGTTCTCGAGCACGTTCATGTGCGACCACAGGTTGAAGTGCTGAAACACCATCGAGAGCTTGGAGCGCATTTCGCGCAACTGATTCTGGTCGGCTACCTTCAGCGCGCCGTGCTTGTCCTTCAGCGTGCGCAGCTCGGCGCCATCGACGAAAATGCGCCCTTGGTTTGGCTGTTCAAGGAAGTTGATACAGCGCAGCATCGTGCTCTTGCCGGAACCCGACGAGCCGATGATGCTGATGACATCGCCCGCATTCGCCTTGAGGGAAACGCCTTTGAGCACTTCATTGCTGCCGTACTGCTTGTGGATGTCGTCGACGAAAAGCTTGTGCATCTTGGAATTCATGAACGGGTCCTTGCGGCTCAACAGCCCACTTATTTGCCTTGAGGCCGCAGGTACGCGAGCCAGCGATACTCGGCGCGGCGAAAGAGCCACACGAGCGCGAACGAAATGACGAGATAGAGCAGGGCCGCAATGCCGAACGCCTCGAACGACTGATACGTCGCCGAGTTCACATCGCGGGCAATCTTGAGAATGTCCGGCACGGTCGCCGTGAACGCGACGGTGGTCGCGTGCAGCATGAGGATCACCTCGTTGCTGTAGTACGGCAGCGCGCGGCGCAGCGCCGAAGGCAGAATCACTCGCCGATACAGCGTGAACGACGACATGCCATACGCGCGCGCGGCCTCGATCTCACCGTAGGGCGTCGCCTTGATGGCGCCGGCGAAGATTTCCGTGGTGTACGCGCAGGTATTGAGCGTGAAGGCGAGCAGCGTGCAGTTCATGCCGCTCTTGAAAAAGTCGGCGAGCAGCATGTGATCGCGCACGACCTGCAGGCTGTATAAGCCCGTGTAGCAGAGCAGCAACTGCACATAGAGCGGCGTGCCGCGAAACACGTACGTATACAGCCACACCGAACGCGAGAGCAATTTGTTCTTCGAGACGCGCGCAACCGACAGCGGTATCGAAAGACAAAAGCCGAGGCCGATGGAGATGACCAGCAGCCACATCGTGATCGCGAGACCGGTGATGCGGTAGCCGTCTGTGAAGAGGTAGTTCTTCCAGTATTCCTGGATGATTTGGATCATGGATTCCGCCGTTCTTTTTTAACCGACAGGCTCTATCAGAGGTCAGCCTTGCGCACGCCGATGGAATACCGCCGTTCGAGCCAGATCAGCACGAAATTGGAGATCGTGGTGATGGCCAAGTAGATCGCGCCGGCGAGCAGCGTGAAGAAGAAGAAACGCATCGTGCCCTTGCCGGCGTCCTGCGAGGCCTTGACGACATCCGCGAGACCGATGATCGACACGAGCGCAGTCGCCTTGACCATCACCTGCCAGTTATTGCCGATGCCGGGCAGGGCGAAGCGCATCATCTGCGGAAACATGATGCGCGTGAACGTCTGCCAGGGCGTCATGCCGTAAGCCGCACCCGCTTCGAGCTGGCCGCGCGGCACCGAGAGAAACGCGCCGCGAAACGTCTCCGTGAAATACGCGCCGTAGATGAACCCGAGCACGAGAATGCCGGCCAGGAATGGATCGATATCGATTTGATCCCAGCCGAGGGCATCCGTCAGCAGATTGAGCCAGATCTGGATGCTGTAGAAGAGCAGCAGCATGAGCACGAGATCGGGCACGCCGCGAATCAAGGTCGTGTAGACGGTGCCGACGCCCGAGGCGATTCGATTCTTCGACAGCTTCGCCGCCGCGCCGATCAGCCCGATCACGAAGGCGAACGCGAGCGACAACACCGCCAGCTTGACGGTCTGCCAGGTGCCCGCGAGGATCAGCGGACCGTAGCCTTGCAACATGGTGGTTCCTTGTAAAGGTGCCCGACGTGCCGGAAACTGCGAACGTGACGCGCGCCGCGCGCGGGGTTCGGGCTCCGGGAGATGACGCCTTTGGTGCGCGTATTCTAGGTGGCCAAAATTGGCGGTCGCCGTTGGCGGACGCCGAAAGACGCGCCTTCACGGGCTTTCCCGACCGGCTCTGGCCACAGGGCCGCCTGAAAAGCGCGGTATTTTACCCGAAGCCGGAAGATGCGCGGGTGAGAAGCGGAGGCATCCGATTACCCTCATGCGCGAGACGGTGTAGTGCCCGCGTGCCCGTTGTTTGCCGGGGTGGACACCCTTACATTCTGTCCATCGCATTTCAACGTATTCAACGGGAGCACACATCATGTTCGAGATTCGCCGCAGCAGCGAACGCGGTCACGCCAACCACGGCTGGCTCGACTCATACCACAGCTTCTCCTTTGCCGACTACCACGATCCGGAGCACGTCCACTTCGGCGCGTTGCGCGTGATCAACGAAGATCGCGTCGCGGGCGGACAGGGTTTCGGGACGCACGGGCATCGGGATATGGAGATCGTGAGCTACGTGCTGGAAGGCGCGCTGGCGCACCGCGACAGCATGGGCAACGGTTCGACCATCCGCCCGGGCGACGTGCAACGCATGAGTGCGGGAACGGGCGTGCGGCATAGCGAGTACAACGGTTCGCCCAGCGAGACGGCCCACTTTCTGCAAATCTGGATCATTCCGGATGCACAAGGCAACGCACCGGGCTACGAAGAAAAGCGTTTCGGCGATGAGGAAAAGCGCGGCCGTCTGCGTGTGATCGCCTCGCCGCAAGGCGATGAAGGCTCCGTAAAAATCGGCGCTGATGCGCGCATCTTCGCGGGCCTTTTCGACGGCGCCGAGCGCGCGGAGTTCGATGTTCCCGCTGGCCGGCGCGTGTACGTGCACGTGGCGCGCGGCGCGGTTTTGGTGAACGGCGAAGCGCTGAAAGCCGGCGATGCCGCGAAGATCGAGGATGTGTCGAAAGTCACGGTCGAAGGCGGTGAAGGCGCGGAAGTGCTGTTGTTCGATCTGGCGTGAGGTCGAAGAAGGGTGATCGGGCGCTGCAGATGCTTCGCGCGGACGTTGAGTGCCGGAGAGCCGTAGAGCAGAAGATCCATGCAACGCAAAGCCGCGAAGCGCCCAAAGCGCCTCGCGGTTTTTTTTCAACGTGCAACACCGCGTCTCAAGCTAAGAGCAGCATGATGCTGCCAGCTCGCGCGAACGCAGAGCTTGAACATAAGCGCCCGCCGTCCGTATCACGACGGCGGGCATCGCTCCACGAAACTCAGGGCTTCGTCGTACCCGAAGCGCCAGCCGGCGCGCCGGCGCCCGGGCCGCCGTGCTGACCATCGCGCTTGCCCCAGCGTTCGTGCATCTTGTGCTCGTGCTCGCGCATCTTCGCAAAGTGCTTCTTGAGCGCCGTGCTCACAGTGGTCTTCTGCTGATCGTTCAGCGAGTTATAGAAGTTGAGCCATGCGGTCGTGGTGCCTTCGCGCAACTGCTGGTTCTGCTGCTCGATCTTCTGATGCGCCGCGTTCATGGCGTTCAGGTCGAGAATCGGCTGCTGCTCCAGCGACTTCATCTGCTCGTGCATCTGACGGTGGCTCTCGCGCATCGCCTGACGGTTCTGCTTCATGGTGTCCTGCGCGGTCTGCCAGAGCTTTTCCTGATCTGCGTTGAGCTTGAGCTGACTATGAAGCTGCTCCATCTGCTTCTTCATGCGCTCTTCCATGCGATGACCGCCAGGGCCGCCAGGACCACCGGGGCCACCCATCATGGCGGGACCGCCAGGCGGCGGCGCGGGAGGCGCGTCGCTGGTGGCGGCATAAGCCGTGGCGCCGAATGTCAGTGCAATTGCAGTGGCGGCGGCAGTAAGAATGCGATATTGCTTGCCCATTGTGAGACTCCCTGATTGATTGTCGATGCCGAAACGTCGAAGCCGCTTGCGACGGTATTTCCGAGAAGGTCGTCCAGGCTTTTGCGCTTGTCGGTGAGACACAGCGTAGAGGCTTGCGCCGCGTGGCGTGTTACGACACGGTCGCTGCTTATTACGCAGGTTTACGCGATGCTTTCGCGGTAACACCCCGTAACCCTTTACGGCATCCTTGCGGGCAAACGGTTACGTCTCACGCGCTAAACTTCAGCCATGACTACGCAAATACTTGTCGTCGACGACGACGCCGAACTGCGCGACCTTCTGCGCGACTATCTGGTCCGGCAGGGCATCGAGGTTTCGGTGCTGCACGACGCCGGTTCGCTGGAACGCCGGCTGGAGCGCGAGCGCCCCGATCTGATCGTGCTCGACTTGATGATGCCGGGCGTCGACGGCCTGACCGCGCTCAGAAAGCTGCGCGCATCGGGCGACGACATCCCCGTCATCATGCTGACCGCGCGCGCGGACGACGTGGACCGCATCGTCGGTCTCGAACTCGGCGCGGACGATTACCTCGGCAAGCCGTTCAATCCGCGCGAATTGCTTGCCCGCGTGCAAGCCGTGCTGCGCCGCCGCCGCACCATTCCATCGGCCGCGCCGGAACAGCGCGAGCCGTATTCGTTCGGGCGCTTCAGGCTCGACTTCCAGTCGCGCACGCTGCAACAGGACGACAGGCCGATCACCTTATCCGGCAGCGAATTCGCGCTTCTGAAGATTTTCGTCAACAACCCTATGCGCACGCTGACGCGCGAGCGTCTGCTCGAACTGCTGCACGGGCCGGAATACGACGGCACCGACCGTGGTATCGACGTGCAGGTGTGGCGTCTGCGGCGCATTCTGGAAAGCGATCCATCCGCGCCGCGTTTCATTCAGACAGTGCGCGGGCGCGGCTACGTGTTCGTGCCGGACGGCGAGCAAAATGCGCCGGGCAATTGACACGCTGTTCGGGCGGCTGGTCGTCATCGTCATCGGCATGCTGGTGCTGTCGCATGTCGCTTGGTTCGCCATCATCCGCTTCGAGCGCGACAACGTGCAGACGCGTTTTGCCGTCGAGGAAACCGCATTTCTCGTCGATGCCGTGCGTCAGCACATGGCCAACACACCCGATCAACCCTTGCCGCCGCGCGTGCGCATCTTTCCGCTGAACAGCCCGGAAGTGCCCCGAACGCCCGACGAAGACACGCCGCCGCCGCTCGCTCATTTCATCGAAGACCTGAAAGACCGTCTGCCGGATGGCACCGATGTTCGCCTGAACGAACCCGGCGCGCCGCCCAGCGTGTGGGTGCATGGCGCGAAGGACGCCGGCTGGATTGTCGTGCCGGTGCAGCCGTTGCGGCCGCCGCGCTCCCGCGACCGCATGCTGCTGTGGCTCGCGCTCATTTTCTCGACTGCCGTGCTCGCCGCGCTCTTCGGCGCATGGCAGTTGCAATACCCATTGCGCTCGCTGGCGCAAGCGGTCGGGCGTTTTGGTCGCGGTCAGCCGACGCCGCCCGTTCCCGAACGCGGCCCGCGTGAGTTGCGGCAACTGACGCACGGCTTCAATCAGATGGTGCGTGAAGTCTCGCAAACCGAGAACGATCGCGCGGTGATGCTCGCAGGCGTCGCGCACGATCTGAAGACACCGCTCGCGCGTTTGCGTCTACGCGCCGAGATGATGGACGACGCCAAGGTGCGTGATGGCGTAGTGCGCGATGTCGATTCCATGGCGCATATCGTCGATCAGTTCCTGGTATTCGCGCACGACCGGCCAGATGGCAGCGAGCCCGTTTCGGTCGATCAGCAGTGCGAGAAAATCGCGCGGACGTATCGCGCGGTGTCGCCGACCGCGGAACCGGTTCGGCTCGACCTGGAAGCCGGGCCGAATTTCGTGCTGCCCGCGGCAACGCTCGACCGGCTCTTGTCGAATCTCCTCGATAACGCGCATGCCTACGGCGCGGCGCCCATCGCCATTGCGACGCGGCGCGCGGCAAAGGGTTGGGTGTTGACCGTCTCGGACCACGGCAAGGGTATCGCGCCGGACGATCTCATCAAGGCGAGCCGGCCGTTCGTGCGGCTCGATCCGGCGCGCGGCGGCAGCGGACATAGCGGCCTTGGACTGGCTATCGTCGAACGGCTCGCACGGCGCGCGGGTGGGGAATGCGAGGTCGGCAATCAGCCTGCGGGCGGGTTGCAGGTGGTCATGACCTTCCCGTTCGATGTCGCCACGCAGCCGACGAGCGAAAGGCGCGTGGGAGCGCAGCATGAGGAGCGTGCTTCTCTTTGAACCGCGCACGTCGGCTTTCGTCGCGCTGAAAACAAAACGCCTCCGCATCGAAACGGAGGCGTTTTGTTTTGCGCCAATGTCTATGGAACGATGTTTCAGTGTCGGGCCGTGTTCGTGTGTAGCTCGAAGTAGGCCAGACGATGCTCAACGTCCGAAGCGTTGAACCTGCATCGAGAAAGCAAAATCGCCTCCGAATCAAAGTCCGGAGGCGTCTTTACTAAACCCGCGTCAATGGAACAACGTTTCAAGGCCAGGCGGCATTAATCCATGCCCCACGTCAATCAAACAACGTTTCCAGCGCCGAGGCCGCTTCACTATCCACGGTGTTGTAAGTCACCGTCGAAGCCTCGAAGATGTAATGCGTGGTGTACTTGCCAAGCCGCGCGAGAATTTCCTCCTGAATGACTTCCGGCGCAAGCGCGATCTTCAGAAACCATGTGGTCGAAGAAAGGCGCGTCTGGAACGAGCCGTACTCGGCCAGCAATTGGTCGAACGTTTCAGCGTCCTGATCGCGGCACACGATGACCAGATTTCCCTTCATGCATTTCTCCCGTGACGGCGGCGTCATTCGATATCGAACGTCGATGATACCTGCCCGCCGTCGAGCGCGACGAGATGCCTTCCCAAGCCATGCCGCGCTTACTTGCCCATCAGCGAGTTCTCGGGATAGCGCGCGGGCGGCGGGGGATCGGCCGGGCGCACTTCGCTGCGGTCGCGACCACGCGATTTCGCCTCGTAGAGCGCGAGATCGGCGCGAGAGAGAATCCATTCGAGCGCATCGTCGGCAGCGAGTTCGGTAATCCCGATGCTTACCGACAACACCGCCTCGTTGGGAAGATGCGCGCAATGCTCGTGATGAAAGCGCTTGCGCAGCCGCTCCAGCACAGCCTGCGCGTCCGCCAGCGCGGTCTGCGGCAGCAGGATGCCGAATTCCTCGCCGCCGAGCCGGCCGACTGCATCGCTCGGACGCAACTGCGCGCGGCACACTTCGGCGAAGTGTTCGAGCGCGCGGTCGCCGGACGCGTGTCCGTAACGGTCGTTGATCTGCTTGAAGTGGTCGAGGTCCGCGATGGCGAGCGACAACGGCGTGCCGACCGAGCGCGCGAGTTCCACTTCGTGGCGCAGTGTGTCGAGGAAGTAGCGGCGCGAGAGGGCGCCGGTGAGCGCGTCGTGGCGCGCTTCGGCCGACAAGAGCGTATTGGCCGATTGCAACTGCTCGGCGAGATCGCGCGTCGCGCGATGCAGACGGCGCTCGCGTGAATACGAGATGGCGATCACGATAGCGAGTGTCACGACGCCGAGCATCGTCAGGAACACCAGCACGCGGTCGCGGCTGTGATTGCGGCTGATCTCCGGCCAGCTCGTGAGCGGATGGACGATGTGCGCCGACAGCCCCGAATTCAGCCCGGTGCGCTCGTCGTAAAGCGCGGGCACGCTGCTGCCGTTGGTCGCATAAAAGGTTTCCGCGAGCGTCGGCGCGAGCCAGTGCTCGGCCGCGCGCATCTGATCGCCGACATGCGCGACGCGCAACGGCGGAAAGTCCTCGCGCCGGTAATGTTCGAGCCGCTCGCGCGGCGTCATTTGGGCGACGGGCGCATCGGGCATGGCCTGGTACTCGAGCGCGCCGTCGTGCGCCATCACCACGACGCCGTTTTCATCGGTGACGAAGGTGCCGGCCCGCGACACCCAATGCCGCAACCGGTCGATGCTCACCTTGGCGATCACCGCGCCCACGAGGATGCCGTCGTCGTAGATCGGCGCGGCGATGTAGATGCCCGGATCGCCCGAAAGCCGCCCGACGCCGTACATCTCGACGAAGCCGCCGAGCAGCGCCCGCGCGACATAGCCGCGCGCGCTCATCTTGTAGCCGATGAAACTGTTGTCGTCCGCCGAATTGCTCGATGCAATGCAGTAGCCCTGGTCGTTGATGAGCCAGATGGAATCGAGGCCGGAGAAGCCCTGCGCGTCATGGAGGAAGCGGTTGACCTTCGCCAGATTGGGACGCGCGGTCCATTCGGCGCGCCGTTCGCTTTCCGAGCCCGCGGGGTTCGAGGCATAATCCCGCGATTGCGCGAGCGCATGCTGCATGAGCTCGACCTGTGCGAGCGTGGCGGGAATGGCGCGCGACATCGCGAGATCGCTTGCGATGACCTGCGCCATGTTGTCGACGATGGATGCCGCCATTTGTCGTTCGGTGCGCACCGTGCCCGTCATTTCCTGCTGTACCATTCGGTCCGACAGCAAGCCGGCCGCGATCCAGCACGCAAGGCCGAGCAGCGCGAGTCCGAGGAGCGCGATCAGTCGGTGCAGGAGGGTCTTGTTCATCGCGTTCTCGGCTACGCTGGCTCACGCCGCGCGCGGATTCAAGCGAGAACAGCCGGGCAGACGGGCGTTCGGCTTCGGGGCGGCGTAGTGCATTGCATCGGCGCTCATTATTGTTAGTGATAGCCACGATTGGACGATGTTTTTCGCCGCCCAGCAAGCGCCTTGTCTCCACAGGCGGCGTCTACCCAACACAGGGTAAGCACGGGCGGTTCGGTTCTTGCGTTATGTGTTGCCTTCGTCGCTGCTCAAACGCACTCCCGGCGTGGTTTTGGTCGGCCTGCTCGTCGGCTTGGGGCAGAGGTTAAGTCAAAAGAAAGCCAGACCATTCAAAATGCGGATGCGACGGCGACCAAGCCTTTATTTTGCCTCCGTGGCGCCGAAGAGCAAATAGAAACATCACACGAATGACGTGCCTGAGCGCCGAAAGATTGTGACTGTCACGAAACTTGGTGTAGTGTCGCTCGGTTCCGCACAGCCGGTTCGCACTGGTTAAAGAGTGACGGCTGCCTGACATTATCCATTTGCTGGTTTTCTGTGTCGTCTGTCAGCTTTTGGACGGGCAGATACGTTGAGCATGCGGGTAGCGCGACGGATTCCACGAGTGTCGACGATCAGGCAGTCATCGATCACGAAGGCGTCTTGCCCGCGCGACGGCTTGCCGTCATGAGCACTATCCCGCGCCTTGCGCGGTTGGAACAAAGCCTTACGGGGAGGGCGTTGCATGGAATTTGGTTTCAATCTGAACCGCACGGCGAACGCGTCGGTATGGCGGATCTTGCCCAATCGCTGGGACTTCGTCGCGTTCCCGATGATCATCTGCATCATCGCGCTTGCCGCTGTCGGTTTCCACGAGACGCTCGCGCCTATTTCCACCCTGCAGACGCAGGCGATCTCGCTCGACCCCGGCAATCTCCCCGAATACGCGCTGCGCACGACCTTGCGCATGCTGCTCGCCATGGTCGCCTCGCTCATCTTCACGCTGGTTTATGGCACGCTCGCGGCGAAGAGCCGGCGCGCGTCGGTCGTGCTGGTGCCGGTGCTCGACATCCTGCAATCGGTGCCGGTGCTCGGCTACATCTCGTTTACCGTCACGTTCTTTCTCGCGCTTTTTCCCGGGCGCGTGATCGGCGCGGAGTGTGCCGCGATTTTCGCCATCTTCACGAGCCAGGCGTGGAACATGACCTTCAGCTTCTACCAGTCGCTGCGCACGGTGCCGCGCGATCTGGATGAAGTCTCGCGCGGCTTTCACCTCACCAACTGGCAGCGCTTCTGGAAGCTCGAAGTGCCGTTCTCCATGCCCGGCCTCATCTGGAACATGATGATGTCGATGTCGGGCGGCTGGTTCTTCGTCGTCGCCTCCGAGGCCATCACGGTGGGCAACCGGAGCATCGTGCTGCCGGGTATCGGCGCGTATCTGGCCGCGGCGATCGGCGAGCGCAATCTCTCCGCGATCGGTTGGGTGATTCTGGCAATGACCGTCGTTATCCTTGCCTACGATCAACTGATGTTCCGTCCGCTTGTCGCGTGGGCAGACAAATTCCGCATGGAGAACACGAGCTCGGGCAACGCGCCGGAATCGTGGCTGCTCGATCTGATTCGCCGCACGCGGCTGATCCACCGGTTGCTGGTGCCGGCCGGATGGCTGTTCGCGAAGGCCGCGCGCTTCCCGATTCGTCTGCCGTCGCTGCAAGGCGTGAAGCTGCCGTTGCGCGCCACCGTGCCGTCCACGCGCACCGGCGATATCGCCTGGGGCGCGGCCGTGCTGCTCGTCACGGCGTTCGTCACGTGGAAGGTGGTCTCGTTCGTGTCGACGGGCGTCGGCTGGAGCGATGTCGGTCACGTGTTCGTGCTCGGCTTCATCACGCTAATTCGCGTGGTCGTGCTGATCGGCATTGCGTCGGTGGTGTGGGTGCCGGTCGGCGTGCTGATCGGGTTGCGCCCCGCGCTCGCCGAGAAGATGCAGCCCGTCGCGCAGTTTCTCGCGGCGTTTCCGGCGAACCTGCTGTTTCCGGTGTTCGTCGTCGCCATCGTGCGCTGGCATCTGAACCCGGATATCTGGCTTTCGCCGTTGATCGTGCTCGGAACGCAGTGGTATATCCTCTTCAACGTGATTGCCGGGGCATCGGCGTATCCGAACGATTACCGCGAGGCCGCGGCCAACTTCCAGATTCGCGGTTGGCAATGGTGGAAAAAGGCCATGCTGCCGGGCATCTTCCCGTACTACATCACCGGCGCGATCACGGCATCGGGCGGCGCGTGGAACGCGAGCATCGTTGCGGAGGCGGTGTCGTGGGGCAAGACGAGCGTCGTCGCGCACGGGCTCGGCGCGTATATCGCGCAGACCACTGCGGATGGCGACTATCCGAAGATCATCCTGGGCATTGCCGTGATGTCGCTTTTCGTCACGCTGTTCAACCGATTGTTGTGGCGCCCGCTGTACGCCTACGCCGAAGCAAGACTTCGACTGGATTGAGGACGAGTTCCGATGCAGAACACCAAGAACACGCAAAACCCCAACACGCCGGGCGCATCGCGCACGACGGGCACGCCGGCGCCCAGCGTGCCCGGCACGCCGCCGCGCCTGGGCGCGGAAATCCTGCGCGTGCAGAACGTGAGCCGCGGATTCAACAAGACCCAGGGCGAACTGCTCGTGCTCGACGACGCCAACCTCTCGCTGCGCGAAGGCGAGATCGTCGGTCTGCTCGGACGTTCGGGCTCGGGTAAATCGACGCTGTTGCGCATCATCGCCGGACTGATCGAGCCGACTGCCGGCGACGTCACTTATCTGAACGAGCCCTTGCGCGGACCGGCGAAGGGCGTCGCGATGGTGTTCCAGACGTTCGCGCTGTTCCCGTGGCTGACCGTCATGCAAAACGTGGAAGCGGGTCTGGAAGCGCAGGGCGTGGCGGCGCGCGAGCGACGTGAACGGGCGTTGGCGGCCATCGACCTGATCGGGCTGGACGGTTTCGAGAATGCCTATCCGCGCGAATTGTCGGGCGGCATGCGGCAGCGCGTGGGTTTTGCGCGCGCGCTCGTCGTCGATCCGACCTTGCTGCTCATGGACGAGCCATTTTCCGCGCTCGACGTGCTGACCGCCGAGAACTTGCGTACCGACTTGCTCGACTTGTGGACGCAAGGGCGCATGCCGATCAAGTCGGTGCTGATCGTCACGCACAACATCGAGGAAGCGGTGTTCATGTGCGACCGCATTCTGGTGCTGTCGTCGAATCCGGGCCGCGTGATGGCCGAGATCAAGGTGCCGTTCAAGCATCCGCGCAATCGTCTGGACCCGGCGTTCCGGCGTCTCGTCGACGACATTTACGCGAAGATGACCGCGCGGCAACTGGATGAATCGAAGAAGAAGGGACTCGAGCTCGGAAGCTGGCTGCCGTCGGTGTCGACCAATCTGATGGCGGGTCTCATCGAAACGCTCGCGGCGGAGCCGTATCACGGTCGCGCGGACATGCCGGAAATTGCGCGCACGCTGCATCTCGAGGTCGATGAACTCTTTCCGGTGGCCGAAGTGCTGCAGCATCTCGGTTTCGCCGACGTGCGCGAAGGCGATATTTTCCTGACGCCGCAGGCGCGCGTGTTCGCCGAATTCGGCACGCAGGAACGCAAGATGATGTTCGCCGAGCATCTGCTGCGGCACGTGCCGCTCGCGGCGCGGATCAAGAAGGTGCTGAACGAGCGGCCGGGGCATCGCGCGCCGCGCGTGCGCTTCGAGCAGGAACTGGAAGACTTCCTCTCCGACAAGGCCGCGCAGGAAACGCTGGATGCGGTCATCGACTGGGGTCGTTATGGCGAGATCTTCTCGTACAACGATCAGACGGAGATGCTGAGTCTGGAGGACGTGGAGGCTTGAGGCTATTGGTGGTTTTTGCGGGGAAAGGCGCGGTGGCCGTTCAGGACGCCGCGTTTTTCTTTGGGGCTTTGATCATCACGTCGTGCTGGAGGCAAGTGAGAACGCTGAAGGTCGAGGCAAGGAGAAGCGAGTACTCGTCACGCCGTTTTCGAAAGTAGCAGGCGCACGGCAACGGTCAACGAACGGCGCGGCAGGCTCGCACTGCACTGGCCCGCCAACATCAAGCCATCGCCAGAATGGAAGCCAACAAAAAAGCGCGGACTCGCCGCGCTTCTTGTTCGAAGCCTCTAAGCAAAAAAGCGGTTCGACTGTCTCCCGCCTACTGTAGATTTCCCCACCGCTCGACCGCCGGTTCCGCCGAAGCCCACTTCCATCCCTCGGTTTGCTGACACGCCGTCGCGATGAACCAGTCTTCATGCGAACTCGGATCGTCGCCATCCGCCACGGAGAACGCGAATTCCTTGCAGCTCGCAAGCGCGCTCTTGACCTCGCGCAGCACTCGCACCTGGCCGTGGCCATTTTCCACCGGCAAGGTGTGCTTGACCTTCCAGGGTCGCGTCTCGCCGATGTCCGACATGCCCGCCGTCACCGCAATGGCAACCTGTTGATCCTGATGCAGAGACTTCGTCACGCGCTTCACGACTTCGTCGGTCGCGGCCTGCACCGCAATGCCGACGCCCAGGCCGATAGCCGGATTGGTCGTCACCGCGCCCGTCGCCACGCCCGCGAGCGCACCGCTTGCCGCGCCAATCGACGCGCAGCCGCTCATCGCGACGCACGCCGCCGCGAAAGCCGCGATGCAGCCAAGGCGCAGCGCCATGGATACCGCCACGCGCTCCGTCATTGCAGCGAGCCCCAACGCGGCGTCGCCGGTTCGGCCGATGCCCACTTCCACTTGTCGCCGTCGCGGCACACGGATGCCACGTAGAACGCGCTGTCGGCGGCACGGTCTTTGGTCGCGTCGCGATCGACGGAAAAGACGATTTCCTTGCAGTCGAGCGTACCGCTGCTGATCTGGCGGCTCACTGTCACGCGGCCTTTCTCGTCGTCTTCGATAGGCACCGAATGCACCGAGATCCACGGCGCCACCGAGCCGACGTCGAGCGGGCCGGCGACCGACGCGATCTTGTCCTGCGTGTCCGTATGCACGATGCGCTGCGAGTACTGCACGCCCGCCCGCGCCGCCGCCACCGCGCCAAGACCGATACCCGTGGCGACCGCCGCATTGCTCGTCACCTTGCCCGCGATAGCCGCACCGGCGATACCGGCACCAGCCGTCGCGCCTTCGCTATAGAGGGAATTGCAGCCGCTGAGACTCACGCAGGCGATAGCGCCCGACACGATCGCGGCAAGCGCGGCGGCGCGCTTGCCGCGCCATTCAACCCTGATCTGCATGTTGCTGGTTTCCTTCGTCTGCCCAGGCGCCGTGAGCCAGGCTGCGAATCTCCTTGAGGAATCGCCGCCAAAGCCCCGCCACGTAAGAATGCGCGACACGTGCATGTCGCGAGCTTCGCGCATTTTGAAGCATGCTTCTAATTACCGGTTCGAGAAAATTGCAAGAAATTGCAAGCAGCGGGAACGCGTAGCTCAACGCTCCATAAAAAAGGCGAGAACGCTTTCACGCACTCGCCTTTTGTTCGTCCATGAAGGACGGACGCTCAACTTTCGTTGCTGCCGCCGGAAGGGGCTTCGCCTGATTCGGTGTCCTCGTTTTCATAGGCGCCAAGGCGGTTGTAGAGCGTCTTGAGACTTACGCCCAGCGCTTTCGCGGCACGACGCTTGTCGCCGCCGCAATGCTTGAGCGTGCCGAGGATGATCTGCTTCTGCGCATCCGCGAGCGGCGTGCCGACCCAGACGTTCATCGCATCGCCCTGAGTGACGGGCTTCTTCACGCGCGATGCCAGATGCGGATGCGCGATCTCCACCGTCTTCTCCGCGAGAATGAACGCGCGATACACCGTGTTCTTGAGTTCGCGCACGTTGCCCGGCCACGAGTAGGTGCGCAGCACGTCGAGCGCGCGCTTGCTGAAGGCCTTGCTCGTGCCCTCCTGCGCGTTCATTTCGGACAGAAAATGCTGGGCGAGCAGTTCGCGGTCCGAATCGCGTTCGCGCAAAGGCGGCGCGCGCAGCGGAAACACGGCGAGCCGGTACATCAAGTCCTCGCGCAAGCCGTTTTCCTTCACGGCGGCAATCGGATCGCGGTTGGTCGCGGCGATCACTCGAACGTCGGAGCTGATGAGATCGTTGCCGCCGACCCGAAAGAACGTGCCGGTTTCGAGCGCGCGCAAGAGCTTCACCTGCCGCACGGGCGACATCTCCGTCACTTCGTCGAGAAAAAGCGTGCCGCCATTCGCGTGTTCGAAGTAGCCGATACGTCCCGATACCGCGCCCGTGAAACTGCCTTTTTCGTGACCGAAGAGTTCCGCTTCGATGAGGTTGTCGGGAATCGCGCCGCAATTCACGGCAATGAACGGTGCGTCCTTGCGCGCGCTTTTATCGTGGATGGTCCGCGCGACGAGCTCCTTGCCGGTGCCCGACTCGCCGATGATGAGCGCGGTCGCATCGGTGCCGGCGACGCGTTCGATCTGCGTGTACAACTCCTGCATCACGGGTGATGAGCCGTACAGCAGTCCGTACGATCTCAAGCCCGGCACTTCCCCCGCATTGCGCTTTTTCTGCGCGGCTGTATCGCCGACGGCGATGGGCGGGTCCAGATCGGTTGTCGCCATGTGTGCTGATATGTCCTGAGTTCTGCCAATATGGTTGAGCGGATGGCGGCCAGGCATCGGTCAAGCGTGGTGGCGCATGTCGATGCGCGAGAGCGGCGCCAAGCATGCGAACCGGCCGCGTTAGCTGAGTTTCGGCTTGATGCCGCCAGTTTCGGGCGTTTCCTGGCAGCAACACGTCGCTTGGTTTGACGGCAAGCAAGCTCGCGATCCATTCGTACGATCGCTCGTCAGGCGGGTCGATGTTTTCCGTAGACGGACAAGTCCATCTCATAAACGCTATTTAACCATTCGCAACGACTTTGCGGCAACGTGCGGCGTTCGGCATCGCCCAATTTGTCTGATTGGCACATGTGCGTCGCGTGACTTCCGGCAAGGTTCTCGCTCCGCTCGGGGAATTTACACGTCCACAGCGTAATACTTACCCGGTTTCGTGATGGCTTGCGCGGACCACTTCGGGCAGAACATTTCCTGGACGCCGTCACAGATGGCTGGCATGAAAGCTGCAAGGACGGAGTTATCCTTATTCGAACAAGCTCGCAACAAGCGGTCGGTGTGCATCGCAACTGCGAGCGGACGGCAGCGAGAGAGGTAACACGCATCATGGACGATACGCTCGACTTCGACACCGCCACGCGCGACGGCACTATGGTCGGCAACTTCGGTGGCAACGCCAGCAAGCCCGTGCGGCCGACGCGCGGCGGACAGGAACTCGCGGTGCGCGAGCCGATCGACATTTACCATTGGGCTCTGGTCGCGCTGGTGACCGCGCTCATGTGTGCCGTGCTCGGTTACGCGGCGGGCACACCTGCGCTCTCGCGTGCGGCGAACGTCACGAGCGCCGTGTTCGGCATGCTTGGCGTCGCGTTGATGGCCGGCGGCGTCCTGCGCAATCTGCGCATGCGTTTCACGATGCACGGTGTGGCCAAGGCGCTCGCGGGCGCTGAAACGCATTGAGATACGCAAAGCTTCAGACTTCACCCCCACATTTCTAAGGCAAGGACCTGATTTCATGACTGAGACGACTGTCCAGCTTGCGTTGGGCAAGCAGAAAATTATCGAAGACATCAAGGTGCTGCTCAACGACTCGGAAGAGTTGTTGCGGCTCTCGGCGTCGCTGCCGGGCGAGGGCGTCGATGCCTTGCGCACGCGCCTTCGCGATCACGTCGATTCGGCGCGCTCCGCGCTCGAAGACGCTCAAGCAAGCGCGCAGACGCGTTACAAGACCAGCGTCGAGTGCACCGAAAAATATGTGCGCGAAAATCCGTGGCAATCGCTGGGTATCGCGGCGGGCGCGGGCTTTCTCATCGGGCTTCTGGTTGTCCGCTGATCGAAGCGCGCTGGGTAGTCAAGAGCGCGCATCGGCGAAATCAAGGCACAAACAGCGATTTAGATAATCAAGGGAGAAAACGAGATGGCACGTCCTTCAATCGGAATTTTCGGGGCGCTGTTCGCGGTGGGCAGCGTGCTTGCATGGAAATGGGCGCAATCGCGCGATGCTGCCACACGTCGCACGGCCCGCGATCTGCACCGTTGGGAAGACGAGGGCGGCAAGGTGCTGACGCCGTCGAGTCGCCTGCCCGCGCCGCATGAGGTGAATGGTCACGGCGTAGGCGGCACGGCAGACGCCTGGAATTTCCCGCGAAGCTGACGCGCAGTAGTTCACGACCGTCGTTCAAGTGCGAGCGACGGAGTGCTGCCGGAAGGCGTTTTCATCACCGCCGCGTTTGAACGAACTCCACGCACGCCCGACCGGCGTGCGTTTTTATGTCGATAAACCTTTATAATCAACGAATATCCGCCATAAGTTGCCTAAATGGAAAAACTTACGGCTGAGAGACCCAAGCGTACAGCGCATCGGAAATTATTCTATTTCTCGCGCTTTTTGCGTCATGCACTTCGAGCTCGAGCCACAACGGGCGCATGACCGAAAGCCGCACCGGCCCGGGCAGTCCACCGTGTCATCGCCCGGAGAAGACCACGCCGCACCTGGCGTGTGACCCTGAAAACGCTTTGGAAATATCGAGACGCAATGCCACATGTATTGATTGTCGATGACGATCCCAGTACCCGCGAGGCGCTAGCCGCGATCATCGGCGAAGACGGACTGACGACAGCCACGGCAGGCGACTTGCGCGAGGCGCGCATCCAGCTCGTGCGGCAGACGCCGGACGTCGTGTTTACCGACCTCAAGCTGCCCGACGGCACCGGCGTCGATCTGTTCGAGGATCTGGACCCGCGCTCGGGCGTCGAGTTCATCGTCATTACCGGCCATGCGACCGTCGAGTCCGCGGTCAGCGCACTCAAGATGGGTGCGGCGGATTATCTGGTCAAACCCATCAACATGCAGCGCGTGAAGGCGATCCTTTCGCGCCTGCCGCGCGCCGGCGACCTGAAAGCGGAAATCGGCACCTTGCGTGGCGAGTTGCGCCGCATGGGCCGCTTCGGGCTGATGCTCGGCAATTCGCCGGCCATGCAAACGGTCTACGATCAGATCGGCCGCGTGGCACCGACGGCAGCGTCCGTGCTGTTGATCGGCGAGTCCGGCACCGGCAAGGAAGTCGCCGCGCAGACGCTGCACGAGCTGAGCCTGCGACGCAAGCACGCGTTCATCGCGGTGAATTGCGGCGCCATTTCGCCGAACCTGATCGAATCCGAAATGTTCGGCCATGAACGCGGCTCGTTCACAGGCGCGGACCGGCAGCACAAGGGTTATTTCGAGCGCGCGAACGGCGGCACGCTGTTCCTCGACGAAATCACCGAGATGCCTATCGAGCTTCAAGTGAAGCTGTTGCGCGTGCTCGAAACCGGCATGTTCATGCGCGTCGGGACCACGAAGGAACTCGAAACAGACGTGCGCCTGATTGCTGCGACCAATCGCGATCCCGAGCAGGCTGTGCTCGAAGGCAAACTGCGGCTC
The DNA here is from genome assembly GCF_023631405.1 of Caballeronia sp. GAWG2-1. Classification (NCBI taxonomy): domain Bacteria; kingdom Pseudomonadati; phylum Pseudomonadota; class Betaproteobacteria; order Burkholderiales; family Burkholderiaceae; genus Caballeronia; species Caballeronia sp. GAWG2-1. The sequence goes on from NZ_JALQDD010000006.1 coordinate 399,168, forward strand.
GACCTGTATCACCGCCTGAACGTGTTTCCGATCAACCTGCCGCCGCTGCGCGAACGCGGCACGGACGTCGAATTGCTCGGGCAGGCGTTCCTCGACGAACTCAACTCGCGTTACAACACGAAGAAGGTGTTTCCCGCCGCCGTGCGTGAAATGCTCGCGTCCTACAACTGGCCCGGCAACGTGCGCGAGTTGAAGAACTACGTGCAGCGCGCGTACATCATGTCGGGTACGGATTCGGATAGCACGGCCACCGTGCCGCTGCAGATTTCACTGTCGCGTCCTTCTGCGGGCACGGCGGTGACGATTCCCTTCGGCACGTCGCTCGCGCAGGCTGATCGGCAGCTCATTCTCGCTACGCTCGAACAATGCGGCGGCGTGAAGACGCGGGCGGCGGAAATTCTCGGCATCAGCCTGAAGACGCTGTATAACCGGCTCGTCGAATACGGCGAGGATGCTGCTGGCAAGGCAGCCGTCGGAGAAGGCGGAGACCTTTCTGACGCGGATAGCGAAAATACCTGAACGTCGTTTATCTTTAGACAAAACATTGCCCGCTGCTCGCAAAGCGCGGGCTTTTTTATTTGTCGCATGCGGATTCAGCGCCGATAATGAAGCGGAGTCCTGGCGTGAGGTAGGCGTAATTTGGAAGAAACAAGGGCATAGGCCTTGCTGACTTCTGACTGCCATCCACGCGCGGGAAACCGCAGGAAAAAGGAGCGTGGATGCGGCGATTACGATCACAAGACCGCAAGGAGCCTGACATGCCCGATTTCGCATCCGATAGCGCTCGAATCAGCGCGCAGACGCCCCAGCCGCCGGACCCGCCCGTGACGCCGCCCGATCAGCCGCCGCCCACGCCGATCCCGCCCGACACGAATCCCGATCCGACTCGCGAGCCGCCCGAACAACCGATGCAGCCCATTGGCGACCCGCCGCCCGGACCGAACGAAGCGCCGCACGTGCAATAAGGGAATTGGCGGACTTTCGACCATTCACTGAATCTGTGCAGGCTTTGAATAAGTTTCCATCTCGAAGGTAGGGATTACAACGTAGCCAGCAACAATGACCGGCGCTGCAATCAGTGTCCGGTCGATTTTCAAACAAAGATGCATTGCGACAAGATCGGTCCGACGCCGCCGACGTCATTTTCGACGGCCTTCTTCTCTGGAGGCATTGATGAGGCATCCCGCACTCCGACGCTCCGCGCGTCACTCTTCCAAGCGCGAAGCACGCGCCGAGGCGGCTAAAACCGCTGGTGGCGAAGCCGCGCCGGCACCGCCGATCGAACACGATCCCGCCAGCCAGAACCGCCCCGCACCTGACGCTCCGCCCGACGGCGAGCACAATCAGGGCGGCGTGCGCCGCGAGGGAATCGATTATCAGCGCGACCTGGGTTCGGAGCAGGATTCCTGATTTCACCGCCTTTGTTTCCTTCGACGAAAGAGCAAAAACTTCTACGCGGCGGCGGCTTACCGCGTGTCCGATTTCGTTCGTAACACTTGGATACGAATTTTCATCCTGCCCGTGTCTTAAAAAGGCACGGCTCTTGCATATCTTCAGCCGCCAATTCGAGCAAGCAACGACAACTGAGAGGTGATGCTGTAATGAGCAGATTGATCGTGGTTTCGAATCGCGTCGCGCCGATCCAGGAAGGCAAGCCCAGCGCGGGCGGCCTTGCCATCGGCGTTCTGGATGCGCTCAAGGAGACGGGCGGCGTATGGTTCGGTTGGAGCGGCGAGATCGTCGGTGAAGCGGCTGACCCTGTCATCGAGAAAAACGGCAATGTGACGTATGCCACCGTCGGCCTGACGCGCCGCGATTACGACCAGTATTACCGTGGTTTTTCGAACGCCACGCTGTGGCCGACTTTCCACTATCGCAACGACCTGTCGCGTTTCGATCGCGAGGAATACGCGGGCTATATGCGCGTGAACGCGGGACTCGCCGCGAAGCTCAAGACGCTCATCAAGCCGGATGACATCATCTGGGTACACGACTATCACTTGCTGCCGTTCGCGCAGGAGTGCCGCAAGATCGGCATCCAGAATCCGATTGGCTTCTTTCTGCACATTCCGTTTCCGGTGCCGGAAGTAATGCGGACCGTGCCACCGCACGAGGAACTGATTGCCGGCATGTGTCAGTACGACGTCGTGGGCTTTCAGACCGATGCCGACAAGCAGTCCTTCACCGATTACGTCGAACGTAGCGGGCGTGGTCATCTGAGCGAAGACGGCATGTTGCAGGCGTTCGGCCGCATGCTGAAAGTGGGCGCGTATCCGATCGGCATCTATCCGGACGCCATCGCCAAGGCAGCGGATCAGTTCTCCAACCGCAAGCAGGTCAAGAGCCTGCGCGACAGCATGCGTGGCCGCAAGCTCATCATGAGCGTCGATCGGCTGGATTATTCGAAGGGCCTCGTCGAGCGCTTCCAGGCTTTCGAGCGCCTTTTGCTCAACGCGCCGGGCTGGCATGGCCGCGTTTCGCTCGTGCAGATCGCGCCGCCGACACGCTCGGACGTGCAGACATATCAGCGCATTCGCCAGAACCTGGAAGGCGAAGCGGGGCGTATCAATGGCCGTTTTGCGCAACTCGACTGGACGCCGATTCAATATCTCAACCGCAAATACGAACGCAATCTGCTGATGGCGCTTTTCAGGCTTTCGCAGGTCGGATATGTCACGCCGCTGCGTGACGGAATGAATCTCGTGGCGAAGGAATATGTCGCGTCGCAAGACCCGGCCGATCCGGGCGCGCTCGTGCTGTCGCAATTTGCCGGGGCGGCGGATCAACTGCCGGGCGCGCTCGTCGTCAATCCGTTCGATCTGTCGCAGATGTCCGAAGCGCTCGAACGTGCGTTGTCGATGCCGCTCGCCGAACGCCAGGCGCGTCACGCCGACATGATGGCGCCGCTGCGCGAGAACAATCTGTCCGTGTGGCGCGATTCGTTCCTGTCGGATCTGCGCAGCGTCGCAACCGCGACTTCCGTCACCGAGCAGACCGTCAAGACGGTGCGCCAGGGCGCGAGTACATCGACGCAGGCAAGACGGCCTTCCGCCAAGGCATGAACGTGTAACCAGAAAACCCCGCGCCTCTACACGGCGCGGGGTTTTTATTTGTGCGCGCCATTCGACGCCGCAAGGCTTGCGCGGAACGCTCCTTGCGCTTCAACCTTCGACACGAAACGAAGGAGGTCACGATGAGCGGAAGCACTCTGAATCCCAATGAAGAAGGCGAGATCGAAGTTGGCAAGGGGCACGGCACAGGCGCGTTAGGTCCGAGCGATTCCTCGGATAGCGGTTCCGACGTGCAGGGCGAAATGCGTCATCCGGGCGACATCGAAGACGAACTCGATGCCCACGCGCTCGGCCAGTCCAAAGCCGAACTCGCGAGCGATACCGACCGCTACGGCACCGGCGAGGCAGCATCCGCCGATGGCGACCACAATCTCGAACCGGACGCGGACATTCTGCCGGACGACATCGAGGACGAAACGCGCGGCCTGCTCGACGAAGACGCTGACCCCGCGGACGACGAAGACAAGGTCTGAGCACGCATTAACGATCGATACGGCGTGCCGCGTTGCACTTGCGGCGCGCCGTTTTACGCACGTCTTTCGAAGCGGCGTTAACATCGGCGATTGATAACCGCCAAGCTCACGCCGATGACCCGAGAAGTTCCGACCTCTTCCACGCCTGTCGCTGTCGGCCGCACGTCGCGTTTTGGCTGGGTTGCGTGGTTCGTCGATCCCGTCAGGCAATGGATTCAGGACCATTGCCTGATGTTCTCCGCATCGATTTCGTTTTTCGCGGCGTTCTCGCTGGCGCCGACGCTCGTCATCGTCATCGCGGTCGCGAGCGTTTTCTTCGGCGCGGATGCCGTGCAAGGCAGACTCTTCGATGAAATCAGCGGCGTGGTCGGCCCCGATGCGGCGCACGCGCTCGAAGCCATCGTCGCCAACGCGTGGCACGCGGATATCGCGCGCAGCACGGCGCTGCTTTCGGCGGGCGGCGTGCTGATCGGCGCGTCGGCGACGTTTTCATCGCTGCATAGCGCGCTCAACGTGATCTGGCCCACGCCTATCGTGAGCGCGAAGGAAAGCATCGTCTCGCTGCTGCGCGTTCGGCTGATGTCCTTCGGCCTGGTCGTCGGCTCCGGCTTGCTGGTGGTTGCGTTGCTCGTGCTCGATGCGCTCGTCGAAGTGCTCGGCCATTGGGCTTTCGGCGACGGCAATCCGTTCATCATTCTGTCGAGCGTCACGCAGCGCGCGATTTCACTCGGCATGCTCACGCTCGCGTTCACGCTTCTGCTCAAGTTCTTGCCGACCACGCGCATGATGTGGCGCGACGCCGCGTTAGGCGCAACCGCGGCGGCCATGTTGTTCGAGGCGGGCAAGCGACTGTTTGCGTTTTATCTCGCGCATGCGGGCACGGCTAACATGTTCGGCGCGGCGGGGTCGCTCGCGATCATCCTCATGTGGCTCTACTATTCGGCGGCGGTGTTTCTGCTCGGCGCGGAGCTGGCGGCAACGGCGGCACGCAGACGCACGCATCGGGAAGCAGGCTGGCGTTAGCGCGTCGACTAAACGCGGCGATTCGGCCGCGCATAAAAAAAACCGCCCGTTGACAGGGCGGCTGCGTGCTGAGGCTACGAGGCGACTCTCTTGACCGGGTCGTCGCCCAATGCGTCAGCGCGTGAAATCTGCGTGCGTTCAGGCTTGGCGGCGCAACTCGGCGGGCGGCACCTTCATCAGATGACGATACTTCGCCACCGTGCGGCGCGCGACGATTACGCCCTGATCCGCGAGCATCTTGGCAAGGCTCACGTCCGATAGCGGGTCGCGCGAGTTTTCCTTCGAGATCATTTCCTTGAGCAGCGCGCGCACGGCGGCAGCGGAGCATGTACCGCCGCTTTCCGTGCTGAGTTCGCGCGGGAAGAAGTGTTTGAATTCGAAGATGCCGCGCGGCGTCGACATGTACTTGTTGCCCGTGGCGCGCGAGATGGTCGATTCGTGCAGGCCGAGCTCGTCGGCGACATCGCGCAGGACGAGCGGCTTGAGCGCGATTTCGCCGTAATCGAAGAACGCCTTTTGATGCGAGACGATACATTCGGCCACGCGTTGAATCGTCGTGAAGCGCTGCTGCGCGTTGCGGATCAGCCAGCGCGCTTCCTGCAACTGTTGCGCGAGCGGCGAACGGCTTGCGCCAGCGGACTGCGCGAACAATTCCGCGTACATGCGGTGGATGCGCGCGCGCGGCAACACCGCCGGATTGATCGTGACGACCCAGCTTTTCTTGACCTGACGCACGATGACGTCTGGCACCACGTAGTTGTCTTCGCTCGCGCCGTAGTTCTCGCCGGGCTTCGGGTCGAGACGACGCACCAGCGCACACGCTATACGCAGTTCTTCCGCGCTGCAGCCGATCTTCTTTTGCAGTTCGGCCTGCTCGCGGCGTGCAAGCCGTTCCAGATGATGTCCCACGATCTCGCGTGCGACGGCGCGGCCCGGCGTGCCTTCGGGCATCGCATCGAGCTGCAGGGTCAGGCATTCCGAGAGGTTGCGCGCACCGACGCCCGGCTTGTCGAGCGACTGCACGAGCTTGAGTGCGATAGTGAGTTCGTCTTCGGTCAGCGCCGGTTCGATATCGACCACATCGGCGAGTTCGCTCAGTTCCTGACGCAGATAGCCGTCGTCATCCAATGCTTCGATGATGAGCTGGGCAATCGCGCGGTCGCGCTGGCTGAGTTGATAGAGGCGCAGAGTATCGTGCAAGGTCTCATGCAGCGACGGCTCGATGCGTACCCAGTCGGCGGGATCGGAACCTTCGCCGTCGCCGCTGTTGCGCGTCGAACTGCGGCCGAACGGATCGGACGAGTAGTCGCTCATGGAGTCGTCGCGCGAATTGTTGTCGCCGCCGGAGTCGCTGTCCATGCTGCTTTCGGAGGCCATTGGCGCTTCGGTCGCATTGTCGGACGAATTCGAGAGCGGCGAGTCGCTCATCGAATTGCCGTTGTCGGCGGAAAGGGCGTTGTCTTCGGTTTGCGACTCGTCGTATTCGAGAAACGGATTCGTGTCCAGCGCGTTACGCAACTCCTGTTGAAACTCCAGCGACGACAACTGCAGCAGGCGTACCGACTGCTGAAGGCGCGGGGTGAGTGCGAGGCTTTGCTTGGTGCGAAGTTCGAGTGTAGGCGGCATTGCTTGCTAATCCTCGTTATTCTGGACTGAGAGGTGTTCGTAACGAGGACTAAAGCAATGGTTATGCCAATGCGCATCGGATGCCTGCTGCATCTACGTTTCGATCTTTGTCCACGGCTTGTTTTCACTTGGCGAAGCGATGCTTTCGCGCACTTTTTACACGCACTCAGACAAAAGCGCCGCGCCCTCCCGGGCTTATGGATTGGACTTGAGCGGTTGATGCCGCGCTTGCCGAGGACGACTTCGAGAAGCGCCAAGCCCTTTGATTCGTCGGGCTTTTTTGCTGCGTGCGGAGACCCACTAAGCACTTTTGACGGGGCACGGCACGCAAGTTGCGGTAGGGGGACACGATTCGTGCAACACGCGGCGAACGTGATCGAGCATCACTAAAAGCAGCACCCACGGGGCGTTCCGCAAACAGGCTCAAAGCCGCGGACGCGCAGTATCGAAAATCGAAAAAATGGAGTATTGCCATGAAGACGACTCAATTCCTCAAAGCTGCTGGCGGTATCGCATGTGTGGTGTTCGCGCTGAACGTGAACGCGCAGACCACGACGACGAACTCGGGTTCGACGGACACGTCCGTTGGCCAAAAGGTCGATGACAGCGCAGTGACGACCAAGGTCAAGGCCGAACTGCTGCAAGCGAAGAACGTCAAGTCGACGCATATTCACGTCAAGACGCGCGCCGGCGTCGTCTCGCTTACCGGCACGGTGCCGTCGGCGGAAGACAAGACCGCCGCCGAAGAAACCGTAAAGCAGGTTTCCGGTGTTGCTTCCGTGAAAAACCATCTTAAAATCGCTGCCAACTAATGGCATAGTGCGTATGCCCGGCTCGTCACGGCGGGTCGCGGTGTAGCAGTCGCAGTACCGGAACCCGCGCGGAAGTTTGGCGAATCGCTCTCTTGAACGATGAGGCCAGGCTTCTAGCGCGGGTTCTTGCATGAGCAGCGTGGAGAACGTGCGCGCGGCCATGCGAAAGTCGCAGACGGGCATGACACGCAATACCCTCGCAGCATCTTTGCTACCTTAAAACGAAGTACGTCCGTTCGAGGACGTTACGCAAAGCCGGCCTGCGAATGCTTCCTTCGCGATGCATCCAAGGGCCACGGCAAATGGAGCTCTTATGAAGACGAAAAAGATGGCCTTGATTGGCGCGCTGGCACTCGCATTCTCGACGACGGCATTCGCGCAAGCGGCTTCCGACGCCGCTGCCGCTCCGGCGAAGAAGCAGAAAGGCACGTATCTGCATCAGCAAGACAAGGCGCACAAACTGAAGGGCGCATCGGCGGCCGCTGCGGCTTCCGCGCTCGGGACGAACGACAAGGGTCAGCCGCAGTAAGCCTTCGTCGTTGCCTGCTGCTTAACTGAAACGGCCGCGCAAGCGGCCGTTTCTCTTTGATCTTTCGCTTCCACACGCGCGCGCCGCAATAAAAAATCGCCGCGCACTTGGCGCGGCGACTGTCGCATCACGAGCCGCCAACCTCGCGGCTTCGACGCTAAACCGAGTCAGGACTTCGCTGCAGCGTACTGATCGCGCAGATCGCGGATACGGTCGTGGTTCTCGAGCACGCCCTGATACTGGCGTTCGACCACGGCACGCACATCGGCGGGCAGATCCTTGTCGAGTGCTTCGCGATAGTTCTTCTTAGCGGAATCTTCACCGCGCTCGCATTCGGCGAGAATCGCGTGATCGCCGTGACCGGTGACGGCCGATTTGACATCGACCCAGCCGCGATGCAGCGCGCCTGCAACCGAGCCGCCCGTTTCCGGCGTGCCGCCCAGACGCTGAACGATTTCCTGCAACTCGCGTGCGCCGGTCGTGCAGGCTTGCGCGCGGTCCTGGAATAGCAGCTTGAGGCTTGCGTCACGCGTCTCTTCGGCGGCCTTGAGGAAACCCTTTTCGCCGTCCTTGGACGTTTCGATGAGATCGTTGAGTACCGATACGACGTTCGTGCTCATATGACACCTCCTATTAGTTTGGATCTTGCCATCGTGCAACATCCGGCACGTTGGCTCTGGTACGAGTAGACGCACGCGGCGTGCCCGGCAGACCGCTTTCCGCAGTCATTCGCTTCAGGCACGATGTTCCGCAAACTTTTCCACCGGCTTCGGCGGCTTGGACGGGTCGAAGTCGCTCCACTTGCCTTGCTGCCAGCGGCCCGAAGCGCGTTCGACATCGACGCCGCCTGCATCGCGCAAGATGGTGGCGGCATCGTTCGAATTCTCCGGCGACACATGCACCGCGACCAGCACGCCCGCATGACGCGGCGCCGCTTCGGTGTGAGCCGACTCCTTGGTCTTGGTATGCGACATCGCGCCCGCCAGCGAGCCAACGTAAGCGCCGACACCCGCTGCAATGGCGGAGACGATCAGCGGCGCCTTGAAGATGGCGAAGAGCGCCGCGCCGACGATAGCGCCCACGACCGCACCGATGGTCACGCCTTTACCTGCGCCCTTGGGCGAGGAGCGCGCGCCAACGTCGGTGCCGACATCGCCACCCAGCGGATGCCGCGCATGTTGACCGCCCGGATTCACGAAGAACAGGGTGACGTCTTCTTCGATGAAGCCGCGTTCGAAGAGGCGCTGTGCCGCGGCTTCGGCAGCGGGAAAAGTCTGGAAGCGACCCGCGATGATCAGGGACATATTCCCTCCTTCTTTTCAGTGTTGCGTGGTTCGGCCCGGGCGCGTGCGCTCGCGGGACAAAGGATTAACGATGTAAGTCCTGCTCAATCCGGTTCGAGTCCCGCGACGCGGAACAAGCCGCTACGCAGCACGACGGGCACGCCGCCGTTGTCATCGAGCACTTCGGCGCATACCGCGCGAATGCGCGCCTCGCCGCGCTCGAATGCGGGAAGCAGATCGTCCTCGCGCGCGGATGGAGCGCCGAAATGATCTTCCAGCGCTTCGGCGCTGATCGAGCACACGACGGGTTCGGAGTCGACGAGCGCGGTGAAGTGGAGGGCGAGGTCGTCGCCATCGAACACGGGTTTTTCATCTGCAAAGGTGATATGCATGGTCGAATCCTCATAGGCCGGACGATGTCTTGCATGCGCGTCCGCTACGGCGCGGGTCAGCCGTGTTGCAGGGCTGTCGGATACATCGATGACTTCCATGAATTGAAAGACGCTCATGACGCCGCCTTTGCCTTCGCCAGTTGTTGCGCCATGGCGTAGTGATGGCCGATAACGGGCAACGCCTTCGCCGCGACTGCCTTCAACGCGGCGTCATTGCCTTGCTCGCTTTCTTGCTTGAACAACTCCATGGCCTTGCGATGCCCATCGACGGCTACCTTTTGGATATAGGCATCGTCGAATGCATCGCCCTGAAGATTTTGCAGGCTGCCGATCACCGACGAATCCGCGCTCGGTGGCTCGCTCATGCCGTGGCGTTTTGCGATTCCATCCAGGCTGTGCGCGAGCTTCGTATGATCCGCGATCATTCGCTGTGCAAAGTCCTTAACCTGCTTGCCGCTTGCATGCGTGAGCGCGAGCTTGCTGGCTGCGATTTCGGTCGCGCCCGCGGTGCCGGCGTCTTGCACGAACTGCTGGTCGACGCTCGACAGCTTGGCGCTTGCGGCGTCACCGGTCTGCGCGTGAGCAGCGCAGGCAACGGCCAGCGTTATCGCACTTGCACAGCCTGCGAACAACGATCGCGGCATCATCGGCTCGACTCCGTTTTGGTCGTTGATTCTTGTTGAATACGGTGGCCCCGTCGCTTCTTGTTTCAGGCGGCGCGCGTCTTGCCGAGCGCGTCGATCAGTGCCTTGTTGAAAGCGGGGATGTCGTCGGGCTTGCGGCTCGTGATGAGATTGCCGTCGATCTGTACTTCCTGATCGACCCAAGTGCCGCCCGCGTTGCGAATGTCGTCCTGCAGGCTCGGCCAGCTCGTCATCGTGCGGCCTGCAATGATGCCCGCCGAGATCGGCAGCCAGCCGCCATGACAGATCACGGCGATGGGCTTCTTCGCCTGATCCGCTTCCTTCACGAAGCTTTGCGCCTTGGCGTCCAGGCGGATGGCGTCGCCGTTGACCACGCCGCCCGGCAGCACGACGGCGTCGTAATCGGATGCGTTGGCGGCGTCGAAGGTTTGGTCCACATCGACCTTGTCACCTTTGTCGACGTGCTTGAAGCCCTGGATCTGTCCGGGCTTTTGAGAAATGACATCGACCTGCGCGCCAGCTTCCTTGAGCGCGCGCTGCGGCTCGATTAGTTCGGCTTGCTCGAAGCCGTCCAATGCAAGAATCGCGACCCTGTAACCGTCAAGGGAAATTGCCATTGCTTCACTCCTTCATTGCTCGAATATTGATGCACCGCAAGAGGCGGATACCTGATTCGAAGAAGAGCAAGGGGTGTGCCCAAGTGGGGGCTGGGGCGCGTCGGTGATCGGCCAAACCATGGCTAAAGCCGAACCATCAAACGGTCTCGACGCTACGCTTCCCCGTCAGCCGCAAAAGACTAACCAAAGCCGCCGTCGCCGCGAAACCAGCACCTACGCCAAGCGCGATCAGCGGCCCGTGCTGCGGCTCGACGCCAAAGATCAACGCGACGATAGCCGCGCCGAGTGTCTGCCCCGTCAGCCGCGCCGTGCCGAGCATGCCGCTCGCGCCGCCGCTGCGATGCCGTGGCGCGGAAGAAATGATTTGTCGGTTGTTCGGAGACTGGAACAGCCCGAAGCCAAGCCCACAGACCGCCATGCGCCAGCCGATATCGAACGCATCCGGATGCGGGCCTGTCGTGGCGAGCAGCGCAAGACCCACGGTCAGAACCGCCAGCCCGATGCCGCCCAGCAGACCAGCGGGATAACGATCCGCGAGCACGCCCGCGAGCGGCGCGACGAACACGATCACGAGCGGCCACGGCGTCATCAGGAAGCCAGTTTCGACCTGACTCATGCCGAAGCCGTTCTGCAGCAGAAAAGGCAGCGACACGAACGCCAGCATCTGCGCGCAGAACGAACACACCGACGCGCCAATCGATAGCGCGAACACTGGAATGCGCAACAGATCGACGGGCAAAAGTGGCGCGCTTTGACGCAATTGCCGGCGCACGAAAAAGTAGCCGATGACCGCCGTCACGATGAACTCGCCGATCACATACGGCCGATGCTCGCCGTGCCCGAGCCCGTCGACCGCGACGATGGCAAGCCCGAAGAAAAGCGCGTTCATCAGCGCGCTGATGTAGTCGTAAGGCCGGCGATGCCCGTCCATGCGCGGCAGCGCCTTCGTGCCGATGGCAAGCGCCACGAGTCCTATCGGCACGTTGATGGCAAAGAGCCACGGCCAGGTGGCGACCGAGAGCACGCCCGAGGCGACCGTCGGACCGATCACCGATGAAATCGCGACCACGGTTGCATTGATGCTGATGCCGCGCCCCAGATGCTTTTGCGGATAGATCATGCGCACGATCGCGGTGTTCACGCTCATGATTCCCGCCGCGCCGAATCCCTGCACGATTCGCGCTAGCGTCAGCGTGAGCAGCGAACCGGACATCGCGCAGGCCAGTGACGAGACAGTGAAGACCGCGAGGCCGGCCATATACACGCGACGGTAGCCGATACGGTCGCCGAGCGAAGCCAGCGGCAAAAGCGAGATGGTGACGGTGAGCTGATACGCGTTGACGATCCAGATGGAATCCGCGGGCGAGGCCAGCAGATTGCGCGCGATGGTCGGCAACGCGACGTTGGCGATGGCGCCGTCGAGTACCGCGAGCGTAATGCCGAGCGCGACCACCGCGATGGCCCAATAACGCTGCGGCAGGGGAAGACCTTGTTCGGAATCCATCGGTAGGCGAGAGGTAGGAGCGGCGCGTTCAACGGCCGGACGATGCGCGCATCGTCCGGAGAAGAAGCGTGGTGCTTATTTCAGCTGATAGAGACCGGTGTACGTCGCCGAGTCGATCTCGTTGAGATGAGTCATGAAGCGCGCAACGGCATTGGTCGCGTTGGCATCGAGCGGCAGTTGATCCGCCTTCAGCGCGTGAATACGGAAGATGTAGCGATGCGGCTTGTCGCCACGCGGCGGCGCGGCGCCACCGAAGCCAACCGTGCCGTAGTCGTTGCGCATTTGCAGCGCGCCCGCCGGCAAGAGGCTGCCATCCGCCTTGCCCGCGTTGCGCGGCAGCGAGCGGACATCGGCGGGAATGTTGACCACGACCCAGTGCCAGAAGCCGCTGCCGGTGGGCGCGTCGGGATCGTAGACGGTAAGCGCGAGGCTTCGCGTGTCGGCCGGCGGGTCTTCCCATTGCAGCGCCGGGGAAAGGTTGTCGCCCGAGACGCCGAAAGCCTGCTGATCGAACTCGTGCTCGCGCGTCAAGTAACCGTTGGCGGGAAATTCGTCGGACCAGATGCGGAAATCAGCCATGAGAGTCATGCCTCCTTGTCGCGTGTTGGGAGTTGGCGGACTGAAAGGGTCCGCGGACGTGTGTCATGCACGCTTGAATACGGCAGCACGCAACCGATTGCAGCAAGCATGCCTACGATCGGGAGTTGAACTTGCGGCGCGTTATTCGATCGAGTGTAGCATCCGCCCCTCAATTGAGTCGGGCGTCGCTCTTGATTCGGGAAAATCGCCCGGTATCTGCTCGCTTATCAGCGGATGGGACGTAAAAGCGGCGCGCTACAATATTGAGACAAATCGTGCGATGAATAGCGCTCCGACGCGAGCCGAAGGGATTTTTATGCCAAACGATCCGCGCCCAATCACTGGACAGTTCACCCCCGCGAGCGTGCCGGAAGACGATGCCGACATGTTCGACCTCGCTCCGGTCTCGCTCTGGCTCGAAGACTTCAGCGCCGTGCGCGAGCAGTTCGAGCGCTGGCGCGCGGCGGGCGTCACCGACTTGCGCGCGTTCCTCGAAGAAGACCCGGCGCGCATCGTCGAATGCTCTTCACGCATTCGGGTGGTGAAGGTGAATCGGCGCACGCTCGGCTTGTTCGGCGCGAAAGACCTCGATCATCTCGTGCAAAACCTCGAACGCGTGTTTCGCGACGACATGCTGACCACGCACATCGACGAACTGGAGCAACTCTGGTCCGGCGAACCGCGTTTCGTAAGCCAGACGGTCAACTACACGCTCGACGGCAAGCGTCTCGACGTGCTTCTCAAGGCCGCGATCTTGCCGGGGCACGAGAATACGTGGAGCCGTGTGCTCGTCACCATCGAGGACATCACGGAACTCGAAACCATGCGCCGCCAGACCGCGGCGAGCGGCCTTTATGCGCGCGGCCTTTTCGAGCATTCGCCGGTTTCGCTGTGGGTGGAAGACTTCAGTTCCGTGAAAGACTTGCTCGACGATGTACGCGAACGGGGTATCGTCGACTTCCGTACCTTTACGAGCGTGCATCCCGAATTCGTCGAACGATGCATGCAAGAGATTCACGTCCTAGACGTGAATCAGCACACCTTGCGCATGTTCGCCGCGCCCGACAAGGCGACCTTGCTCGCGCGTCTGCCGGAAGTGTTCCGCGACGACATGCAGCAGCACTTTCAGGAGCAGTTGATCGAGCTATGGGAGCACAAGCTCTTTCATCAGCGCGAGGTGCTGAACTATTCGCTCGATGGCAACGAGGTGCACGTGCACCTGCAATTTTCGGTGTTTCCGGGGCACGAGAAGCGCTGGGATCTCGTGCTCGTCGCGCTCACGGACATCACCGCGCGCAAGAAGGCCGAGGCGTATCTGGAGTTTCTCGGCAAGCACGACGTGCTCACCAAGCTCAAGAATCGCTCGTTCTATGCCGATGAAATCAATCGGCTGGAGCGCAAGGGTCCGTTCCCCGTGACGGCCATCGCGGTCGATGTGAATGGCCTCAAGACCGTCAACGATCAGCTCGGCCACGCGGCCGGCGACGCCTTGCTGCGCCGCGCGGGCGAAGTGCTCTCGAAGGCGGTGGAGAAGCCGTTCCAGGCGGCGCGGATAGGCGGCGACGAATTCATGGTGCTGCTGCCCGGCACGGACGAACGCGGCGGCGAGGCGCTGATGGACGGCATTCGCCAGTTGCTCGAAGTGAACAATCAGTTTTACTCGGGCATGCCGCTCAGCTTCGCGATGGGCGCCGCGACCGCGCACGAAGGCGAGCGCATCGAGCCGATGCTGCAACGCGCCGATGCCGCGATGTATGTCGAGAAGCGCCTGCACTACGCCAACGCGCAACGCAAATAGGGCGCTTCGGACGACGGCTTATTGAGCCTGTGCCGTCGCTTCATCGATACCCTTGTTCAGCGCCGGGCAGGCTTCGTCGATCTGCTTTTGGTATTGCGCCGGATTGCTCGTCTGCAGCTTGTTGATGCGATCCACCGTCGGTTGCGCCTGCGCGAGCCCGAGCTTCCACTCGGCGTCGAAGTCGGGCGCATCGGGGAAGTTCTTGCGTGCCATGTCCTTGAAACGCGCCACCTTGGCAGCGTCGATATGACACAGGTCGGCTGCGCCGCGCGCGATGTTCGCGCTCGTCATCACGCCTTCGGCGGCAAGCAGTTGCGGCGTGGCGGGATGACCGGGAGGCAGTTGCGTCTGCGCCGCCGCGTGCAGGGCGCCAAGACCCAGCAAGGATGCGGCAAGTACCTGAAGGTGCTTCATTCGATTCTCGTTTGATTGATGCGGACCACGCATCGGGGACCGAAAAATTATAGGTTAAGCCTTTGAAAACAAATGCCGCGCATAGGGATGAAGCGCATAAGACGCTTGGAAACCCCATGCTAGAATCGATTTTCGATGCCGTTCTCAGACAGAAAAATGAAGAAAGGAAGCAAGGCCGCCAGTGCTGCGCCCTCGTCGTCCTCGGAAGGGCGGCGCAAGTACGATCCTGAGGAGACCAAGCGGAACATCCTTGACATCGCGACGCAGGAATTCTCGGCAATGGGTCTGACCGGCGCGCGCGTCGACGCAATCGCGGAGCGCACCAACACCACGAAGCGCATGCTGTATTACTACTTCGGCAGCAAGGACGGTCTCTATGAAGCCGTGCTGGAGCAGGTGTATGGCGACATCCGCGCGCTCGAACAAGAGCTCAGGCTGGAAGAGCTGGACCCGGAAGAGGCCATGCGCGAGTTCATCGGCTTCACGTTCGACTATCACGACAAGCATCGCGATTTCGTGCGTCTCGTGACTATCGAGAACGTGCATGGCGCGAAATACATCGAGCAGTCGAAGACCTTCAAGGCGCGTAACTCGACCGTCATCAAGACCATCGAAGACCTGATTGCGCGCGGTGTCGCGGCGGGGCGTTTTCGCGAGGACATCGACCCGATCGATCTGCATCTGATGATCAGCTCGTTCTGTTTTCATCGCGTGGCGAATCGGCATACGTGGGGCGCGGCGTTCGGGCGCGATCCATCCGGGCCGCGTTCACGGGCGCGGCATCGCGAGATGATCATCGAAGCAGTGCTGCGCTTCGTGCGCCGTGAAGACTAGCCAAGACGAGCCAAGACAAAACGGCGGCACTTCTGAGTGCCGCCGTTTTGGTTTCGAGGGCGCCGAAGGGCTCAGCGTTCCAGCAAGGTCTGGAAATGCGCGAACATGCGCTCGGCATCCGGTTCGAGGCCGGTAAAGATGCGCAACGCATCCACGGCCTGACACACCGCCATGCCGCCGCCGCTCACCGTGCGGCAGCCGAGCGCGCGGGCTGCTTTCAGCAACTCCGTTTCGAGCGGGAAATAGACGATCTCCGCCACCCACAAGTCCTTGTGCAGAAACTCGGCGGGCAAGGGCAGGCCGGGCAGTTTCGCCATGCCGGTGGGCGTCGCATGAATCAGGCCGTTCGCCATCTGCAACACGTCGCGTAGATCGCCGCCGCTCTTGACTTCGCGATCGGGAAAACGCGCGGCGAGTTCGCTTGCGAGCGCGGCCGCGCGAGTGTCGTCCGAATCGAATAGCGTGAGCGATCGCGCACCCATGGTCAGCGCGGCATGGGCCACCGCCGCGCCCGCGCCGCCCGCGCCGAGTTGCACCACGCGATCCATCGGCACACCCGGCAAACCGCGTTCGAACGCCCGCGCGAAACCCGACCAGTCGGTGTTGTAGCCGATCCGCTTGCCATCCCTGAAGACAACCGTATTGACCGCGCCGAGCGCGCGGGCGTCGGGGTCGAGGTCGTCGAGCAAGGGGATCACGCTCTGCTTGCACGGATACGTGATATTGAGCCCGTCGAAGCCCATGCATTCGGCGGCATCGAGCAGATCGGGCAGCGCGGACGGTTCGAGCGCGAGCGCCTGCAAGTCGATCCGTCGATACACATAGTTGAGCCCGAGCTTGCCGCCTTCTTCCTCGTGCATCGCGGGCGTGAGCGAGCCGCCGATACCCGAGCCGATCAGCCCGACGAGATAGGAGCGGGGAGACGCTTTGCTGGTCATGCGCAATACTCCAGTGCAAATAATGTAAGCGCAGTGTGACGGGCGCTCGGTGCCGTGTCCTTCGGTGTTTTCACGTATTTGTACGGTCTAGTTAGTTTGTTATGCTTGCGCACAATGACGTGGATTGCGTGCGCGCCGCTCCCTTTCCCGCAAGCGCCGCGAACGTCCTACACTGACGGGACTGCACCGATCCACCCGCATCATCTGAATGCAACGAGGAGGCAGCGATGCTGCGTTCAATCCGGACATCCATTGCGACGGTATCCATCAGCGGCACCTTGCCCGAGAAGCTGAAGGCAATCCGCGCGGCAGGGTTCGATGGCGTCGAGATTTTCGAGAACGATCTGCTGTACTTCGACGGCACGCCCGCCGACGTGCGCCGCATGTGCGCGGATCTTGGCCTCGCCATCTATCTGTTCCAGCCATTTCGCGACTTCGAGGGCGTGAGCGCCGAGCGTCTCGCGAAGAACGCCGAGCGCGCGAAGCGCAAGTTCGAGCTGATGCACGAGCTCGGCGCGGATCGCATGCTGGCGTGCAGCAATGTGTCGCCGGACACCATCGGCGACGACGCGTTGATCGTCGATCAACTCGGCAAGCTCGCGCGCCTCGCGGAAGAAGCGGGCGTGATCGTCGGTTACGAAGCGCTTGCGTGGGGGCGTCACGTCAACTCGTACAAGCACGCGTGGAAACTCGTCGATGCCGTGAATCACGCGAGTCTCGGTATCGTGCTCGACAGCTTCCATACGCTTTCCATCCGCGATTCGGTGGAGGAGATCGCGCGGATTCCGGGCGACCGCATCACCTTCGTGCAAATCGCCGATGCGCCCGTGCTCGCCATGGACGTGCTCGAATGGAGCCGTCACTATCGCTGCTTTCCGGGGCAAGGCGCGTTCGATGTCGCGGGCTTCACGGCGCGCGTGTTCGAAGCGGGTTACACCGGCCCGCTCTCGCTCGAAATCTTCAACGATGGTTTTCGCGCCGCGCCCACGGCCATCACCGCCGCGGACGGGCATCGCTCGCTGCGCTTTCTGGAAGAGCAGACGCGCGCATTGATGGGCGACCAGGCGCCAGCCGATCTCTTCGATCCGCCCGCGCCGCCCGCGCATATCGGCTTCCAGTTCCTCGAATTCGCCGTCGATGCCGCCACGCGCGAACATGTCGCCGGCTGGCTCGGCAGGTTGGGCTTTCGGCTGGCGGGCAAGCATCGCTCGAAGGATGTCTCGCTGTACCGGCATGGCGCGGGGTCGATCGTGCTCAACGCGGAAGCCGATTCCTTCGCGAGCGCGTTCTTCGAGCAGCACGGCTTGTCGCTGTGCGCGTCCGCATTTCATGTCGATGACGCGAAGCTCGCGTTCGAACGCGCGGCCGCTTATGGGTCGAAGCCGTTTTCGGGGCAGGTCGGACCGAACGAGCGCGTGGTGCCAGGCGTGCAGTCGCCTGACGGCAGCCTCGATTATTTCGTCGATGAAGAACCGGGCGGTCCCACGCTGTGGGAATCCGATTTCATTTTGACGGACATCGACGGGCCTTACGAAGTGGGTCCGCTCGAACGTATCGACCACGTGTGTCTGTCGCTGCCCGCCGACGCGCTCGACACCTGGGTGCTGTTTTTCCGCAGCGCGTTCGGCTTCGAGGTCGAAGCGAGCGTGACCGTGCCGGACCCGTACGGTCTCGTGCGCAGCCGCGCGGTACGCAGCCGCGACGGGTCGGTGCGCATTGCGCTGAATGCGTCGATGGACCGGCATACGGCGGTGGTGGAGTCGCTGACGACTTATCGCGGTTCGGGTTTGAATCACGTGGCGTTCAGCACGTCCGATATCTTCGATGCCATTCCTCGACTCGAAGCCGATGGCGTCAAATTCCTGCGCATTCCGCGCAACTACTACGACGATCTGGTTGCGCGCTACGGCCTGGCCGACGAACTGATCGACGCCATGCACGAACACAACATTCTTTACGATCGCGACGAGCGTGGCGGCGAGTTTTTTCATGCGTACACCGAGCAGCTCGATCAGCGCTTCTTCCTGGAAGTGATCGAACGGCGCGGCGGTTACGATGGTTACGGCGCGGCGAATGCGGCCGTGCGGCTCGCGGCGCATGCGCAACAGCAGCGGGCGCGGCAGGGGGCTTCAACTTCGGCTTCGGCGGGCGGATGATTGGCTGGCCGTGCGTGACTGCACGTCCTATCATGAAGACATGGCGGCAATTCAAAGGAGGGCGCCATGTTCGACTTACCGATGTTTCTAGTGGGCCTCGCGGCGCTTGCCGCCATTAGCATCGTCTTGCTGGCCGACGATTGGCGCGATGCGCGGCGCGAGCGCATGGCGCGACGTGAGCTCGAGCAAGCGGCGCATCATCCGCTGCGGGAGTGGTGGCTCAGGCATCGGCACTGAGCGGCGCGCCGGGTTCGATATCGGCGGCATCGGCCAGGCGCTTGGCTTCGCGTGCCTCCGCGGCGGCTTCGAACCGGTCGACATACAAATACAACCGATGCACCGTCTGCAACTGCGTGTGAGACAGATGCGCCTGCCGCGTGATGGCCGCGAGACGCTCGCGCCAATACGATGGTGGCAGCGCGTACCCGCCCGCGTCGCGCGACAATGACTGCCGCAACACCCGCTCGAGATGAGTCAGGTCCTGGTCTGCCAGCAATGCCGAGAACGCGCCTTGTGGCTTGGTATCGGGAATAGGGTCCATTATTGCGATGGCGGCCGTTTCTGGTCCAGCTTGATAGGGATAAACCCTGAACGTACGCCGTTGGCGTCAGCGTGATGAATTTTCCGCGCGACGTCCCGATTAGCGCGAGTGGCGTTTGCTATACTCTGCGCTCGCTTGGCCGTCTCGCAACGGCGAGCCGTGCGCCTCGATGCTGGCGCGCTCCCCGTAGTTCAATGGATAGAACGAGTGCCTCCTAAGCGCTAGATGCAGGTTCGATTCCTGCCGGGGGGACCATCCTAGGTGCCGACATCACCTAAGAAAACCCCATCGCCGTCTCAAAAACGCCAATCGGCAGGGCGCGCTCATGAGCGGCAAGCGCCCGTCTAATGGATACGCCTCGGCTCGGGATCCTGCATCCTGTCGGAAAGCGCGGCCACCTCATGGATTCCCCAGTCCTCGTGTGCGGGACGTCAGTCATTGGTTGACGCACCCATTTGATGTGTCCACTACGGCTTGAGTCGATCAAGTCTGCCGAGACGCTGCGGCACCAACGACGAACCCCAAAGCGCGCTCGCAACCACGCCGGAATCGTTGCAAGCGCCTGGGATCGAGTTCAAGCCGACGCTGTGGCCAGCACGCACATCCGACATTTCCCCTGAGCGTCTTCCGCCATGAGATGCGCCTGTCGACTACGCGTGCTTCAATCAAATCGATCTTCACCGCCTGTTTAATTTTTTCCTTCCAGTGCCGTTAATCCAGAAAGTTCGCGCTAAGGGAAAAGGTTAAGTGATCGTCGAATTCGATCCATGAGACAACTTCGTTCCAACCTGCCATCAGCGCATATCGCCGCAACTTCTACTGGCGGGTGACAATGCATAACAATCCGGTGAAATTCTCCTTTACTCCGGCCGATCAGGAAGCGCTGGAGAGAAGCCTCGGGCGGATCGCCTTCGCGCCCGACGGCAGCATCCTTCGTGTCAACGAGCGCTTCCTGGAGCTCTTCGACTACAAGGGCTGGGAGCTCGTCGGACGCAATCGCAGCATCTTCAGGCCGCTCGCGACAGGCGCCACCACGCCGGACGAGATCGATACGGTCTTCGCGACCGCCAAAGCCTTCTTCGGCGAGATGCAGCAATTGAAGCGCGATGGCACGTCCTTCTGGACCGAGGTTTCCTGCATACCGGTCGCAACCGAAGACGGCGCGGTCGGCGAGACCGTCATGCTGGTGCGCGACGTCACTGACCGCATGATGTCGTCCGCCGACGTCGCCGGCCAGATCGCCGCCATCAACACTTCGCAGGCCGTCATCCATTTCGCGATGGACGGCACCATCCTTCATGCCAACGAGAAGTTTCTGGAAGCCACCGGCTACCGGCTCGATGAACTCGTCGGCAAGCATCATCGAATGTTCGTCGCCGCCGACGAGGCCAGGGACCCGTCCTATGCCGCCTTCTGGGAACGGTTGCGGCAGGGTTTGCACGCTTCCGGCGAATATCGGCGATTCCGCAAGGACGAAAAGGCCGTCTGGCTTCGGGCAACCTACAATCCCATCCTCGACCTCGAAGGACGTCCGTTCAAGATCGTCAAATATGCGGTCGACGTCACGTCGGAGAAGAAGCAGAACGCCGATTTCGAAGGCCAGATCGCCGCGATCGACAAGTCGCAGTGCATGGTGACCTTTTCGCCCGACGGCACCATTCTCGACGCCAACCGCAACTTCCTGGAAGCGGTCGGCTACACGATGGAGGAGCTCGAAGGCCGTCATCACCGCATGTTCGTCGATCCCGCGTACGCGCACAGTCTCGACTACGAGATCTTCTGGAGCGATCTGGCCGCCGGCCGTCATCGCAGCGGCGAGTTCCGGCGGATCGGCCGCGACAAGCGCGAAATCTGGCTGCAGGCTATCTACAGCCCGGTGCTCGACCAGGACGGGCGGCCCTTCAAGATCGTCAAATACGCGACGGTGGTCACGCGTGAAAAGCTTCGCCAGGCGGACCACCAAGGCCAGATCGCCGCGATCCACAAGTCGCAGAGTGTCGTCGCCTTCAATGTCGACGGCACGATCCTCGACGCCAACGACAACTTCCTGGACCTGACGGGCTATCGGCTGTCCCAGGTCATCGGTCGCCATCATTCGATGTTCGTCTCGGCCGAGGAGCGAGAAAGCGAAGCTTATGGGAAGTTCTGGCAGACGCTCGCCGCGGGTGAGTATCAGGCAGGCGAGTTCAAGCGGCTCGGCCGCGATGGCCGCGAGATCTGGCTGCAGGCTTCCTACAATCCGATCCTCGACATGAACGGGCGCACCTTCAAGGTCGTCAAGAACGCCGTCGACGTCACCGGGCAAAAGCTGCGGCAAGGTGATTACGAAGGACAGATCGCCGCCATCAACAAGTCGCAAAGCGTCGTCTCGTTCGACATGGACGGCAATGTGCTCGAGGCGAACGACAACTTCCTTACCCTGATGGGCTACGCGCTCCCGGAGGTCGTCGGCCGGCACCATCGCATGTTCGTCGACAAGGAGACCGTCGCGCATGCCGATTACGCACGCTTCTGGAGCGATCTGCGCGCGGGCAAGTTCCTGTCCTCGAAGTTCAAACGCATCGCCGCGAACGGGGCGGAAGTGTGGATTCAGGCGTCCTACAATCCGATCTACGACCTGAACGGCAAGCCCTTCAAGATCGTTAAGATCGCCGCCGACATCACCGCCGACGTCTCGCTCGCCGCCGATCTCTCGCGCGCCCAGAAAGAAGTCCAGCACGATCCGGCGACGGGCCTTCCGAACCGGCTCGGCCTGCGCAAGTTCATGCGTCAGGTGCTTTCGGCGACCGACAGCGAGCTCGCGCTCTTCTATCTCGATCTCGATCACTTCAAGCCGATCAACGACACGTTCGGCCATGAAGTCGGCGATCTCGTCCTGCGCACCGTTGCCGCCCGTCTGACGGGCGAGTTGACAGAAGGGCAGCTCGTGGCGCGGATCGGAGGAGACGAGTTCGTCGTCGCGGCCACGAATCTCACGCGGCCGCAGATCGTCGAACTCGCGGAGCGCCTCATCGAGTCCGTGTCGCAGCCGATCGCTCATGGCGAGCGGTGGCTGGAGGTCGGTCTTTCGATCGGTATCGCGCTGACGCCGCAAGACACGCTGGAGGAAGACGAGCTTTTCCGCTTTGCCGACGTTGCGCTCTATCGTTCCAAGGGCAAGCAGCGTGGCACCTTCACCTTCTACGCCGAGGATGCGGAAACCTCCGCCGAGACCGAGCGGCATCTGGCGCACGACATGCTGATCGCGATCAAGGCGCGTGAGTTCGATCTTGCCTGCAGCGTGCGTGTTTCCGCAAACGACGCAATCGCCGTCGAGATTCAGCCGTGGTGGAACCACCCGACGCTCGGCCGCCTCGGCACCGAAACCTACCTGCGCGTCGCCGAACAAAGCGGTCTCGTCGTTCCTCTCGGCGACTGGATCTTGCGCGAGGCCTGCAAGCTCGCCACGGACTTGCCCGAGATTACCGTTTGCGTGCCGGTCTATCCGAAGCAGCTCCTGACCAGCGACTTTGCGCAGACGCTGACGCTGGCGCTGCGAGAGAGCGGCGTGGACGCGAGCCGCCTCGAACTGCGGCTCGAACGCGGCACGGCGCGCGTCAACACGGAAAGCCTTCGCTCCGATGTCGCAAAGCTCAGGGCGATGGGTCTCGAAGTCGTCGCCGATAGCGTCCTCGCCGGCGAAAACGCGCTTTCGAATCGCGCCTACTGGAGCATGGACCGGGTGATGGTCGACGCGCGCCTCGGCGCCATTCTCAAGAGACAGGCTCATCCGCTCGCAACTGAGATTGCCGAGATCGAAGCTCGCGACGCCAAGGCGAAAATTTCCGGCAAACGTTGCTTCGAGATCGACGCCAAGGCGGCGCTACACAGCTTCGTGGTGCTCGATACGATCAAACCGGCCGAGCTCACGGCCGCGCTTCGCGAGACGAGTAAGAGCGCGGAGGATGCGCAGGCCGAAGACGACGGGATGATCGCGAACAAAGAGAACGTCGCGTGAGAGTCGGTTCTACCGATCTTCGTTGTCGTTGAGCGGAGCCAGCGCCGGGCGCTTCGTTCTCCGACTTCGCCAAAACTTCGTGTGACGGCGCAGACGTGTGGGTGGCGCTTCATCGGCGCGACCCGTGCCCTGATAATGAACGATGGCCGAATCCGCTAGTCGCTTCAAGTCGCTCGGTTCGAACTCGCCGATATTGCGAAGCCGCGCCGGACGCGGATAACGCGGGTTGACGTCCATCCATCGGTAGAGCGCCGGAACGATGCGCGACATGCTGCCCGCGCTCGCGGCCTTTCGAAGCGCGTGCCACGCGGCGAACTCGCCTTCCGCGCGTGCTTTGCGCCACGCCGCCCACCGGCGCCAGCCGCGCTCGATCAGTACACGCATGCGCGGATAAAACCAGATCGCGAGCGCCATAGCCGCCAGAGCGACACACGCATACATGACATCTCTCTCATCGAGGTAGATCACCGTATGCCGCGCCAGGCCGCCCGGAATGTCCCAAAGCGGCCGTTCGCTCGCTGCATGCGCGCGAAAGCTGAGCGCCGGAAGATGAATCTTTTCGCGCGCGCGAGTGGTCGTGTTCCACCATTCGATATCGATTGCCGGCAGCGTGTACGTTCCCGGACGCTCGACGAGATACGCGACCGTATCCGTGCGCTCGCCCGCGACGAATCCCGAACGGTCCTGCGTGATATTGCGGGTTACCGGCGGCTTCGAATAACGGCGCAATCCGGGGATGTCCGCAAAAGCGAGCGGTGGAATAAGCATCGACTCGGTGCCTTCCGCGCGCTCCGTGACGGCACGCGTCAAGGTGCCGCCGATTTCCAGCTTGCCGTCCGAAGGTTCGATTCTTTGCGTCACGGTAAGCTTTGGCGTGGGGAAAAACGACGCCATGTCTTCGGCCCCCGCCGGCACGCTTGCGACCAACTCCAGCCGGGGCGTCGTAAGCGTGACCGGTCCGTCGGCGCCGCCGGGATGCAGCGTGATGGCGAACGGCGGCACATCGAAAGTGCCCGCCGCGCGCGGCACGATTCGATAGACGCGCCGGACCCCGAACCAGCGCACACCGTCCATGGTCTCCGAAAGATTCTGCGCACTCTCGTCAGGCAACGTGACGAACGCATCGTGCACGTCGAACAGCGGCCAGTCCGGCGCGGCCGTGAACCATGTGGTCGTGAGCGCATCGACGACGAGTTGCGCCGCGCTGCCCGCCACCACCTTGCCAGCCGGTTCGAGATGCGCGCGCAACATGGTTCGGGGCGCATCGTCCGCGTGAGCGATCGAAAACACGTTCGAGAGAATGACGAACCCTATCGCGAGGAGCAATCGCATCACGGGCTCGCTCCTGCTTCCTGTTCGAAGCGCTGATGCAAAAACGCCGCGGGCGATGTATTCAGATTACGCATCCACGTTTCCTCCGATGGACGCTGTTGCTCGACCAGCACGCGCTGGCCGCCTTTGATCTTCTTCTTGTCCGTCTCGACCTGATCGGGCTTCTGCGTGGTCGATTCGTCACTCTGCTCGTCGTCCTCGATGAGCATCTGTACCAGCTTCCGATTTGCACGCGCCTCCGCGAACCCCGCGCGATGCGCAATCGCGGCGTCGTAAGCCTTCATCGCGCCCGCGTAATCTTTCATCCGCGCGAGCGTGTTGCCGACATAGAACAACGCGTCCGGCGTGTCGAGTCGGGTGAACGTATCGAGTGCGCCGGCAAAGTCGCCGGCAAGATACTGTGCGCGGCCTTTCCACATGGGATCGTCGAAACGCGCGGCGGCACGCTTGTAGTCGCCATGTTCGAAGCTGTAGCGACCCTGCTGATCATGCGTTGCGAAGAGATCGAGCCACTCGAACGACGCGGCCTGCGCCTGCCTGGGAAAGTAAGCCATTGAAAGCGCAACTAGTATGATCGGCAGCCACTTCACCGTCCAGCCGCGCCTGAAGCAATACAAGGCGATGACGAGAATCGGCGCGAGCAGCCAGTAGCCCGATTCCTTCCAGCGCGGCACGATCTTCGAATCCTGCGCCGCTTCGAGATACACCTGCGCACGGTGCTGCACCCATTGCACGTCGTCATCGTCCGCGCGCATGCTTGCAAGCGGAATCGAAGCCGCTTGCGTGATTTTGCGGATGGCGGCTGCATCGAACGTGCCGGTGACAGGGCGGCCCGCTTCGTCAGTCGCGATTTCGCCGTGCGCTCCACGGATCGCGCCGCCGCGTTCCGTGCCGACCGCGAGCCAAAGCAACTGGTGGCGCGATTCTTTCGCCATCCGAACGAAATCATCCGTATGGCTTTCATCGAAACCGTCGCTCATGAAGACGATCGTGCCCGCTGCGTCGTCGGCCTTCTGCAAGACACGCTCCGCAAGCGCCAGGCCGGCAGCGGCGTTCTTGCCGTCATGCGGCATCAATTCGGGCGCGAGCGCAGGCACATAAAGCCCGAGCAAGGCGGGATCTTCCGTGGGCGGCACGACGAGATGCGCGCTCGCTGCGAACACCAGCAGCCCGGTGCGCGCGCCTTTGCGCGCTGCCGCGAGATCGAGCACCTTTTGCCTTGCCCGTTCGATACGGCTTGGCGCGACATCGGTTGCATCCATCGAACGCGCGAGTTCGAGGACGATCATGAGCGGCGCCTTGTCCCGATCGAAGGGCGGACGTTCCTGTTGCCACGTCGGCCCCGCCACGGCAATGGCGGATAAGGCGATCAGCGCGGCCAACGAATGGATCGGCTGCAAACCACGCTTCGCACGCTCGCCGACGATCAGATGCTCCAGCAAATGCGGCGCGATGATGTTGCGCCAGCGCGAACGCACATCGTTACGACGCAACCACGCAAACGGTAATAGCACGGCTGGAATGAGCAGCAAGAGCCATAACGGGCGCAGGAAGTGAAAAGCCGTCAGATCGATAGCCATATCAAGCTCCGATCTCCCCGGGCACGCGACGCGGCGCGCGCAAGAGCGCAACGAGACAGGCAATGCCGTGATACAGCGAAAAGAGCGACACCGCGAGCGCGAGCGCCAGCCAGTAGAACTCCCGGCGCGGTCTGTACACCTCGCGCGTGATCTTTTCCGGCGTCATCTTGTCGATCTGCGCGTACACGGACGCGATGTCTTCCGCGCGGCCCATCGCATGGAACGACGTCCCGCCAGTCGTCCGGGCAATGCGCGTCAGCGCGTCGAGATCGACCTTGTCCTCGCCTTCGGTCTGCGGATCGCCGATGCCGATGGTGTGCACCACGATGCCGTGATGCTTCGCAATCTGCGCGGCCTGCGTGGGCGCGATGGCGCTTGCGGTGTCGTTGCCATCGGTGAGCAGAATCAGCACCTTTTCCTGCGCGGGCGTGTTTTCCATGAGTCTGACCGCCAGCCCGATCGCGTCGCCGATAGCCGTGCGCGGTCCCGCCATGCCAATGCGCATGGCGTCGAGCAGCATCAGCACGCTGTCTTGATCGAGCGTCAGCGGCGCTTGCGGATAAGCACCGTCGCCGAACACGATCAGGCCGATGCGGTCGCCCTTGCGCTTCGCAATGAAATCGGCGACTACGCGCTTGACCGCGCTCAGGCGATCGAGCCGTTCGCCGGTCGCGCCATCGATGAAATCGCGCTCGCTCATCGATTGCGACAGGTCGATCGCAAGCAGCAAGTCACGCGCGGGCAACTCGTGCGTGACGGGCGGTTCGAGGAACACCGGCCGCGCCGCCGCAACCAGCAGCAAAATCCAGAGCACGGGCATGAGCAAGCGCTGCAGCCAGTTGCGGCGCAGACGCACGCCGCCAGGCGCGGGTTTCTCGCCGGCAGCATGGGCCATTTCCTGAAAGAACGGCATGCGCACGGCTGTCGATGTCGTGCGATACGCGGGCGCCAGCCACCACACGAAGAGGGGCAAGGGCAGCAGCGCGAACATCCACACGTACTCAAACTTCCACATGATGATGCTCGATCCAGTCGCGCGCCGCGTGAACGAGACGGTCGGCGTCCTGTCGCGTGATGGCGGCGAGTCGCGCTTGCGGCGCATATGTCGCGGTGAAAAGCAGCGCGCCGCTCGCATCGTCGAAGTGACCGTGCGTGGCGCGCAGAAATGCAAGCCAGGTTGCGCCGGTGAGCGCGGCCACTTGCCCGCGCGGCGCGGCGGCAAGCGCGGTACGTTTGATGAGCGGCGCGATCTCGGCAAGCGCGGCCGCACGGCTTGCTTCGTCGGCAAGCTTCGCTTCGATGCGCGCCAGTTCGGCAAGCGCCTCGCGCCGGTAGCGGCTCCTTTCATGCCGACGCCAGGCGAACCATCCGGCGAGCGCCGCCAACGCCGCGAGCAAGACAAGCACGAAAAGCCAGCCGATGGTCCGCGGCATATACGACACGGGCTCGGGCAACGGTAACTCGCGCAGCGCCTGCAACGCGGCGGGCGTGTCGGCGGGCATGAGCGGCGTGGTCATAGGCCGCCTTGCGCCGCGCGACGCACGCGCTCGCCGAATAAGCGCCGCACCTGATCGACGACCGGTTCGGCGGTCGATAACGCCATCAACGGCACGCCGCTCGTGCGCAATAGCTCCGCAATCGCTGCCGCGCGGCCCTTGAAGAGGCTGGCGAGCGGCGCACGCACGCGTTCGTTTTCCATGCGCAGTTCCACTTGCAAGCGTCCTTCGCTCACCACCAGCGCGCGATGCTCGGGCATGCCTTGCCAGAGCGGATCGAAGACGAGCGCCGCGATCACGTCGTTATGCGCGGCAATCTGCCGGAGCAGCCGGCGCGTGCGTTCATCGGCGCCTGCAAAGTCGCTCATGATGCACACCAGAAAGTCGTGCGATGCGATCTGCAACACGCCTTCGAGCGCCGCATTGAGTTGCGCGTAATTCGTTCGCGCGAGACTCTCGGCATGCAACGACGCGTTCATCCGCGCGATGGCGCCGAACAGCAAGTCGATGCGCGCGCGACTTCGCAACGGACGCACGCGGACCACTTCTTCGTCGCCGAACACGACGCCGCCCACGCGATCCCCGGCGGCAAACGCCATCCACACGGCGAGCGCCGCCGCTTCGGCCGCGACCACGGACTTGAGCGCACGGCTCGATCCGAAGAACATGTTCATGCGCTGATCGACGATGACCAGAAGCGGCCGATCGCGCTCCTCGGTATAGACCCGCACATGCGGCTTGCCCGTGCGCAGGCTCACGCGCCAGTCGAGATGGCGTATGTCGTCGCCGGGCAAATAGCCGCGCAGTTCCTCGAAATTCAGGCCGCGTCCGCGCATGCGCGACGCTTGCCGTCCCGACAAGATGCTCGTTACGGGCGCGGGCGCGACGAAGCTCAAACCCCGCGCGCGGCCTTCGAGCCCGGCGAGATGCGCGGCATCCACATAAACGCTGCCGATGGCCGAAGCGGGCGGGCCATGAACGTCTGCTGTGTCGTGCAGCATCGCGGGTTCCCTCCGGGCTCAAGCTGGCACGGCCACTTTCTCCACTAGCCGGTCGATCACGTGGTCGGCGCCGACCTTGTCGGCGGTCGCATCGTAGGACAGCAGCAAACGATGCCGCAGCACCGGATGGATGACCGCGCGCACGTCGTCTGGCGTGACGAAATCGCGCTCGTCGAGCCATGCATGCACGCGGCTCGCCCGATCCAGTCCGATTGCGCCGCGCGGGCTCGCTCCGACTTCGATCCATTTGCCGAGGTCGGCATCGAGCGCGCCGCCGTGACGCGTCGCGTTGACAATCGATACGATGTATTCGTCGATGGCCGGCGCCACCGCGACGCGCCGGACGGCCTCGCGCGCGGCGAACACAGCTTCCTGCGTCAGCGTTTCCATGGCGGCCGGCGCGCCCTCGCTTTCGCGACGCAGCAAGCGCAGCATGTCCGCCTCGCTCCGGGGCGACGCATAACCGATCAGCACCTTCATGAGAAAACGGTCCATCTGCGCTTCCGGCAGGGGATAAGTGCCTTCCTGTTCGATGGGATTCTGCGTCGCCATCACGAGGAAGAGCTCCGGCAGCGGGTACGTCTTGCCGGAGATTGAAATTTGCCGCTCTTCCATGGCTTCGAGCAGCGCGGATTGAACCTTGGCGGGCGCGCGGTTGATTTCGTCCGCGAGAATCAGATTGCCGAAGATGGGACCCGGCTGGAACGAGAGCGTGCGTTCGTTGCCCGATTGCAGAAGCGTCTCGCCGCCCGTGATATCCGAGGGCAGCAGATCGGGCGTGAACTGGATGCGCTTCATCGTGGCGGCCAGACGCGCCGCGATGGCCTTGACGGTACGTGTCTTTGCGAGACCCGGAAGGCTCTCGAGCAGCACGTGCCCATCCGCGAAAAGCGCAATGAGAATCTGGCGCACGACGGCCTCCTGGCCGATCACCGCTTGCCCGATGCTCGTCTCGAATCGCCGGATGAGGTCTTGCATGGCTCGCTCGCTAAGAGTGCAACGCGCACGCGTTGCTGATGCGATGATCCCGAAGCTGTCTGAACACGTGCTGCACAAGTTACTAAAGCAAGGCGGTTTCGTCAAAGCCGTGTCGGCCCTTTCGCAAGGATGCCTACCGTTTGCGGCATCGCTCGAAAAAAAGATTGCTAACATTTATTCGTTCGTATATTGGTGGCTCCATTGTGTTGGCTCCCATGCGACACGGTCGGGGTGACGGCAATGGCGAACATACCGGTGAATCACAACGCGGCCGGGCGAAGCTCGGAATTCAACGCAAGGCGCATGGCGCTGTGGGCCGTGCTCGTGCTGCTATGTCCGGCGCTCGTCGGATTCGCGGTGAGCCGCGCGCTGCGCGAGCCCGCCAGGCCGATGGTCCATGCCGTCCTCGGCGACGGCGTGAGCGGCCCGAAAGGCATGGCGTGGATACCTGGCGGCGAATTCCAGATGGGCAGCGACAGCAAGCTCGCGCAAGCCAACGAACGTCCGGCGCATACGGTGCGCGTTCACGGTTTCTGGATGGACGAGCATCACGTGACGAACGCCGAATTCGGCGCGTTCGTGGCGGCCACGCACTACATCACCACCGCTGAAAAGAAACCCGACTGGGAGACGCTCCGGGTGCAGTTGCCACCCGGCACGGCGCGTCCGCCGGACAGTGCGCTCACGCCGGGCGCGATGGTGTTCGTCGGCACACGGGAACAGGTGTCTCTGCAAGACTATTCGCGCTGGTGGCGCTTCGTGCCGGGCGCGGACTGGCGGCATCCCTCGGGGCCGTCGAGCAATATCGATGGCAAGGACGATCATCCCGTCGTGCAGGTCTCCTACGAAGACGCCGAGGCCTATGCCAAATGGGCGGGCAAGCGCCTGCCCACCGAAGCCGAATGGGAATTTGCCGCGCGCGGCGGGCTCGATCAGGCGACCTATTCCTGGGGTAACCAGTTCGCACCCGACGGCAAGCAAATGGCCAACGTCTGGCAAGGCCAGGAAAAGCAGCCGTTCCCCGTCGTCAACGCGAAAGCGGGCGGCGCGGCCGGGACGAGCCGCGTGGGGAGTTTTCCGGCCAACGGCTACGGACTCTCCGACATGGCCGGCAACGCGTGGCAATGGGTAGCCGACTGGTACCGGGCCGATCAGTTCAGGCGCGAGGCATCGATAGGCGGGGTGGTCAACGAGCCCGCGGGCCCGGCCAGTTCATGGGACCCGGCCGATCCCGGCGTTCCCGTGGAAGCGCCCAAACGCGTTACGCGCGGCGGTTCGTTTCTGTGCAACGAAGACTACTGCCTGAGCTATCGGCCAAGCGCGCGGCGCGGCACCGACCCCTACAACAGCATGTCGCACCTCGGTTTCAGGCTCGTGGTGGATAAGGACGTCTGGCAAGCGGCGCATGGCGCATCGCCGGCGAATCCGACTCGGACCGCCGCTCGCTGAACGCATCGGCGCGGCAACACATTGCTTTCGCGAAAGGAGAGTCGAGTGCGGCGGGGACTTCGACACATTCTTGCTGGCGTGCGGGCCGCGCTGCTGACTGCCGCGTTCGCGGTGCTCCTGGCGGGCTGCGCGCGCTCCGGCAACGACGCGTCCGCGCAGGCCAGCGCCGGCGTGAGCGCCAGCACCGCGCAGACGGCGCAAGGCGTTCTGCCGTCGTGGCGCGGCGGCCGCGCTCGGCAAGCGCTCATCGACTTCGTGCAAACCGTCACGCGCGAAGGATCGCCAACCTATTTGCCGCCCGCGCGACGTATCGCCGTGTTCGATAACGACGGTACGTTGTGGAGCGAACAGCCTATCTATTTTCAGTTTGCCTTCATGCTCGATGAAGTGAAGGCGGCCGCGCCGAACCATCCGGAGTGGCGCGGCGACCCGGCGTTCAAGGCGTTGGCATCGGGCGACAAGGCCGCGCTCGCGGGCCAGCAAAAAGCATTGCTGAAACTGCTCGCGGTGGCGAACAGCGGCATGACGGTCGATGAATACGACAGCGCCATTCGCGCGTGGCTCGCAACATCGAAGCATCCGACGCTCGGGCGTCCGTACACCGCGCTCGTCTATCAGCCGCAACTCGAACTGCTCGACTATTTGCGGGCGAATGGCTTCAAGACTTTCATCGTGTCCGGAGGAACGATCGAATTCATGCGCGTGTTCGCCGAACAGGTCTACGGCATTCCGCCCGAACAGGTGATCGGGTCGAGCCAGCTCGTGAAGTACGTCGTGCGCGACGGCAAGCCCGCGCTCGTGCGCGAACCGAAGCTCGATTTCGTCGACGACGGTCCCGGCAAGCCCGTCGGCATCTACCGGAACATCGGCAGGAAGCCCGTGCTCGCGTTCGGCAACTCGGACGGCGACTTGCAGATGCTGCAATACACGGCCGCGCAGGACGGGCCGCATCTCGAACTGATCGTGCATCACGACGACGCGGCGCGCGAATTCGCCTACGACCGCCAGTCGAAGATCGGCAAGCTCGACCGCGCATGGGACGAGGCGCTCGCGCGCGGGTGGATCGTCGTGAGCATGAAGAACGACTGGAAGGCGGTTTATCCGGCAAGCGCGCCATGACGGGCGACGCGCGAAAGACGTATGGCGCTCAAGGAGAATCACGATGACCAAGCCGCAACTCCGACGCTTCCGCTATATCACCGGCGCGCTCGCGGCGCTCGCGGCGATCTGCGTGCTGATCGTCCCGCCGATCGTCTCGACCGCGCAGACGCCGAACGCGGCGAAGCCCGCGAAACCCGCGCCGGCTCCCGCGCCCGCCGCCGCGCAGAACAATAATCAGAATGGGAAGAAGCCCAACATTCTCGTGATCTTCGGCGACGATATCGGGCAGACCAATATCAGCGCATATAGCAAAGGCGTGGTTGGCTACGAAACGCCGAACATCGATCGCATAGCCAACGAGGGCATGCTCTTCACCGACTACTACGCGGAGAACAGCTGCACGGCGGGCCGTTCGACCTTCATCACGGGCGAAGTCACCTTGCGCACGGGGCTGTCGAAAGTGGGCATTCCCGGCGCGGACGTCGGCCTGCAGGCGCAGAACATCACCATTGCCGAGGCGCTCAAGCCGCTCGGCTATGCGACCGGCCAGTTCGGCAAGAACCATCTCGGCGACCGCGATCAGTACTTGCCCACCAAGCACGGCTTCGACGAGTTCTTCGGCAACCTGTATCACCTGAACGCCGAGGAAGAACCGGAGCGTCCTTATTATCCGAAGAACGACACGGCGTGGGTCAAGGCGAACGCGCCGCGCGGCGTGATCCATTCGTTCGCGGATGGCCGCGTGCAGGACACGGGTCCGCTCAACACCAAACGCATGGAGACGATCGACGACGAAACGACGAGCGCCGCGATCGACTTCATGCAGCGCCAGAACAAGGCCAACAAGCCTTTCTTCGTGTGGATGAACACGACGCGCATGCATTTGTTCACGCACGTGCGGCCATCCATGCTCGGTCAAAGCGGCATGCCGGGCAACGAATACGCCGACGGCATGATCGAGCATGACAACGACGTCGGCAAGCTGCTCAAGGCGCTCGACGACATGAAGATCGCGGACAACACCATCGTCGTCTATACGACGGACAACGGGCCGAACCAGTTCTCATGGCCGGATGCCGCCACCACGCCTTTCCGCAGCGAGAAAAACACCAACTGGGAAGGCGCGTTCCGGGTGCCCGCGATCATCCGCTGGCCCGGCAAGATCAAGCCGGGGACGGTTTCGCGGCAGATGATCTCGGGCCTCGACTGGTTCCCGACGCTGGTCGCCGCCGCGGGCGACAACGGCATTGCCGACCGCTTGCTCAAGGGCGCGGCGATCGGCGGCAAGACCTTCAAGGTGCATCTGGACGGCTATAACTTCGTGCCGTATCTCACAGGCCAGACGAAGGACGCGCCACGTCACGAGTTCTTTTACTTCAACGACGATGGCCTGCTCGTCGCGATGCGCCAGGACGACTGGAAGGTGGTCTTCTGCGAGCAGCGCCAGCCGGGCGGTTATGAAGTGTGGGCGAACCCGTTCACGTGTCTGCGCGTGCCGAAAATCTTCAATCTGCGCATGGACCCTTACGAGCGCGCCGATATCGTCTCCGACCAGTATTACGACTGGACCACGAAGAACGTGTATATCGCGCAATACGCCGTCTCGAAGGTCGCGCCGTTCCTCGCGACGTTCAAGCAATATCCGCCCGCTCAACGGCCCAGCAGCTTCAGTATCGACCAGATGACCGACAACTTGATGAAGAGCATCGAAAGCGCGGGCAAGTGATCCGGGAGCCGAGAGACGATGACAGATCTGAGCGCCGCGATCAAATCCGCCCGGACCAAGGCAAGCCGCCGCGCACCGGCCAGCGCCGATGCGCATCACGCGAGCACCATGCGTCTCGCGTGGCCTGCGTTGCTGTTGTTTGCATCGGGCGGCGCGGCGCTGATCTACCAGGTGTTGTGGGTGCGGCAACTCACGCTCGTGGTCGGCATCGAAGTGCAGGCCGTGACCGTTGCGATCAGTGCGTTCTTTGCGGGACTCGCGCTCGGCGGATGGCTCTTCGGCAAGCTCGCCGACCGGAGCATGCGGCCGTGGTTGCTGTACGCGGGACTGGAACTCGCCGTGCTTGGCCTCGGTCCGGGCGCGACGCACGCGCTGGCGCACTCGGCCGCGCTCTTCGCGACGCTGCAAGAGCGCGCCGGGCCGCTTGCGTGGTTCGTGCCGTTCGCGCTGGTCGGCGCGCCTGCCATCGCGATGGGCGGCACTTTGCCCGTCCTCATGCGTGCAACCGGCGCGTCGCGGCAAGACATCGGTAGCGCGGGCGGGCGGTTGTACGCGGCCAATACCGCGGGCGCCATCGCTGGCGCGTTGCTGCCGGTGTTCGTGCTGATTCCTTTGCTAGGCGTGCAGGGCAGCGCGTATGCGGCCGCGCTTCTCAACGCCTGCGCCGCGATCGGTGCAATGTTGCTCATGCGCCGCGCCGCCGTGCAGAACGGTTCGCTCGATGATCCCGCCGCGCGCGCCAGCGCCGGTTCCTCCGGCTCGCGCATCGCCATTGCGCTCTATGCCGTCGCGGGTGGCATCGCGCTCGGCTACGAGGTGATCTGGTCGCAGGCCATCGGGCAATTCGTCAGCACGCGCAGCTTCGCTTTTTCCATCGTGCTCGCCACGTATTTGCTCGGTCTTGCGCTCGGCAGCGCGATCGCGGCGCGCCATGCCCAACGGATACGCGACCCGTGGAGCGCATTCGGCGTGCTGATCGCGTTGGCGGGTCTGGCCGCGTTCGCGGGCGTCGCATGCGTGGGCGACTGGCTTTCGCTCGCCCAGCGTCACGCAGCCGACTTCGGCCTGAGCGTGACGGGCAACATGCTCGCGTCGATGAGCGCGGGCTTTGCCGTCGCCGCATGCGTGATCGTGCTCGTGCCGACGATCTTGCTCGGCGCGGCGTTCCCTTTCGCGCTCGCCATGGCCGCCGATGGGGACACCGCGCACGGAAGCGGCATCGCAAGCCGGGTAGGGCGCGTCGTCGCGATGAATACCGCGGGCGGCATCGGCGGGACGCTGTTTGCGGGTTTCGTGCTGATTCCGTCGCTCGGTCTGATCCGCTCGCTCGGCTTGCTTGCGGTCGCGGCGAGTCTGATCGGCTTATCGGCGGCACTGAGCGCGCGCTCCGCACAAAAGGCCGGCATCTGGGCAAGCGCGGGTATTGCGGCGATCTCGGTTGCCGTCTCGATCGTCGTGCCATCCGACCGGCTTGGCGTGCTGCTCGCCAAGGCGCATCACGGCAGCCTTGCCTATTACGAGGAAAGCTCGGGCGGGACGGTCGCCGTGCTCGAACAAGGCCCTGAGGCGCAACGGTTCCGCCGTCTCTACATTCAAGGTGTCTCGAACTCGGGCGACGCCATGACGTCGCTGCGCTACATGCGTCTGCAAGCGCTGCTGCCGCTCATCGTGCATGCCGGTGCGCCGCGTTCCGCGCTCGTCATCGGACTCGGCACGGGTATCACGGCGGGCGCGCTGCTCGCGTGGCCGGGCCTCGAAAAACGGGTGGTCGCCGAATTGTTGCCGGCGGTCGTGCGCGCGTCGCCGGCGTTCGCGGGCAATTACGACGTGAGCGCCGATCCGCGCATCGAACTTCGAGCCGGAGATGGCAGGCGCGAACTGCTGTCGCGCGATGAACGCTACGACCTCGTGACGCTCGAACCGCCGCCGCCATCGGCGGCGGGCGTGGTGAACCTGTATTCGACTCAGTTCTACCGGCTCGCGGCGGCGCGGTTGAACGAGCGCGGTATCGTCGCGCAATGGTTGCCAATCGCGACGCAAAACGAGCAGGAAACGCGCTCGCTCATCCGCAGCTTCATGCAGGTGTTTCCGCATGCCGCGCTCTTCACGACCGAGTTCCACGAGATGATGCTGATCGGCTCCAGGGAGCCGTTGACGCTCGACGTGCCGCGCATTCGCGAGCGCTTGGCACAGCCCGACGTAGCGCGCGCGTTGAACGAGGTGGGCATCGGCTCGGCGGAAGCGCTTCTTGCAACTTATGTCGCGGACGGCCCCGCACTTGCCTACTATGCCGCCGATGCCCGCCCCGTCACCGACGACGATCCGCGCATCGAATACGCGCCGTGGGTCGAGCCGACGGATTTTCCGGCGACGCTGACGCGCTTGCTGGCGTTGCAGAGCGAGCCGCCGCTCGCAAACGGCGACGCCGGATTCACCGACGCGCTGCACAGCGAGCGCGACACACTGCATGCGTTTTACCGGGCGGGACTCGATGCGTATCGTGGCGACCGCAACGCATGGGTGGGGGAAATTCGCGCGGTGCTGAGCGCCGACCAGGCGAACCCGTATTACCGCTGGGTGCTCGGCGCGCACGACTGAGCGCCGCATCTTGCTTGCGTGAAATCGTTGTTTTTTCTAGAGGCGATGAACCGGCATGACGTTACCGACACACCACCTCATGCATGCTCTCCGAGTCCATTGGCATCGCCTCGCCGTGGCGCTTTTCGTGGTCGGCGTCTGCCTGCTGCCTTTATCCTCGCGTGCGACCGAGGGCGCGTTGGGGCGGCCCGTTGCGGGCATGAGCGTGCTGTCCGGAATCGGCATTGTTCCGCCAGAGCCGCTGACGCTGGTGAGTCTGCAGCAAATTTATATCGATGGTTCCATCAGCGGCAACCGTCAGGTCCCGATTGCCGGCAAGACCTCGCTCGGGATCGACGGGCAAGTCGCCTTCACGCTCGCGACGGTGCTCAAGGTATGGGGCGGCTTTGCGGGATGGGACTTCGCATCGGGAATCACGGTTCCGTACGTATGGACCGAAGTGACGGCATCGTTTTCGGCGGGGCGTTTCGGAACGACGAGCAGCGACCGCGCGTCGAATCTGTTCGACCTTTACTTCACGCCTATCGTGGCCGGGTATCACTTTTCCCAGACGGCGCATATCGCGCTCAGCTTCAATTTCTGGGCGCCCACCGGTCACTACGATGCGAACGCGCTCGCCAATCCCAGCCTGAATAACTGGACCTTCGTCCCGCAGGTCGCGTTCACCCAGTTGATGCCGAAATACGGACTCGAATTCGACGTCGTGGCCGGTCTCCAGTTCTATACGCGAAACACCGCAACCGATTATCAGAACGCGCCATTGTTCACGCTGGATGCAATGGGACTGAAGAAGTTCTCGAACGGCCTGGGGGTTGGCCTCGTGCTCGGAACGGTTCAGCAGTTGGGCAACGACTCGGGACCGCTCGCGGACAGGCTGAACGGCTTTCGGGGGCACGACTTTTCGATGGGTCCGATCCTCACCTACGACACCAAGATCGACGGCAAGCGCCCGTTGTCGGCGAGCTTGCGATGGGTGCCGTCGATTGCAAGCACGAACCGGTTGAAGAGCACGGCGAGCGTGATGGCGACCATGTCCGTCGCTTTCTAGGCCGCGGCCGCCCTTCGATCGACGAGTCGAAACGCTGCGTCCCCGGCGTTTTTTCAACTGCACCGCGCCTGCTTTCTGGTCGATAATGCGGCGAACCGTTGCGCCGCCGCGCCCACGACCCATGCGCTCATGACTGAAGTCGAATCCGCCGTCCTCGTTTTCGCGTTGCTGCTCGCAAGCACCGGCTTGGGCGCGATCGTCCGGCCGTTGCTGCCCGAGGAGCACAAGGCGCAGGAGACCGTGCAACTCGTGCAACTGCTGGTCGGCATGCTGGTGACCTTCGCGGCGCTCGTGCTCGGCTTGCTGACGGCATCCGCGAAAACGGTCTTCGATACCACCAACACCGACTTGCGCAGCTACGCGACATCGATCATCGAACTCGATCACACCATGCGCGATTACGGCGCCGACCTTGAGCGCGCACGTGCGCTCTTGCGCTCGTACACCGCTGCGGCGATCGCCAGCACCTGGCCCGACGAAGCGCCGCCCTTGGGCGATTATCCGGCGGTCGGCACATCGCTTGGCGGAGCCGACAATCTCGCGAGCCGCACACTCGGCGAATTGCTCAATCGTGGCCAGCATGAAGTGCGCATGCTCGCACCGGGCGATGCCTACCACCAGCGCCTCGCCGACGAATGCGCGACGCGCTTCGAAGACCTCATTGCGCTGCGCTGGAAGCTCGTCGAGGAAGCGCATGGGTCGATCTCCTATCCGTTCGACCGGATTCTCGTCGGCTGGCTGCTCATCATCTTTCTGTGCTTCGGGCTGATCGCGCCGCGCAACGCGCTGTCGCTCGTGACGATCACGCTGGGCGCGCTGTCGATCGCCTCGGCGGTGCTCGTGATCCTCGATCTCGACACGCCGTTCTCCGGTCCGATCATGGTGCACAGCCAACCGATGCGCGACGCGCTGGCTTATCAGAGCCGCTAATCTCCGGTTACGCTGACGCGTGCTTCGTCGCGCTCGCCGACGAGAAGCGCTAATCTCCTGTTACGCTGAGCGGCGCTTCGTCGCGCTCCATCACTCGTTCGCCTACAGAGCCGCTCATGTCCAGTTACGCTGATCCACGCATCGTCGCGCTCTACGACGCGCTCAATCCCGCCGCCGCCGATACCGCGTTTTATCTCGCGCTAGCCGAATCGGCGGGACATATCGTCGATCTGGGCTGCGGCACGGGCTTGCTCGCCTGCGAATTGGCGATGCGCGGCTACAAGGTCACGGGCATCGATCCTTCCGCGCCGATGTTGCGCGTTGCGCGCGCGCGTGCGCATGGCGAGCGCGTGACGTGGATCGAAGGCGACGCCTCCGCCTTGCCGTTCGTCGCCCCTGCCGATCTCTTGTTGAT
Source organism: Caballeronia sp. GAWG2-1 (assembly GCF_023631405.1). Classification (NCBI taxonomy): domain Bacteria; kingdom Pseudomonadati; phylum Pseudomonadota; class Betaproteobacteria; order Burkholderiales; family Burkholderiaceae; genus Caballeronia; species Caballeronia sp. GAWG2-1. Next base: position 438,053 of record NZ_JALQDD010000006.1, read on the forward strand.
GACGGGTCACGTCGCGCAAGTCTTTCTCGACGACGCCACCTTTCTCGCCACGCTCGTGGCCGCGCGCCGGGCGGTGCGTCGTGGCGGACGCATCGCCTTCGAAAGCCGCAATCCCCATGCGCGCGCGTGGGAGCGATGGACGCCGGAGCATTCGCGACGTCGCGTGAGCGGGCCGGATGGCCGCGGCGTCGAAGTGTGGCAGGAACTCCACGCGACCCCCGATCCGCTAATCAGCGCACGCGCGGCCTTCACGACGCACTATCGTTTCGACGATGGCGAGACGCTATCCACAAAGAGCGAGTTGCGCTTTCGCTCGCGCGATGAGTTGGCGCGCCTGCTCGATGACGCGGGTTTTGCGCAGATCGATTGGTATGGAAACTGGGATCGTGCGCCGGTGACGGACGAGAGTCCCGAGTTGATCGCCGTGGCGTCGTGAACGCTCGGAAGCGAGCGCGCCACGTAGGCGTGGCGAGTAGCCACGACAACTTCACGACACGCGGTGTATCCTTGGTCGCGGCCTCGGCGCGAAGGCTCGCGCAATCGGCCGGTTTATCGACAAGGAGAACACGATGCTTAAGAAAACGCTCTCGAAAGCGCTATTGCCCGGCGCATTCGCGCTCTCGATGCTCGCTGGCGCGGCACATGCGCAATCGTCGCGCGTCTACTTCGTGGAGCCGAAGGACGGCGCCACCGTCACGAGCCCCGTGCATGTGAAGTTCGGCGTGGACGGCATGAAGATCGCGCCAGCCGGCACGATGACGGAAGGCACCGGACATCACCATCTGCTCATCGACAGCGGTCCTTTGCCCAAGGGCACCGTGATTCCCGCGAACGATACCTCGCTGCACTTCGGTAAAGGCCAGACGGAAGCCGATGTGAAGCTGCCGCCGGGCGATCACACGCTCACCATGCAGTTCGGCGACGGCCAGCACAAGTCGTATGGGCCGGAGATGAGTTCCACGATCAAGGTTCATGTGAAGTAACGTGATGGCGGCGGGGGCAGCGGCGATTCCTTGCGGAATGGCCGAGGCTGCCGCCGCGCTTCTTTCGTCCCTACACCGGCACGCCGCATCCGCATCCAGCCGACGATTGCATCGGCCGCATCGACGTCCCATGCGTTTCGGACCAGCCACGCCGCCGCCCTCATCCATACGGCCAGGGCCTTCGCCGACGACCGCGCGCGCACGCCGCGTTTCCGACTCGCCATCCTCGTCCATTCAGCCAGCGCCCCAACCCTCGGGCCTAACATCGGTACAATGGCCGCTTCCCCGGTATCGCACTGTTCGCATCCATCCCCATGTCGCTTTATTCCATTACGGACGCGCAGCTCGCGTTCGGTCACGTCGCATTGCTCGATCACGCGGATTTTTCGCTCGAAGCGGGTGAACGCGTCGGTCTGATCGGCCGCAACGGCGCGGGCAAGTCGTCGCTACTCAAGATCGTGGCGGGGCTCGCCGCGCCCGACGACGGTCTCGTCACGCGTCAGAACGAACTCTCCACGGTCTATGTGCCGCAGGAACCCGAATTCGATCTCGACGCCACCGTGTTCGATGTCGTCGCCTCCGGCCTGACCGAAGCACGCGCGCTCCTCGACGAATACGACGCCGTCGCCCACGAACTCGCGGATACCCCCGAAGGCGCGCAGCACGACGCCTTGCTCTCGCGCATGAACGCGCTGCAATCGGCGCTCGATTTGCGCGATGCCTGGAACTGGCGCAATCGCGTCGCGACCACGCTCGCGCAGATCGGTCTCAACGGCGACGCGCGTTCGGGCGCGCTGTCCGGCGGCATGAAAAAGCGTGTCGCCCTGGCCCGCGCGCTCGTCGTGCAGCCCGACGTGCTCTTGCTCGACGAACCGACCAACCATCTCGACTTCGACGGCATCCGCTGGCTGGAAGACCTGCTCGTGACACTGCGCACAGGGCTGCTGTTCATCACGCACGATCGCGCGTTTCTGGATCGCGTGGCTACACGCATCGTCGAACTGGATCGCGGGCGGCTCTTGTCGTATCCCGGCAACTTCAGCGCGTACCAGACGAGAAAGGCGCAGCAACTCGAAGTCGAACAGGTGGAAGCGGCGAAGTTCGACAAACTGCTCGCGCAGGAAGAAGTGTGGATTCGCAAGGGCGTGGAAGCACGCCGCACGCGCAGTGTCGGACGCATTGCGCGGCTCGTCGAGATGCGCAACGAACGCGCCGAACGCCGCAACGTGCAAGGCAACGTCAAGCTGGATGTCGGGCAGGGCGAGAAATCCGGCAAGATCGTCTCCGAACTGACCGATGTAACCAAACGCTTTGGCGGGCGCACCGTCGTCGATGCCTTCACGGCCACCGTCATGCGCGGCGACAAGATCGGGTTCGTCGGGCCGAACGGCGCGGGCAAGACGACGCTGCTCAAGCTGATTCTCGGCGAATTGCAGCCCGACGAAGGGCGCGTGCGTACCGGCACGAACATTCAGGCGGCGTATTTCGATCAGATGCGCGCACAGCTCGATCTCGACAAATCGCTCGCCGACACCATCAGCCCCGGCAGCGAATGGGTCGAAGTGAACGGCGTGAAGAAGCACGTGATGAGCTATCTCGGCGACTTCCTGTTCGCACCGGAACGCGCGCGCTCGCCGGTGCGCTCGCTGTCGGGCGGCGAGCGCAATCGGCTGCTGCTTGCGCGGCTCTTTGCGCGGCCCGCCAACGTGCTCGTGCTGGATGAGCCGACCAACGATCTCGACATTCCCACGCTCGAACTGCTCGAAGAACTGCTCGCGGAATACGACGGCACCGTGCTGCTCGTGAGTCACGACCGCGCTTTTCTCGACAACGTGGTGACGTCCGTGTTCGCCGCGGAAGGCGGCGGCAAGTGGCGCGAGTATGTCGGCGGCTTCTCGGACTGGCAGATTCAGCGCGAACGTTCGGAGCGTATCGCCGAGGAAGCCGCGCGTCAGAGCGCGAAGGAAGCGACGAAGGACGACGCGCCGAAGGAAAGCGCGGCCGGCCGCAACGCGCAACGCAGCGTCAAGATGTCGTTCAAGGAACAGCGCGAGCTGGAAGCGCTGCCGGTGCGCATCGCGGAACTGGAACAGGAGCAAAAGCGCATCGGCGCGCAGCTGGAAGACGGTTCGATCTTCGCGAAGGACGCCAAGGAAGGCGCGCGTCTTTCGGAGCGGCACGCAGCGATCGACGAGGAACTCATGGTTGCGCTCGAGCGCTGGGAAGAGCTCGAAGCCAAGCGCAAGTAACACACGCATTTCAGCATGCCTGGCCGCGACCGCGCGAAATCGGCGCGGTCAGGGCTGGCCTTTTATTCGTCCGATGTGGGCGGCGCGGACGAAAACCGCTATTCTCCTAGCGCGGCCAAGGATCGGCGGGCGGGGCGAGCGCTCCGCACGAGCACATCCGGCCAGGCAGATAACGTTTCGAGCAATCGATCAAGCATTCGCCGGCACTTCGGGCGCATGTCGTGGCATTCCCGCGAGCACGCACGATGCCGGGTCAACGTTCAACTATGACCACGAAAAAATCCAGCGCGGCCGAGGCAGGCACGCAACACCGCGCAGCGCAACGAGAGCGCGCGATGAGCGCGAAAGCGGCCGGCTACAGCGAAGCATCGATCAAGGTTCTCAAGGGGCTCGAGCCGGTCAAGCAGCGGCCCGGCATGTACACGCGCACCGAGAACCCGCTGCATATCATTCAGGAAGTCATCGACAACGCGTCCGACGAGGCGCTCGGCGGCTACGGCAAGCAGATCACCGTCACGCTTCATACGGACAACTCCGTGTCCGTCGAGGACGACGGCCGTGGCATTCCGTTCGGCCTGCATCCGGAAGAAGGCGTGCCGGTGGTCGAAATCGTGTTCACGCGCTTGCACGCGGGCGGCAAATTCGACAAGGCCGCGGGCGGCGCCTACACGTTTTCCGGCGGGCTGCACGGCGTGGGCGTTTCGGTCACGAACGCGCTTGCCACGCGCCTCGAAGTCACGGTCTGGCGCGACAACAAGATCGCGCAACTGGCGTTCGCCAATGGCGACGTCATCGAGCAACTCGTCACGCGCCCCGGCGACCGGGGCGCGAAAAAGACGGGCACGCGCGTGCGCGCATGGCCCAATCCCAAGTACTTCGACTCCCCGAATTTCCCGCTCGGCGAACTGCAGCGCCTGTTGCGTTCTAAAGCCGTCTTGCTGCCGGGCGTGGAAGTGGCGCTCGTCATCGAGAAAACGGGCGAACGGCAATCGTGGCGATACGAAGACGGTTTGCGCGGCTATCTGCTCGAAGGCATGGGCGGCAGCGACTTGCTGATCCCGCTTTTCGAAGGCGAACGTTTCGCGGAAAGCTCGCGTTCCAGCGAGGAAACCTTCGCCGAAGGCGAGGGCGCGTCGTGGGTCGTCGCGTGGAGCGAGGAAGGGCCGCTTCTGCGCGAGTCTTACGTCAATCTGATCCCGACGCCCGCGGGCGGCACGCACGAATCCGGCCTGCGCGACGGGCTCTTTCAGGCGGTTAAAAGTTTCGTCGAGCTTCATAACCTTCAGCCGAAGGGCGTGAAACTTCTCGCCGAGGACGTGTTCGCGCGCGTGTCGTTCGTGCTCTCCGCGAAAGTGCTCGATCCGCAGTTCCAAGGCCAGATCAAGGAACGCCTGAACAGTCGCGATGCCGTGAAACTCGTTTCGTCGTTCTCGCGTCCGGCGCTCGAATTGTGGCTCAACCAGCACGTGGAATACGGCAAGAAGCTCGCGGAACTGGTGATTCGCCAGGCGCAGGCGCGTACACGTGCCGGGCAGAAGGTCGAGAAGCGCAAGAGTTCGGGCGTCGCGGTGCTGCCGGGCAAGCTGACGGATTGCGAATCGACGGATATCGCGCGTAACGAACTCTTTCTTGTCGAGGGCGATTCGGCGGGCGGCTCCGCGAAAATGGGCCGCGACAAGGAGTTCCAGGCCATCCTGCCCTTGCGTGGCAAGGTGTTGAACACGTGGGAAACGGAACGCGACCGGCTTTTCGCGAACAACGAAGTGCATGACATCGCCGTGGCGATCGGCGTCGATCCGCATAGTCCGGACGACAAGATCGACCTGTCGAATCTGCGCTACGGCAAGATCTGCATTCTCTCGGACGCGGACGTCGACGGCTCGCACATTCAGGTGCTCTTGCTCACGCTTTTCTTCAAGCACTTCCCGCAACTGATCGAACGCGGTCACGTGCATGTGGCGCGTCCGCCGCTCTTTCGTGTCGATGCCCCCGCGCGCGGCAAGAAGCCCGCGCAGAAACTCTACGCGCTCGACGAAGGCGAACTCGAAGCCATTCTAGACAAGCTGCGCAAGGACGGCGTGCGCGAAACCGCATGGACCATCAGCCGCTTCAAGGGCCTCGGCGAAATGAGCGCGGAACAGCTCTGGGACACGACCATGAACCCCGACACGCGCCGTTTGCTGCCGGTCGGCCTGGGCGATCTCGGCTTCGATCTCACCGTCTCGCGCATGACCATGCTGATGGGCAAGGGCGAAGCCGCGTCGCGCAGAAGCTGGCTCGAAGAGAAGGGCAACGAAGTGGAAGCGGACATCTGAGGCTCGCAATCTGGCCCAAAGCGCCCGCATGCAACGCGCCCTGAACGCATAACAACGGATATTCGATGGGAATCACAGACGATCTCTTCGCCGATCAGCAAGCAGCACCGGAAGGCGAACAACTCACACTCGGCGATTACGCCGAACGCGCTTATCTCGACTACGCGGTGAGCGTGGTCAAGGGCCGCGCGCTGCCCGACGTGTGCGACGGGCAAAAGCCCGTGCAGCGCCGCATCCTCTACGCGATGAGCGAGATGGGGCTCGCCTCGGGCGCGAAGCCGGTGAAGTCGGCCCGCGTGGTCGGCGACGTGCTCGGCAAGTATCACCCGCACGGCGACCAGTCCGCCTACGACGCGCTCGTGCGTCTCGCGCAGGACTTTTCGATGCGCTATCCGCTCATCGACGGTCAGGGCAATTTCGGCTCGCGCGACGGCGATGGCGCGGCAGCCATGCGCTACACCGAAGCGCGTCTCACGCCCATTGCGCGCCTTTTGCTCGATGAAATCGATCAGGGCACCGTCGATTTCATGCCGAATTACGACGGTTCGTTTGAAGAGCCGAAGCTCTTGCCCGCGCGTCTGCCGTTCTTGTTGCTCAATGGCGCATCGGGCATTGCGGTGGGTCTCGCGACCGAGATTCCCTCGCACAATCTGCGCGAAGTGGCGCAGGCCGCCGTCGCGATGATCCGCGACCCGAAACTCGGCCATGCCGGCGTGATGGAAAAGCTGAACGGCCCCGACTTTCCGGGCGGCGGGCAGATCATCTCGAGTCACGCGGAAATCTCGACCGCCTACGAGACCGGACGCGGCAGCCTGAAAGTGCGCGCCCGCTGGAAGATCGAGGAACTTGCGCGCGGTCAGTGGCAACTCGTCATTACCGAATTGCCGCCGAGCACGTCCGGACAGAAGGTTCTCGAAGAAATCGAGGAACTCACCAACCCGAAGATCAAGCTCGGCAAGAAGACGCTCACGCCCGACCAGTTGCAGACCAAGCAGACACTGCTCGGCTTGCTCGACACCGTGCGCGACGAGTCCGGCAAGGACGCGCCCGTGCGGCTCGTGTTCGAGCCGAAGTCGAGCCGTATCGACCAGACCGAATTCGTGCATTCGCTGCTCGCGCATACGAGCCTCGAATCGAACGCGGCGATCAACCTGGTGATGGTCGGCGCGGATGGTCGGCCGCGGCAAAAGGGCATCGTCGAAATCTTGCACGAGTGGGTCGGCTTCCGCTTCGTGACGGTGACGCGCCGCACGCAGCATCGGCTGAACAAGGTGAACGACCGCATCCATATTCTCGAAGGGCGGATGATCGTCTTCCTGAATATCGACGAGGTCATTCGCATCATCCGCGAGGCGGACGAGCCGAAGCAGGCGCTGATCCAGCGCTTTAACCTGTCGGACCGGCAGGCGGAAGACATCCTCGAAATCCGCTTGCGTCAGTTGGCGCGGCTCGAAGCGATCAAGATCGAGCAGGAGCTGGCCGACCTCGGCACCGAGAAGACGAAGCTCGAAGAGTTGCTCAATAGCGATGCCGCGATGAAGCGTCTGCTCATCAAGGAAATCGAGTCGGACGCGAAGCAATATGGCGACGATCGCCGCACGCTGATTCAGCAGGAAAAGCGCGCGACCTTCGAAGTGCGCGTGGTCGACGAACCGGTGACGGTAGTCGTCTCGCAGCGTGGCTGGGTGCGCGCGCTGAAAGGCCACGGACTCGATCCGGCGGGCTTCACCTTTAAGGCGGGCGACAGTCTTTACGCGGTGTTCCAGGCGCGCACGCCGGACACGCTCATCGCATGGGGCAGCAACGGGCGCGTGTATTCCGTGGCGGTCGCCTTGCTGCCGGGCGGCCGTGGCGACGGCGTGCCGGTCACGTCGCTGATCGAACTGGAGTCGGGCTCGCACTTGCTGCATTACTTCGCGGCGACGGCGGAGCAGCCGTTGCTGCTGGCATCGAGCAATGGCTTTGGCTTCATGGCGAAGCTCGGCGACATGGTGAGCCGCAACAAGGCGGGCAAGGCGTTCATGACGATCGACGAAGGCGCATTGCCGCTTGCGCCGATGCCGGTCGTGCCGGGCGCGAACTATGTCGCGTGTTTATCTAGCACGGGGCGACTGCTCGTGTTCGGCATGGACGAGATGAAGACGCTCTCGGGCGGCGGACGCGGCGTAATTCTGATGGCGCTCGATCCGAAGGAAACCTTGCGTCAGGCGCTTGCCATCGATGCACGCGGCGTGGTGATGATCGGCACCGGACGCGGCGGCAAGCCGAAGGACGAGAAGCTGTCGGGCTCGCAGTTGCAATTGCATCTGGGCAAGCGGGCGAGAAAGGGCAGGACGCCGGATGGGACGTTGAAGGTCGCGGAGTTGAGGCCGGTGTTTGAGTGAGGGCGATTGCGGGTCCGTCGCGATGCCGGTTTGCTTCCGGCATCGCGCTCTACAAGACCGACCGGAATCTCGCGAGAGATTTACAAGTAGTGACGAGCCCCTGCTTCGACAGGATGTCGAGATAACGGTCCACGTCGAGCAAAGGGTTCCTTAGCTGTCTGCGTTGACGTTGGGCCGCGAGCACCACGGCGGCTTCGTCGAGATCGAAAAGATTGTCGACGAACACATCGGGGTGCTGCGCCTCGACGTCGTAGGTCGACAAGACTTCGTTTGGAAAATCGCGCTCGTTGAACGTAACGATAACGCTCGCGCCGCAGCGAATCGCCGCCGCTAGCACATGGCGGTCGTTGGGATCGGGAAGGTCGAGCGCGTCGATGAGTTCGTCGTAGTGGGTGACGAGTGCGTCTGGAATGGCGGCATCCATCAGGGCGGCCGTGCGGTCCACTTGTCGTGCCGACAAGTCGGGACGGTTACGCAAGAGATTGCGCTTCCATTCGTCGTGTATTCGCGCGCTCCATCGCGCTCTGAAAAGCCCGGACAAACCCAGCCACATCAGAAAGTCTTGCAACGGCGCCGGGTACAACACGCACGCATCATAAATAACCGTAAAGCGGGAACTCCTCATTCGTAACCCATTCCTAGTTCTTGTGCCTGTCGGGCTAATGCTTCCATGGCCTGCTCGCTTTCTTGATCGCGCTCGGCTTTGTAGCGCATGAGGTCCGTAAAGCGCACGCGGCGATGCTTCCCGGTCTTGCGAAACGGCAACGCATTGGATTCAAGCAATTTGACGAGATGCGGTCTGGAAACATTGAGCAGATCGGCGGCCTCTTGCGTGGTCAGTTCGGCGTGAACCGGGACCACTCTTACAGCGTTGCCGTCCGCGAGTTCGGCGAGGATATCGACGAGCAGTCGAAGCGCCGAAGTTGGCAATTCAACTTGATGCGCCTTTTCATGGTCATCGTAAATTTGAATGCGTTGAGTCTGAAATCCGGTCGAGAGATAGGCGGCAAGTGTGCGCTGTCCTTCGCCTGCCACCTGTACTTCGCGTTCGACCGGCAGCGTCGTCTCGGATATGGCTGGATGGGTCATGGCTGTTCTCATGCACGTTCGGAAGGCTTTCCATTTTATTCGAAATAAACGAAAATCGCAGCCAACAAAACGGTTACACATCGCGTCACTCTCGGCACCTTCCTCCCGAACCTAATCACCCGATAATCAAAAGACCCATGACCCACGCCATCGAAGCCGCCCTTTTCCTGCACCTGCTCGGTGTCGCCATATGGATAGGCGGGATGGTCTTCGCGCATTTCTGCCTGCGCCCGGCGCTCGGCGATCTCACGCCGCAATTGCGCCTGCCGCTCTGGGAAGCCGTGTTCGCACGCTTCTTCAACTGGGTCGCGGGGTCGGTGCTCGTGATTCTGCTCACGGGCGGCTTCCTGCTGTGGCAGTTCGGCGGTGGTCACGCGGCGTGGCCGCTGCACGCCATGGCAGGGCTCGGCATCGTGATGATGCTGATCTTCGGGCACATCCGCTTCGGCGTGTTTCCGCGCATCCGTCGCGCGGTGCAGGCGCAGAACTGGCCCGATGGCGCGCGCGCCGTGGGCACGGTGCGGCGCCTCGTCGTGATCAACCTGGTATTGGGCGTGGTGACGATCGGTACTGCCGTCTTGTCGCGCGGCTTTTAAGTCTCAAACGCCGCGTTCGTCGCTCAGCGCGGGACTCGGCGGCTCTTGACCCGCATGGCCCGCATCTTTCTCCGAGCGTGGCATGACCCCTCGTGTCAAGCCGCATACGCCAAAGCGGTCGAGCAAGGCCTGCACGCCATCCGCGGGTACGGGCCGCGAAAACAGGAAGCCTTGCGCTTCCACCGGACCGAGCGCCGCGAGCCACACGATCTGCTCTTCGCGTTCCGTGCCTTCCACGACCACCGTCAGGCCGAGTGAACGCGCGAGATTCACGATGGCCGACACCATCACGCACACGCTGCGGTCTTCGGGAATCGCCTGGATGAAGGAGCGATCGACCTTCAAGGTATCCACCGAAAAACGGTTCAGATACGACAGCGACGAATAGCCCGTGCCGAAGTCGTCCAGCGCGATACGCACGCCAAGACGCTTCAACGCCATGATCTTTTCCTGCACGAGCTCGGGATATTCAACCATCACGGTTTCGGTGATCTCGAGTTCGAGCTTGTCCGACGGAATGCCGCTCGCCTCGATGGATCGCGCCACCGTCTCAAGCAAGTCTCCCCGCCAGAATTGCACGGCCGATATGTTCACCGCGAGCGACAAGCCGGTGTAGCCCTCGCGCTGCCATTGCGCGAGCTGCATGCAGGCCGTGTGAACCACGAAGTCACCCACCGCGACGATCAAGCCGGTCGACTCCGCAACCGGAATGAATTCGTTGGCGGGAATCAGCCCATGCTGCGGATGATTCCAGCGCACGAGCGCCTCGAAACCCGTAATGCAGCGCCGCGCCAGATCGATCTTCGGCTGATATACGAGAAAGAGCTGCTGCTCCGTCAACGCGACGCGCAACTGCTGCTCCCACTTCATCAGATGATCCGCGCGATGCGACAACTGCGGCGAATAGAACTGATAGCAGTTCTTGCCCGCGTCCTTCGCGCTGTACATCGCGAGATCGGCCTTCTTCAGCAGATCGATCTCGCTTTCGTTCGATACCGAAAAGAGCGCAATGCCGATGCTCGCGTGCAGCACGAACGCACTGCCGCGCACATCGAACGGCGTGGCGAACATGGTCGAGATGTCGTCGGCGAGCGTGATCGCGCGCTGCTCCACTTCCTCGCCCTTGACGACCACCACGAACTCGTCGCCGCCGATACGCGACAGTGTGCCGCTTTGTCCGACGGTTTCGGCGAGACGCGACGCCGTCATCTGCAGGACGATATCGCCCGCGTTGTGGCCGAGCGTGTCGTTGACGGTCTTGAAGTTGTCGAGGTCGATGAAGAGCAGCGCAAGCCGCCCGATGTTCTCGGTGTGCGCCACGTCCTGCCGCAGCCCGCGCAGAGTCGAATAGCGATTACGCAAGCCTGTCAGCAAATCGTATTCGACGAGATGCGTCATCTCGCGCTCGCGCCCGAGCAGCTTGCCGATGAGACCCGTGGCGACCGCGAAGAAGCCCAGCATCGCGAGCGAGATGAAGCCCGCCATCAGCAGATACACGTTGCGCGTGTGATTGAAGTCGACGAGTTCCTCGCGCTCCGAAAGGCCGACGAGCACGCCGAGCGGATAGCCGTCGATATGCCGGTAAGACACGATGCGCTTCACGCCGTCGATTGGATCGACATAGATGCCCGACGCGTGCTCCGAGGTCGGATACACGCCGCTCGCACTGAACTCGCCGTGGACGGGGCCGCTCGCGTTGCGCGCGCCACTGCCCTTGGCCACGGCGTTCGGCGCGCGTGCATCGGAGGCCGCAGACGAAGCGCCAGAGGCGCCGGATACGCCAGCTACGCCAGAAGTGCCCGCGCCGCCGCCCGTACTGCGCGCGAGCACCGAGCCGTTGTCTGACACGACCGCAATCACGCCTTCATGCCCGATGGACGCGACGTTATAGAAATCGCTCGTGAAGTACGCCGGGTCTTCCGATACGACGACCACGCCCGCGAAGGAGCCATCGGAGTGATTCAACCGCCGCGTGATCTGCAGCGTCCAGATGCCGGAGACGCGTCCGCGCACAGGCCGGCTGATATAGAGCAGGTCGTCGTTGGAGTGGACGTGAACCTTGAAGTGCTCGCGATCCGACAAGTCGATGGGCTTCGGATGCGGATCGGCCGTCGTGGCGATGAGCGCGCCGTGTTCGTCGATGAGCGAGACTTGCACGAGCGTGTCGCTCTGCACGACGCCTTTGTCCACGGTCGCGATGAGATCGAACTCGCTGGGCGACTTCTCGTATTCGTACTTGACGAAGCGCGTGATCTGATCGACCTGATGGATCGCCTTGATCGTGTGCTGTTCGAGCGCGGAGGAGAGGATGGCGGCGGACGCCATGGATTCGTGCGTGGTGGATTCACGTTCCACCGAGAGCCGCGTGAAGATCACGGCCCACAACGACACCAGCACCAGTGTGCCGAGCACGGGAATGAGCAGCAGTGCGCGCCGCCGCCGCGCGCCCGGTGTCACGGAGCGGGCGTCGCTGGCCTTGATGCGCGAGCGCTTCATGGAAGGCGTGGGCCCGCGAGGGCATGCAACGCTTCGGCTGACGAAGAGCACGAGAGGTTGCAAGCTGCCGAGTGCGCGATGTGTATGAAGCGGACCATGTCTTCTTGCGTTGAGGCGAAACGAGCCACTATACCGCGCGAGTTGGGCGACCACGCTTCGAACGACGATGCATGGCGAATTTGGCGCCATGCGCTTCGCGTGAGAAGCGTTCGGCGCCCGGCGGTTACTTGAAGCCGTGCGGCAACTGAAGCAACTACAACACGGATTTGACGATGAGGGTGCGACTTATCTGACAGCATACGTTTGCGCCGAAGCGCAAGCGGCTGAATACGACACGAATCGCGCTCGAGCTTTTGTGGTCCCCGATTGTTCAGATATTAGCGAACAGACCGGAGTTCGGAAAGGGGCGTGGCCAAGGGGTATACGCGTGGCACGACTTGCCGATGAACCGACGTCCCGCAAGCAAAATGTGCCATCGAATATCGTAACGAAGTGGCTGCCGATGCCTGCCGACGAATCGTTTCGGCAGGCGCGAATGCATCGGCGAGGCGCTTTCACCGCGCACGCGTCTTCACCTGTTCTTGGCAAGCATGCAGACAAAAAACCCGGCGCCTGATGACGCCGGGTTCTTGCAACGGTACGGTGCGAAGGCGAAGGCGTCAGGCCACTTCGGCGATCAGTTCGATTTCCACACATGCGCCAAGCGGAATCTGCGCCACGCCGAAGGCCGAACGCGCGTGCTTGCCGGCATCGCCGAAAATATCCGCGATGAGTTCAGACGCGCCGTTGGTGACGAGATGCTGCTCGGTGAAGTCTGGCGTCGAATTGACGAGGCTCATCACCTTGACGATACGGCGCACGCGGTTCAGGTCGCCCACATGCGCGTGCAGCGTCGCGATCAGGTCGATGGCCACGTTGCGCGCGGCGGCCTTGCCTTCTTCGGTGGAAAGCGTGTCGCCGAGCTTGCCCGTATAAACCTTGCCGTCTTTCTTGGCGATGTGCCCCGACAGATAAACCGTGTTGCCGCTCTGCGCGCTCATCACGTAGGCGGCGGCGGGCGCGCCCGCGGTGGGCAGGTCGATACCGAGTTCCTTCAGCTTGTCGTAAACGTTGGATGCCATCGATGACTCCTGGAGTGAGTTGAAGCGCGACGCCAATGAAGCGCCGCGCGTGGATCAGACGCTCGCGCGCAGCAGTGCGCCGAGCCTGGCGACGCCTTCGTCGATCTTCGCGGGCGGCACCGTCACGAACGAAAGACGCAGCGTGTTGTACTCGGCGTCGTTGGCGAAGAACGGACCGCCCGGCACGAACGCCACGTTCTCCGCGATGGACTGTTCGAGCAGCTTCATCGAATCGATGTGCTTCGGCAGTTTCACCCACACGAACATGCCGCCTTCGGGCCGGTTCCATTCGACACCGGCGGGCATGTGACGTTCGAGCGCGTCGAGCATGGCCTGACACTGGTCGCGATACAGCGCGCGGATGGTCGGCACATGTCGATCGAGAAAGCCGTCCTTGATGACTTCATGAACGATACGTTGCGTGAGACTCGGCGTATGCAGATCGGTTGCCTGCTTGGCCTGCACGAGTTTGAAGTGCAGTTCCTCGGGCGCGATGATGTAGCCCACACGCAGACCCGGCGCCAGCACTTTCGAGAACGAGCCCAGATGGACGATGTGATCGGGCGCCATCGAGAGCAGCGTGGGCAGCGGAGCGCCGGCGTAATCGAGCGCGCCGTAGGGGTCGTCCTCGATGATCGGAAACCCGGCGCTTTGCGCGAACGCGGCGAGCGCGCGGCGGCGTTCCAGCGGCAGACGGCGACCCGTCGGATTCTGGAAATTCGGCTGTGCGTAGAGCAGGCGTGCATCGGCGGTGAGCGCGGCGCTCAGTCCTTCGGGGATGAGGCCGGCTTCGTCCGTCGGCATCTGCACGTAATGCGGCTCGAACATCGAAAAGGACTGCAGCGCGCCGAGGTAAGTCGGCGTTTCGACGAGCACGCGGCTGCCGGGATCGACGAGCGTCTTGCCAAGCAGATCGAGCGCTTGCTGCGAGCCCGTCGTGACGAGCACCTGCGTCGGACGAATGGTCACGCCGTCTTTCGAATAACGCGCCGCGATCCATTCGCGCAGCGGCATGTAGCCTTCGGTCGCGCTGTACTGAAGCGCGGCGGCGGGCTGATCGCGCAAGATGCGTTCGGACGCGACGCGCATTTCCTCGACGGGAAACGTCTGCGGCGAGGGCAGGCCGCCCGCGAAGGAAATGACTTCGGGCCGCTCCGTGACTTTGAGGATTTCACGAATCGCCGAGCTGGTGAGCTTGCGGGCGCGTTCGGAAAGTTGCCACGGCGTGGCGCGCAGATCGGCTTGATTCATGGAATGTCTCGCTTGGGGTTTCCGGGGTTGACTACAACTGGCTGAAGCTGATCCTGAATCCGGCGGCAAAGTGCACGGCCGCCTGAAATGTCGATTATCGCCCAAGCGAACTTGCGTGCACGGTCTCGGGCTTTCGGCCTGGGTGCTTATCTTGCGCTGTTCGGGCTTGCCGCCGCAACGGGCAGCGGCGCCGCGCGCACCGCCGTCTTGCGCCCGAGCACGACTGTCACGATGACGGCGGTCGCGTAGAGCCACGTCGTCGCGCTTACCTGTTCACCGAAGAAGAGCGCGGAGAATGCCATCGTGAAGAAAATCTGCAGTAATTGCACTTGTCCGACGCGCGCGATGCCGCCCATCGCGAGACCCGCGTACCACGCGAAGAAGCCGATGAACTGCGAGAAGAGCGTCACGTAACCGAACGCGAGCCACGTGCGTAAAGCGAGCGGCTCGGGATGAGCCGCGTGATGCGCCCACGCGAGCCAGCCGACCGGCAGCACGAGGAAGGGCGCCGATAGCACGAGCGCCCAGCAGATCACCTGCCATCCGCCCATCTGTCTGGCGAGCCGCGCGCCTTCCGCATAGCCGAGCGCGCCGATGCCGACCGCGACGAGCATCAGAAGATCGCCTGCCTGCAAGCCGCCGCCGCC
The DNA here is from genome assembly GCF_023631405.1 of Caballeronia sp. GAWG2-1. NCBI lineage: Bacteria > Pseudomonadati > Pseudomonadota > Betaproteobacteria > Burkholderiales > Burkholderiaceae > Caballeronia > Caballeronia sp. GAWG2-1. The sequence continues at coordinate 453,184 of NZ_JALQDD010000006.1, forward strand.
CGTCTGCAAGGCGAACGCGATGACGATCGCGCTGCCCGCGATAGCGCTCACCCAGAAGAGTTTCGATGGCCGCTCGTGCGAGAGCCACGCGGCGTAGATCGCGACGCACAGCGGCTGCAAGCCATTGACCACGGCGCCGTGCGACGCAGGGACGGTTTTCATCGCCCAGGCGGAAAACACCGGAAACGCGACAATCACGCCAAGAGACACGACCGCGAGGCTCTTGATCTGCGGCCAGGACGGCCGCTTTTCGCGGCGCCATGCAAGCAGCAAGGCGGCGGGCAGCGCGGCGACGAGCGCGCGCCCGAGCCCGTTCAGAAGCGGATGCACTTCCTGCACGACGATGCGCGTCATCGGCAGCGTGAGGCTGAAGATGACGACGCCGATCAGGCCGAGCAACATGCCTTCGGTTTCGCGGGTTCTCATCGTTCCATGTCTCCTTTGGGGCGGGCTCTTGGGCTCGCTGGTTAGTCGTCGTTGTCTTTGTCGTCGTCGTTGTCGTCGGTCGGTGCGGCGTCGGCATCGACCGTGGCTTGCTCATTCGTCTCGGCTTGCAGTTCGCGCGGATCGCTTTGCATGCTGGATGCACCGCCTTCTTCGGCAGACGAATCGCCATCCAGCGCAACCGCCGCAGCCTTGTCTCGCACACGCCTTCGCTTGCCTGCCGCCTGCCGCGCCTGCTCGTTCGCAAGGCGCGCCGCCTCCACCGATTCCGCCGATTCGCCGAGCGTCACCATCGAGCCATCTGGCAGCTCGAAACGCGCGACGAGAGCGGGCGCGCCACGCGTTGGCTCGACTTGCATCAGATGCGCCGCGCCGAGCCATTCGAGCTGTTGCGCCACCGCATCCGCGTTCGGATGAAACCCCGTGAGCGATGCCAGCGCAATGCCCGTTTGCGGCAACGTATCGCTCGGATGACGCGGCGTATCCCATTGGATCAGCGCGGGCAACACGCCATCGCCCGCGCCTTGCCACGCGGGGAACGCGCCGTCGTCCGGCACCGTCAGCCCCCACGTATTGCCGGAGCGCGACATTGCCACCACGGGCGCGATGCGCTCCGGATACTGCTCCTGCCAGCGCACGAGCGACTTCGGCCGATCCACACGAAGCACCCAGTGCACGAGCTGCGGACCGTCTTCGAGGCGACGCTGCAATGCCGGGTCGTCGAGCGCGAAGAGGCGCGGGCGCGATGTGGCGGGCGAAGGCGCGTCCGGATCGATTGCGATCACTTCGATATAAGCGCCGCCCCACAGGCTCAAGAGCCGGTTGTGCGTGCGCATGAGCGGATGCGCGCCACCGGGCGCGGTCTCCACGCCGAACTTCGCGGCGATAAATTGCGCGCCCTCGGCAAGCGTGCGCGCGGCGATCACGAGATGGTCGAGTTTCAGCGGATGAGCGGTCATGGCACAAGCCCGAAGCGTCAATACAGGGGCCGATAGCATAACCGCTCGCCCGCGCCGCCCGAAGCGCACGGTCACGGAAAGGATGCGCCATCCAGTGCAGCCCGAATGCAGAATGTAGCTGCTGCCACCAGAACAGTAACGGTACAATCGGCGGAATACTGTTCTGTACAGTTTTGAGCATATCGAACGCTTCGCCTGAACCGCACATCCGCCACGGAGGCCCGCATGTCCGTCCCGCTCGATCAGATTCCCGCTCCACACGACGCCGCGCAGCTAACGCTCGTCGATCAGCTCGTGCAGTGGGGACGCCGCCGTATCGACGAACGGGTGTTCCGGCCGGGCATGCGCATGCCGTCCATCCGCAAGTTGGCAGTCGATAAAGGCGTGTCGCGCTTCACCGTGGTCGAGGCTTATGAGCGGCTTGTCGCGCACGGCTATCTCGATTCGCGGCGCGGGTCGGGCTTCTACGTGCGCGACCGTATCGTGGCCGCCGCGAGCCCGGCGCCGGAGCAGGCGCCCGTGCAGAACGCAATCGACGTGGTCTGGCTTCTGCGCAACATGCTGCACAGTTCGAGCCCCGAGAAGGGGCCGGGGCTCGGCTATCTGCCGAACCGGTGGCTCGACGGCGAGCTCATCACCAACGCGCTGCGCTCGATGAGCCGCATGTCCGGCGCGCAGATGCTCGGCATGGGCACGCCGCATGGTTTTCTGCCGCTGCGGCTGCAGTTGCAGACGCGTCTCGCGGAACTGGAGATCGGCGCGACCGAGCAGCAGATCGTAATGGTGTCGGGCATCACGCAGGCCATCGACCTGATTTCGCGCCTTTACGTCAAGCCAGGCGATGCGGTGATCGTCGGCGATCCCGCGTGGTTCCAGATGTTCGGCCGCTTCGCATCGCAGGGCGCGCGGCTCGTCGGCATGCCGTACACGCCGGATGGGCCCGATCTCGACGCGCTCGAATCGCTCGTCGCGACCTGGCGGCCGAAGATGCTGATCATCAACTCGGTGCTGCAGAACCCGACCGGCACGTCGCTCACGGCGGCGCAGGCGTTCCGCATCCTGCAACTCGCGCAGCAGTACGACTTCATGGTCATCGAGGACGATATCTACGGCGATCTGTGTGCGCCTTCGTATCCGGCAACGCGCCTTGCATCGCTCGATCAACTCAAGCGCGTGATCTTTCTCGGCAGCTTTTCGAAAACGCTCGCCGCGAATCTGCGCGTGGGTTATGTCGCGGCATCGGCGGAAGTGGCGAAGGCGCTCGCCGATCAGAAGATGCTCGTCGGCATGACGACGCCCGAACTCAACGAACGCGTGCTTTACAAGGTGTTGACCGAAGGGCATTACCGGCGGCACGTCGAACGGCTGCGCGGGCGGCTCGACGCCGTGCGTGACAAGACCGCCCGCATGCTGGACAAGACCGGTCTGAAGCTGTTCACGACGCCATCGGCCGGCATGTTTCTTTGGGCCGACACGGGTGTCGATTCGGAAAGTCTCGCGGCGGCGGGGCACGAAGCCGGCTTTTTATTGACGCCGGGCAGCCTGTTTTCGCCGAATCAGTCGCCCACTACGTGGATGCGCTTCAACATCGCCAACTGCGGCGATCCGGCGTTGCCGGAGTTGCTGGCGAGTCATCGCGAAAAGGCGGCGCGGCGGGGTTCCTAGGCGAGCGGCTTGGCTGAATGGTGTCGTGGAAAACCGCGCACCCCAGCAGCGCGTCAACTCTCCCGATGCGGCCGATTCCGAAGACGAGGCAAATGCCGCCGGTCCGATGGCGCATTCAAAAACCCCGCCAGCACGTGTTCGAAGAGCGCAAGCGCACCCGGCATCAACCGATACCGACGCTCATAGAGCCGCGCCTGTCCGCCGCAAAACTTAAGCGCGTAATAGTCGGCAAGCAGGTTGCCTTGCGCTTCCATGTTGTAGTCCGCGAGACCTTTGTCGGCCGCGAGCGCATAGCGATAAGGCAGGCCGATACGAATCGCCCCGCGCAGCCTCACCCAATAGCCGAGCTGGAACTGCCACACATGCGTCATCTCGTGGATGAACCACATGCGCTCACCGAGGTCGCAGGCGGAGAAGTCGTGCTGGTAGCATGCGCGTGGAAAATAGAGGTTGCCGTTCGGCGACATCGCGGTGTGTCGCGGTTGCAGTCCGAACGGCAGATAGCCGCGAGCGTGAACGCGGACCGTCGAATAATCGATCGAAGCGCCGAACACGCACCGCGCCAGCGCGATCTCACCGGGCGTGAGCGGCCGTGCGCGTATCAAGGGCTTCGGCGTGTGAAACATGGTCGGGCGATCGGTCGTGCTAAAGCGTCATCCTAACCGGCTTTTCACCGGCCCTTGAAATAGCCCGTCCCGCCCATATATCGGACGAATTCTGCGCGTGTACGCGGCGCATGCCATGCAAGTGGCTTAAGATCGCACGCCGCGCATTCCGAACCGCATCTATAAAACTCAACCAGAGGACTCGACCATGGCGCAAGAAACCATGAGCTTTCAGGCGGAAGTGAAGCAGCTTCTGCAACTGATGATTCATTCGCTCTACAGCAACAAGGAAATCTTCCTGCGCGAGCTGATTTCAAACGCATCGGACGCGGCAGACAAGCTGCGCTTCGAGGCAATCGAAAACAGCGCGCTCTACGAGAACGATCCGGACTTGCGTATCCGCGTGTCGTTCGACAAGGCGGCGCGCACCGTCACCATCGACGACAACGGCATTGGCATGAGCCGCGAAGAAGCCATCTCGCATCTGGGCACGATCGCGCGCTCGGGCACGAAAGAGTTCTTCTCGAAGCTCTCCGGCGACCAGCAAAAGGACGCCGCGCTCATCGGACAATTCGGCGTGGGCTTTTACTCGGGCTTCATCGTCGCCGACAAGATCACGGTGGAATCGCGCCGCGCCGGTCTGCCGGCATCGGAAGGCGTGCGCTGGACGAGCGCGGGCGAAGGCGAGTTCGAAGTCGAGGATATCGAGCGCGCGCAACGCGGCACGACCATCACGCTGCATCTTCGTCCGGAAGAGGACGAACTGCTTTCGAGTCACAAGCTCAAGTCGATCATCCAGAAGTATTCGGATCACGTCGCGCTGCCCATTCTCATGAAGAAGGAAGAATGGGACGCCGAGAAGAGCGAGATGGTCGAGAAGGACGAAGACGAGACCGTCAATCAGGCGAGCGCGCTGTGGACGCGTAACAAGAGCGACATCACCGACGAGCAATACAAGCAGTTCTACCAGCATATTTCGCACGATCACGACGACCCGCTCGCGTGGACGCACAACCGCGTGGAAGGCCGCAGCGAATACACGCAACTGCTGTATGTGCCGAAGCACGCGCCGTTCGATCTGTGGAACCGTGAGCATCGCGGCGGCCTCAAGCTCTACGTAAAGCGCGTCTTCATCATGGACGATGCCGAGCAATTGCTTCCCGCGTATTTGCGCTTCGTGAAGGGCGTGGTCGATTCGGCCGATCTGCCGCTCAACGTCTCGCGCGAGATCCTGCAGGAAAGCCGCGACGTTAAGGCAATTCGCGAAGGCGTGAGCAAGCGCGTGCTGTCGATGCTGGAGGAAATCGCATCGTCATCGGCCGAAGCAACCGACGAAGCCGACCGAGAAAAGTACACGAATTTTTGGAAGGAATTCGGTCAGGTGCTGAAGGAAGGCATTGGCGAGGATTTCAGCAACCGGGATCGCATCGCGAAGCTGGTGCGTTTTGCGTCGACGCATAACGACTCCGACGTGCAAAACGTCTCGCTCGCCGATTACGTCTCGCGCATGAAGCCCGAGCAGACGAAGATCTACTACGTCACCGCGGACAGCTGGCAGGCCGCGAAGAACAGTCCGCATCTGGAAGTGTTCCGCAAGAAGGGCGTGGAAGTGCTGTTGCTGACGGATCGCGTCGACGAATGGATGCTCTCCTTCCTCAACGAATTCGACGGCAAGCCGCTGGCGAGCGTCGCGCGTGGCGACCTCGATCTGGGCGCGCTGAACGACGAGGAAAAGCAGCAGCAGGAAAAGGTCGGCGAGGAATTCAAGCCGCTCGTCGAGAAGATGAAGGAAGCGCTCGAAGGCAAGGCCAAGGACGTGCGCCTGACTTTCCGCCTGACCGATTCGCCGAGCTGTCTCGTGGCCGACGAAGGCGACATGAGCGGCTACCTGCAACGCATGCTGAAGGCAGCGGGGCAGAACGCACCGAAGATGGAGCCGATTCTCGAAGTGAACCCGGAACATCCGCTGGTGAAGGCGCTGCAGACCGATGGCGCGAATTTCGCGGATTGGTGTCATCTGCTGTTCGATCAGGCGTTGCTGGCCGAAGGCGGATCGCTGGAAGACCCGGCAAGTTTCGTGAAGCGGACGAATGCGTTGTTGTTGGCGCGTTGAGGTCGAGGGTTGGTTGTTGAGGTGAAGGACGCGCCGCCGAGTGAACGGCGGCGCGTTTTTTATGCGGCTACGACTTCTTGGCCCGCTCGGGCACGGAAGCGGACTGAAGCGTTGTCGTTAGCGCGCTTGAAGTCTCGACCTTTGGATGCGCGCTGCCGGAACGGACCGGCAGCGCGTATTTTTACTTGCGGTCCTTGTTGGATTGGGCGAGCACGGAAGCAGCTAGCGTCTTCGTTTCCTTCGAATACTTCGGGCTTTTCAGCACTTCGCTTGCCTTGTGCTCCATCGCGCCGCTTGTTTGCTTCGCGCTATGGGCCTGTGATAGAGCCGACGCGGCAAGACTCTTTTTGATCTCCGATGCTTTCGGATCATGAAGCGTCTCGGATGCCAAATGCGCCACCTTGTTCGACGTCTGCTTTGTGTTTTTAGACATTTAGATATCCTTTTATAAATGCGCTGATCGTGAAATCCACGGTCTGCAATTCAGTGTGCTGCGTTGCGCGCCGCCATTCCATACGATTTGTCCGAAGGGCCAGCGCGGTTTTATAATTAACGCCATGCTGACCTGCACCGATCCCGTCGACCGCCACTGGCGCAGCGCGCCGCTCGCATCGCTTACGGGGCATCAAAAAGACTGGCTCATACGCGGCGGCTCCCTGACCGCGCACTTGCGCGCGCTAGGACAAGTCACTGTGGAAGTGACGCGCGAATGCGTCGCCGCGCCGTGGCTTGACGAATGGCAAGCGCTCGGCGTCACGCCGCGCACGCCGGTGTGGACGCGCGAAGTCGCGTTGAAGGTCGATGGCGTCGCAGTTGTAGTCGCGCACAGCATCGTCGCGCTGTCGCACAGCACGGGCATCTGGCAATCGATGCGCCGCCTGCGCACCCGCCCGCTCGCCGAACTTCTTTACAGCGACAGCAGCGTGTCCCGTTCCGTACTCGCAAGCCGCGTCGTCACCGCGCGGCATCCGCTCCATGCGCTGGCCTTGCGCGAAACGCCGCCCGGACATGCTCTGCACGCGCGCCGCTCGGTATTCCTGCGCCACGGCGCGCCGCTCATGGTCACCGAATGCATGCTCGATGCGCTCTGGGCCCGGCTCGCGGAATCGGCAAGACCGCGGGGTGTTCATCATCGTGAGCATGCGCGGGCGTTCGAGCACCTGAGCTCGCATGCGAAGCGCGTCGCGGACGAGAAAGCCCGATGACGCTGACCGGATTCGCGCCCGTGGCCGACCGCGCCACGCATACGCTGATTCTCGGCAGCTTCCCGGGCGTCGCATCGCTGACGGCGACGCAGTACTACGCGCATCCGCGCAATCAATTCTGGCGGCTCGTGGGCGCGGTGATCGGCGAACCGCTGCATGAATTGAGCTACGAGGAACGTCTGCAACGCCTGCTCGCTCATCGGATCGGCTTATGGGACGTGCTCGCCGCATGCGAGCGCCAGGGCAGCCTCGACAGCGCAATCCGCAACGCCGCCGCGAACGACTTCCACGCATTTCACACGCGCTTTCCCGCGCTCGGGAAAGTCTGCTTCAACGGCAAGACTTCGGGCCGCTTCGAGGCGCAGGCGAGCGCCGCGGGTTACGCGACGCTCGTGCTGCCTTCGTCGAGCGCGGCCAATGCTATGCTCTCGTTCGACCAAAAACTGCGCGTCTGGCGCGACATTCTCAGCACACAATGAAGAATTTGATCAAGCGCGCATCCGCCGAAGCACGCGCGTTCGGCCGCAACAAGGACGCGGCGAAACAGGACCGCCGCCGCATCAAGGGCGATGACGACGATCTCGCCAACGCGCCGCGCATCGACGCGCCGCGTAAGCCGCGCTTCGCGCCCGTGACGTTCTCGGAAGAGGGCGGCGTGCGTTATCTGCACTTCGGCACTGAATGGATCCAGGGCGCGATGCGCATCAAAAAGCCCGATCACCTCGAACTCGAATACGCGCAGCAGATGATGGCGTGGCTGCTTTTCATCGAGACGCCGGCGCGCATCGTGCAACTCGGGCTCGGCTCGGCCGCGCTCACCAAGTTCTGCTATCGCTTCCTGAAACGCGCGCAAGTCGAAGCGGTCGAGTTGAATCCGGCGGTCGTGATCGCCGCGCGCGCCATGTTCGAGCTTCCGTACGACGACGCGCGCCTCACCGTCACCGAACGCGACGCGTGGGAGTTCGTCAACGACCGCGCGAACCACGGCACCATCGGCGCGCTGCAGATCGATATCTACGACGCCAGCGCGCGCGGTCCCGTGCTCGACAGCGTGTCGTTCTATCGCGCGTGCCGGGCGTGTCTCACACCGGATGCGGGCGTCGTCACGATCAACCTGTTCGGCGATCACCCGAGCTTCGTGCGCAACATGCGGCATCTGAACGAGGCATTCGCCCATCGCGTGATCGCGCTGCCGGAAGTACACGACGGCAACCGTATCGCGCTCGCCTTCGCCGGTCCCGCGCTCGACGTGCCGTTCGCCGCGCTCGAAGCCCGCGCCAGGCTGATCGAAGCGCAACTCGGCCTGCCCGCGCGCAAGTGGGTGAAAGGCCTGGCCGAAACCGCGAAGCTGCCGATGACCGGTTCGTTCGCCATCTGATTCCCGGATCCGCTCCAGCCAATCCAGGCAGGCCATCCCGGCGATTTTTACGATCTCATTTCTTATCAGGGGATTAGTCGGGATTCCCCCTGCTTGACCCGCGTTTTTCGGTCCATATACTCCTCCTGTTATTTCGGGGCGCTTTCAGCGGCGTGCCATGCAAGATGGCAACCGGCCTTTCGAGCGAGCGACCGACCGTCCTCGCCTGGCCGCGCAAAGCGAATGCTCAAAACAATAGGGAGACCGTCATGGCTCACGAAGCTGCGACCGGCACAGGACAACCACGCAACAAGCATTGGCTCTGGCTTCTGATCCTTCCATGGATCGGCGTGGTTTGGGTGCCGTTTTACAACAAGATCGAGCCGGTTCTGTGGGGCTTTCCGTTTTTTTACTGGTATCAGTTGCTGTGGGTGCTGATCAGCGCGGTCATCACGGCCGTCGTCTATAAGAAGACCAAGGCGCTGTCCTCGGGTCGTGCCACGCCCCGACAAGGAGCCCCGCGATGATGAATCTCACCGCGACTTTCGTCTTCGTCCTGTTCTTCGTCGGCGTGACGATTCTCGGCTTCATCGCCGCGCACTGGCGCAAGGGCGATCTCGGCCAGCTCGACGAATGGGGCTTGGGCGGCCGGCGCTTCGGAACCGTCGTCACGTGGTTCCTGCTCGGCGGCGATCTCTACACCGCGTACACCTTCGTGGCCGTGCCGGCGCTCGTGTTCGGCGCGGGCGCGACGGGCTTCTTCGCGCTGCCTTACACCATCCTGATCTATCCGTTCGCCTTCGTTGTGTTTCCGAAGCTGTGGAGTATCGCGAAGCGGCACGGCTACGTAACCGCCGCCGACTTCGTGCATGCACGCTACAACAGCCGCATGCTCGCGCTGGCGATCGCCGTGACGGGTATCGTCGCGACCATGCCGTATATCGCGTTGCAACTCGTGGGCATCGAAGTGGTGATCGGCGCGCTCGGCTTTTCGACGCAAGGGTTGCTCGGCGACATGCCGCTCATCATCGCGTTCGCGATTCTCGCGGCCTACACGTACACCTCGGGCCTGCGCGCGCCCGCGATGATCGCCGTGGTGAAGGACGTCCTGATCTACATCACCATCATCGCCGCGATGATCATCATTCCCGCGCAGCTCGGCGGCTTCGGGCACATCTTCGGGGTCGTGCCGCCCGCCAAGCTGCTCTTGAAGGCGCCCGATACCGCGAGCCTCAACGGCTACAGCGCGTACGCGACGCTCGCGGTGGGTTCGGCGCTCGCGCTGTTCCTGTATCCGCACTCGGTGACGGCGATTCTTTCGTCGAACTCGGGCAACACCATTCGCCGCAACATGGCACTGTTGCCCGCGTACTCGCTCGTGCTCGGGCTGCTCGCGCTGCTCGGCTACATGGCGCTTGCCTCGGGCGTGAAGGACATGCCGGAATACGCGTCGTACTTCAAGGCCTATGGCGCGAACTTCGCCGTGCCGGCGCTCTTTCTGCATTACTTCCCGTCGTGGTTCGTGGGCGTGGCGTTCGCGGCCATCGGCATCGGCGCGCTGGTGCCCGCGGCGATCATGTCGATCGCGGCGGCCAACCTCTACACGCGCAATGTGCATCGCGAGTTCGTCAACCGGTCGATGACGCCCGAGCAAGAAACCAACGTCGCCAAGCTCGTCTCGCTGATCGTGAAAGTGGGCGCGGTGGTGTTCATTCTCGCGCTGCCGCTCACTTATGCCATCCAGTTGCAACTGCTCGGCGGCATCTGGATCATCCAGACGCTTCCCGCGCTCGTGCTCGGTCTCTATACGCGCGTGCTGGATCATCGCGGTCTGCTGATCGGCTGGGCGGTGGGTATCGGCACGGGTACGTGGATGGCCGTGTCGCTGCAGCTCAAGGGCTCGATCTTCACGGTGCATATGTTCGGCTACGCCGTGCCGGGCTATGCGGCGGTGTGGGCGTTGATCGTCAATCTCGTGGTGTCCATCGTCGTGAGCCTGCTGGTACGCGCGCTCGGCCTCAAACGTTCGGATGACCGTACGCGTCCGGAAGATTATCTGGACATCGTGGAAGGTTGATCGCGCGATTTCTCCGCGTTTGATACCCTGAACGCCCGTAACCGCCTTCCGGCTGTTGCGGGCGTTTCGACTTCGGACCACGAGCGACCATGCCCTTACAGACTTCCGTGTCACCCCGGCGCATGCAGGCAAGGCGGCTCATGCACGGGCTCGCTTCGCCGTATTTTCGATACCGGCATGCGAACGTGATCCACGCGGTGCGCGTCGCGCTCGGCATGGCAACCTCGTTTCTGGTGACGACCGGCATCAACGTGCCGCATGGCGTGTGGGCGTCGGTGTCGCTGCTGGTCGTGATCGGCGGCTTACAGCACTACGGCAATATCCGCAAGAAAGCCGTTGAACGGGCACTGGGTACGGCGCTCGGCGCGGGCATCGGCCTCTTTTTGATCCTCGTGCATGCGCTGTTCGGCTCGCTCCTGCTGTTTTTCTTTCTAATGTCCCTGTTCGCGGGCGCGTGCGCCTACTACGCAATTGGCAAGGCGGGCTATGTCGCGCTGCTGACCGCGATCACAATGGTCATCGTCTCCGGTCATGGCGATCTTTCCTTCGATGTCGGGCTGTGGCGCACGGCCAATGTGATGATCGGCATTGCCATCGCGCTGGCGTTCTCGTTCGTGCTGCCGCAGTACGCAACGTATTCGTGGCGCTATCGGCTGGCGGACAACCTGCGCGAATGCGCGCGGCTTTACGGCGCATTGCTCGATGGCAAGCCGCTGTTGCCCGAGGAAACCACGCGGCGCTTTCTAGCGATGAGCCAGCGTCTCGTGCAGGCGCGCGGCTTGATGGAATCGGTCGCAAAGGAAACACATGTGCCAATTGCGCGGCTAGAGGAGATTCAGCGCCTGCATCGTTCGATCCTGGCGGCACTGGAAATGCTGGCTTCGTCGGCGGGGGAGAATTTCGGCATCGACTGCACGCCGCGTGAGCAGGAGGCGCGGCACAAGCTGCTGCGCATGTCGCGCGCGCTGCGTTTCGGGCGCGTGGGTCTTTTGCACCGACGCGTGGACCTGACCGTATTCACGCCGATGCCAGGAGAAGCGAACGAAAGGGATTTATCGACGCAGGGCATGCACTGGCTCGCCATGCGTTTTGCGGAGCAGGTGGAACGCCTGCGCTTGCGACTGAGTGAGATCGAGCGGCAGTGGAACATAGAAGGCGCACGGCCGCTCAACGATTGACTGTGCTCGTCTCGCGCCTTCAGTGAGCGGGCTGTCACGCCTGCGCGGGTGCTTCCTCGGTGGTATTGACCACGTTGATGAGCCAGGGCACGCCGAAACGATCCTTCAGCATGCCGAAGCCTGCCGTGAAGAAAGTGGCCTGCCACGGGGTCAGCACTTCGCCGCCTTCGACGAGCTGGGTGAACATGCGCTCGCCGGAAGCCGCGTCGTCGGCGGCGATGGACAGCGTGAAGCCCTGATAAGCCTTCGACGGCTGACCGAACTGGCCGTCCGACACCATGATGGCGTTAGGTCCCACGCTGAAGAGCGCGTGCATGACCTTGTCCTGCCATTCGGGCGGAACGCTCGCGCTGTCGGGCGTGTCGCGAAAGCGGATCAGCGCATGAATCTCCGCGCCGAGTGCGGTTTGGTACAGAGCGAGCGCGTCCGCGCAGTCGCCGTTGAAGAACACATAAGTATCGAGTTGCATGACTGACTTTTTAAGCTCTTACGTTTTGCCTCAGAGCCTCGCAGTCTATTGCAACGCGCGTTTATGGAAACTGGGAAAAGGTCAATTTAGGTCAAAATAAACGGGAATAGTGCGTTTACAGAAACACTGACCCATGACAACAAAATGGCGCAGTGTGAGTGCGCCATTTTGTTGTACTGCATGCGGGGAAGCGCCCGGCTTATTGAAGCGCGGTAATCAGCTTTTCGAGCTTTATTGCATCGGCAGCGAACGCGCGGATACCTTCCGCGAGTTTTTCGGTGGCCATGGCGTCGTCGTTGACGAGGAAGCGGAAGGTCGGCTCATCGACGCTGATCTTCTCGACGTTCTCGTTCTTGACCGAATCCGCGGAGAGCTTGCGCTCAACCTTCTCGTCGCTGTCGGCGAGTTTCTTCAGGAGATCGGGGCTGATGGTCAAAAGATCGCAACCCGCGAGTTCCGTGATCTGGCTCACCGTGCGGAAACTCGCGCCCATGACTTCCGTCTTGTAGCCAAACTTCTTGTAGTACGCGTAGATGCGGCGCACCGACTGCACGCCCGGATCGTTAGCGCCGCCCATTTTCGCTTCGTCCCATTCGGCGCCCGCCGACTTCTTGTACCAGTCGTAGATGCGGCCGACGAACGGCGAGATCAGTTGCGCACCGGCTTCCGCGCACGCGACGGCTTGCGCCAGCGAGAACAAGAGCGTCATGTTGCAGTGGATGCCTTCCTTTTGCAGCACCTCGGCCGCGCGGATTCCTTCCCACGTGGACGCCAGCTTGATCAGCACGCGGTCCTTCGAGATGCCCGCTGCGTCGTACAGCTTGATGATTTCGTGTGCCTTGTCGATTGAGCCTTTGGTGTCGAACGAAAGGCGTGCGTCGACTTCGGTCGATACGCGGCCCGGAATGATCTTCAGAATCTCGGTGCCGAACGCGACGAGCAGATTGTCGATGATCTGACCCATCGGCTTGTCCTTGTGCTCCTTGACGGTCTTCTCGAGCAGCGGTTTGTAGTCGTCCTTCTGCACGGCCTTCAGGATCAGCGACGGATTGGTCGTGGCGTCCTGCGGCTTGAACGCGACGAATTGCTGGAAGTCGCCGGTATCGGCGACGACGGTGGTGTATTGCTTGAGCTGGTCGAGAGCGGATGTCATGTCGAGTTGTCGGCGCAGTGCGCCTTGTCAATTGCGGTGGCCCGCGGTTTGCCCTTGAACGCGACGCCGCATGCGATGCTTCGGCTGCGGCGCGCCCCTGATTTCTCACTTCATCATTCTAGTCCCGCGCACGGGTTTCACGCTTGAAAGCGCGCACGCGGCATGCCCGGCTTCGACCGGAGCTGCACGGCGCGGTTTCTTACAGCGCGGTCACTCGATGCTGTACGCCAGCTCGTGCCAGCGCCGCACCGTGCCTGAACCGATCTGCCCGCGTGGAAAGCGCATGGCGCGTACTTCCTTGAGGGCGCGCGCGTCCTTGGCCGTATCGCCGCAACTTTTTTTGAGCACGACATCCTGGACGGTGCCGGTGTCGTCGAGCAGGACGCGAACGATCGTCTTGCGCTTTGTCGCGCCGGCGGAGATGCCGCGCGCCAGTAATTTGTCGATCAGAGACATGACGGTGATGCAGAAGTAGTTGCAATGTCTCGGCCAGATAATGCCGGCCGATACCGTCATTTTAGGCGCTCGGCCGGCGCGCATTAAGGATCAGATGCGTCACGACGCCCGCGATTAAACCCCAGAATGCGGAGCCGATCGACAGCAGGGTCAGCCCGGAAGCCGTCACCATGAACGTGACGAGCGCCGGCTCGCGCTGGCGCACGTCGTGCATGGCGTTGGCGAGTCCGCTCATGATCGAACCGAAAAGCGCGAGCGCCGCGACCGAAACGACCAGCGCTTTCGGGAACGCCGCGAACAGTGCAGCGATGGTCGCACCGAACGTGCCCGCGACGAGATAGAAAATGCCGCACCAGACCGCCGCCGTATAACGCTTGTCGCGATTTTCATGCGCTTCGCGGCCGGTGCAGATGGCGGCCGTGATCGCCGCGAGATTGACGCCGTGCGAGCCGAACGGCGCGAGCAGCAAGGAAGCGATGCCGGTGGTCGAAATGAGCGGCGCGGAAGGCGTGTCGTAGCCGTCGGCGCGCAAGACGGCGATGCCCGGCACGTTTTGCGAGGCCATCGCCACGATGAAGAGCGGAATGCCGATGCTCACGATTGCCGAGACGGAGAACGACGGCATCGTGAAAACGGGGTGTGCGAGCGCCACATGGAAGCGCGAAAAGTCGAGCAGTCCGAGCGAACCCGCGACGGCGATTCCGGCGATGAGCGTCGCCGGAATGGCGTAACGCGGCGCCAGGCGCTTGGCGATGAGGTACGTGAAGAACATCACTAGCACGAGCGCCGTCTGCATTTGCGCCGCTCGAAAAATCTCGATGCCGATTTCGAACAGAATGCCCGCAAGCAAGGCTGCGGCGATGCCCGACGGAATGCGCTTCATGAGCGTGTCGAACCAGCCCGTCACGCCGACCGCGGTCAGGAGCACCGCGCACACGATGAACGCCCCGATCGCCTCGCCATACGCCACGTTCGGCAGCGACGAGATGAGCAAGGCCGCGCCCGGCGTCGACCACGCGACGACGATAGGCGCGCGATAGCGCAGCGACAAGCCGATCGTGCACAGCGCCATGCCGATGGAAAGCGCCCAGATCCACGACGAAATCTGCGCGTCCGACAGATGCGCGGCCTGGCCCGCCTGGAACATCAGCACGAGCGAACTGGTGTAGCCGGTCATCATCGCGACGAAGCCGGCGACGATGGCGGAAAGGGAGGTATCGGCAAGCGGGCGAAGCGGGGCGGGCGTGGAGGAAGAGACGTTCATGCGTGGTGGATGGTTATTTGGACAGCGTGCGCATCGCGCTTTCGAGGCCTGCCATGGTGAGCGCGTACATGCGGTTGCCGAGGACATGGCGGATCGCGGAAACGGACTGGCGATATTCCCACAGCCGCTCGGGCTCCGGGTTCAGCCACGCATGATGCGGGAACTGATCGGCAAGACGCCGCAGCCACACCGCGCCGGCTTCGGCGTTGTTGTATTCGACCGAGCCGCCTGGTTGCAGCACTTCGTAGGGACTCATGGTGGCGTCGCCGACGAAGATCAGCTTGTAGTCCGGCGTGAACTTGTGCAGCACGTCGAAGGTCGGCGTGCGTTCGGCATGCCGGCGCCGATTGTTCTTCCACAGATAGTCGTACACACAGTTGTGGAAGTAAAAGAACTCGAGATGCTTGAACTCGGCCTTCGCCGCCGAAAAAAGCTCTTCGACGCGCTTGATGTGATCGTCCATGGAGCCGCCGACATCGAGCAGCATCAGCACTTTCACTTTGTTGTGGCGCTCCGGCACCATCTTCAGATCGAGCCAGCCGGCGTTGGCTGCCGTGCTGCGAATGGTGTCGGGCAAATCGAGTTCGTCCGCGGCGCCTTCGCGCGCGAAGCGGCGCAAGCGTCGCAAGGCGACCTTGATGTTGCGCGTGCCGATTTCCACCTGATCGTCGTAATCGGCATAGGCGCGCTCGTTCCACACCTTGACCGCGCTGCGCTCGCCGGGCGAATCGCCGCCAATGCGGATGCCTTCCGGGTTGTATCCGCCATGTCCGAATGGCGACGTGCCGCCCGTGCCGATCCACTTGTTGCCGCCTTCGTGGCGGTCCTTTTGCTCGTCGAGCAGTTCCTTCAGGCGCTCCATCAGCTTGTCGATACCGCCCATTGCCTCGATGCGCTTTTTCTCTTCCGGCGTGAAGTCGCGTTCGAGCCGCTTCTTGAGCCAGTCGAGCGGAACCTCGAAGGCTTCGTCGGGCAACTCGGTGATGCCATGAAAGTACGCGCCGAACGCGCGGTCGAACTTGTCGAAGTACTTCTCGTCCTTGACGAGCGCCATGCGCGCGAGGAAATAGAACTCGTCGAGCGAGGGCGAGATGACCTGGGCCTTCAGCGCTTCGAGCAAGGTCAGGTATTCCTTGACCGAGACGGGCAGCTTCGCGTCGCGCAGCGAGTAGAAAAAGTCGATCAGCATGGCGCGCTCTCCATAGCGAGGTGAATCAGCGGTCGAGCCGATACTTCAGATGCGCGCGCACCGCGGGCCATTCCGACTGAATGATCGAGAACACGACGGTATCGCGCAACACGCCGTCGCGTCCTATCTGATGGTTGCGCAGAATGCCGTCTTGCTTCGCGCCAAGCCCCGCAATGGCTGCACGCGAGCGGTGATTCATGAAATGCGTGCGGAACTCGACGGCGATCGCATCGAGCCTTTCGAAGGCATGCGTGAGCAGGAGCAGCTTGGCTTCGGTGTTGAGCGCGGTGCGCTGCACGCGCTTTGCATACCACGTATGGCCGATTTCCAGCCGCCGATGCGTTTCGTCGACCGCGAAATAGCGCGTGGAACCGACGACATCGCCGGTCTTCGCATCGATCACCGCGAAGGGATGCGCGCCAAGACGGTCGCGCATGTCGAGCGCTGTATCGATATATGCGCGCGTCTTGTCGGGCGACGGCACGAAGGTGTACCAGAGTTTCCACAACTCGCCGTCGGAAGCAGCGGCCGTGAGCGCGGCTTCGTGTTCGACGGTGAGCGGCACGAGCTTGACGTGCTCGCCTTCGAGCGTGACGGGTTCGATCCAGCGGCTCATGCGTGCTTTTTCCAGGGCTTGGTTAGCGGTTGTTGCGGTTCATGAACAGAAGCCGCTCGAATAGCGCGACGTCCTGTTCATTCTTCAGAAGCGCGCCGTGCAGCGGCGGCACGATCTGCTTTTGATCAGTCGAGCGCAGTGCTTCAGGCGGGATGTCGTCGGCGAGAAGCAACTTCAGCCAGTCGAGCAGCTCGGAGGTGGACGGCTTCTTCTTCAGGCCCGACACGTTGCGCAGTTCGAAGAAGCTCTGCATCGCGGCGGCGAGCAACTCCTGCTTGATGTCCGGGTAATGCACTTCGACGATTTCTTTCATCGTCTGCGCATCCGGGAACTTGATGTAGTGGAAGAAGCAGCGGCGCAGGAACGCGTCGGGCAGTTCCTTCTCATTGTTCGACGTGATGATGACGAGCGGCCGATGCCGCGCCTTCACTAGTTCCCGCGTCTCGTAGACATAGAACTCCATGCGGTCGAGTTCGCGCAGCAGGTCGTTCGGAAACTCGATATCGGCCTTGTCGATCTCATCGATCAGGAGCACCGTCTGTCGATCCGCTTCGAAGGCCTGCCACAGCACGCCCTTGACGATGTAGTTGCGGATGTCCTTCACGCGCTCGTCGCCGAGTTGCGAGTCGCGCAGGCGCGAGACGGCGTCGTATTCGTAGAGGCCTTGCTGGGCCTTGGTGGTCGACTTGATATGCCATTGCAGGAGCGGCATGCCGAGCGCGCTTGCCACTTCCTCGGCAAGCATGGTCTTGCCGGTGCCGGGTTCACCCTTGATGAGGAGCGGGCGTTGCAGCGTCACCGCGGCGTTCACCGCGAGTTTGAGGTCGTCGGTCGCGACGTATTGCGATGAGCCTTCGAAACGCATGACGAAGTCCGGGGAGGAAAAAAATCCCAGTATAAGTCAGAAGACCTTTTGGCATCGGGGCTTGCCGGGGTATCGTGTGAGCCGCTTCAGGCACGCCGGAGCACGCGCGCCGGCCCTGCATCCGAAGTCGGGCGAAGTCAATCGGAATGTTTGTGCAGGGACCAATTGTCGCAGGCGGGTGGGCTGCTTTTCAGCCGATTCCCCTTGTCAGCAGGGCTTTCGCGCGATCTCCCCTTGTGGACGGTGGGGAGGTCGCGCGGTACAATTAGCCCGATTTTTTTGGCCTGCGTGGCTAAATAGCGAAAACAGTCCCGAGAAGGTTGTGATGCGCTCGGCGCGGCCTTGGCCCCAGGCGGTAGAAGCGCGCCGGATTTCCCCTCATGCTAGGTTAGAAGCTATGAACAATTTTGTCGGCAAATGTGCCGTGATTGCAGCGCTGTCGGGTCTTGCCGGCTTCGCGACCCAGGCGTCGGCCGACGTCGTGGGCAACGCAAAGGCCGCTGAGGGCAAGGTCGCGATGTGCATCGGCTGCCACGGCATACCCGGCTATCGCACGGCGTATCCCGAGGTTTATGAAGTGCCCATGCTCGGCGGCCAGAACGCGCAGTACATCGCCAACGCGCTGCATGCCTACAAGAAGGGCGACCGCCACTTCGACACCATGCGCGCCATCGCGACTACCTTGTCCGATCAGGACATCGCCGATATTGCCGCGTACTACGCCGCGCAAACTCCCCAATCGAAGAACAATCCCGACAAGTGATCCGTGCTGTTTAGCGTTTGACTCGATGCGACGCGCGCGCACTCATGCGCCGACGTCGATACGGCAATCCGGTATTGCATGGACACAGGAGAATTCATGATGCCCTCTCAGGCACTCCACACAAGCTTCAAGGCGGCATGCGCGGCAGCGGCGCTCATCGGCATGGCGGCGTTGAATGTTGCGCACGCGGCGGACGTCGGCAACGGCAAGGCACTGTCCGAGAGCCACAATTGCTCGGCCTGCCACGGCCCTAACCTCAATAAACCAGTGAGCGGCGAGTATCCGCGTCTCGCGGGTCAGCATGCGAGCTATATCTACTGGGCGCTCCGGCAGTATCAGATTGGCGGCGGAAATCCGAATTTCGGCCGCAACAACGCCATCATGGCGGCGCAGGTGCAGAACCTGTCGCAGAGCGACCTGAAGGATCTCGCGGCTTATATCGAATCGCTCGATGGCAACCTCGTGCTGAAGAAGTAAGCGCGCTTCGGTTCGTTCGCATCAAACGAAACACCCCGCATCGAGCGGGGTGTTTTGCTTTGTCGCGCGGCTTCGAAGATGTTTAGTCCGGCGAAGTTAGTCCTTTGAAGCTCGACGCTCGATGAGCGCGAGATATGCGTCGGTATCTGGCGGCGTGTTGCTGCGCTGCGCTTCCCAGATCACCTGCCCGAGGCATTCCATGATGGCGTGCTGCGCCTCGTGCGTGGAACCGAGCCGCGCGGCCAGTCGCTCGTGCGCTCGACGAATGCCAGGCGGCTGATCGATCGACAACTGTTCGGTGATCGCAAGATGCATCGACAGATGCAGAAACGGGTTGCTCTGGCCGCGATCGGGTGAATAGTCCGCGCCTTGTGCTTCAGGATCGATGAGCGCGTCGTGATATTCCGGATGCTCGCGCATCCAGTCGGCGGCCATGCTTTCGAGCGGCGTGAGAATCTCGCTCGCGCGCTCCTTGCGCCAGGTTTCGGTGAAGAACTGACGAACTTCGTCGCGGCTAGGGTTGAACATAAGGTATTGATTCGATTGCGGGATTCAGACCGCTATTGTAGAGCTAGGGGTAGGAGTTCTGCTTGAGCGCTGGGGCAATTGGCGCTTGGCTGCCCGGCGATTCAAACCACCGGCGCCGGCGTCTTCGGCCGATATTCGCAAAGCGGCTCGATCGCGCAATGCCAGCACTCCGGCACGCGCGCCTTGCAGACGTATCGCCCATGCAGGATCAGCCAGTGATGCGCGTGCTGCAAAAATTCAACCGGGACATACTTCTCCAGCGCGGTTTCGACCGCCCGCACGTCCTTGCCCGGCGCCAGTCCCGTCCGATTGGCGACGCGAAAGATATGCGTGTCGACGGCAATGGTCGCTTGCCCGAACGCAATATTCAGCACGACATTCGCTGTCTTGCGTCCGACGCCTGGCAGCGCTTCGAGCGCCTCGCGATTGTCGGGCACCTCACCGCCGTGTTGCTCGATCAACATCCGGCACGTTGCGATCACGTTCTTCGCCTTGGTCCGATACAGCCCGATCGTGCGGATATAGTCCGTCACGCCTTCCTCGCCGAGCGCAAGCACTTTCCCGGGCGTGTTGGCGACGGGGAACATCTTGCGCATCGCCTTGTTGACGGAGACATCGGTGGCTTGCGCCGAGAGCATCACGGCGATCAACAGTTCGAATGGCGTCGTGTATTCGAGCTCCGTCTTCGGTTCCGGGTCGATGCTTTGCAACGTTTCGAAGATGGCGCGGCGCTTTTTGGCGTTCATCGGGAGTTCGGGGGATCGTTGTTCGCGTCTTCCTGCATGGCGAGCCGCCGGCGGCGCTCCTCGGCGGCATCGATCTGCGCTTGCACGGCGGGGCTTACGTTGTCCGTGTTCTTCGGGCCGGTGCCTGCGCGCGCCATCTCTTCCTTCTTCTTGCGTGCGCGGTCGAGCGCGGCCTGAATGATCGCGCGTTTCCTGGCTTCGGGGTCGTCGGCTTGCGCGGCGGCGCTTGCGGCTGCTTCAGGCTGTGCGGAAGATGCCGCCGCTTGCGCCCGACGTGCCGATGCACGCGCTTCGGCCGCCGCGCGCTCACGTTCGTCGCGCGCCACGCGCCGGTCGTGACGCTCGCGCGCCGCGTCGGCTTCCGGTTGAGACCACGCATTCCAGCCGGTGGCGTCGCCGGTCACGGGAATCATCGTGATGCAATCGACGGGGCAGGGCGGCACGCATAGATCGCAACCCGTGCACAGTTCGGGAATGACCGTATGCATCTGTTTCGCCGCACCGACGATTGCATCGACAGGGCACGCCTGCATGCAAAGCGTGCAACCGATGCACACGTTCTCGTCGATCACGGCAACGGGACGCGGACGTTCAACGCCATGCGTGGTGTCGAGCGCAATCACGGGCTTGTCGAGCAATCGAGCGAGCCGCGCGATGCCTTGTGCGCCGCCTGGCGGGCACTGGTTGTAGTTTGCATCGCCCGCGGCGATGGCTTCCGCGTAAGGCCCACAGGCGGGATAGCCGCACTTGGTGCACTGGGTCTGCGGCAGCAAATCTTCAATGCGCTCGGCGAGCGTCTTTGAAACGATAACGGTCACGAAGGGGTCGCGATATGGCTTGGGGAGTCGAGGCAGGGAGGAGCGCAAGAACGGCTCGACCACAATCAAACACGTATGACGGTTGCTCGCTGCCTGCATTCGGCGCGCTTATTCCGCTTTTGACGACGGTACGCGCTCGGGTTTAGGCGTCATTATCGCCGAAGTCGCAAATAGTCGTGCTGCGAACGCTTAATCCCAATTGCCAATGACGTGGCGATGTGCGCATAATCAAAGCGCTTTACCGTTTGACCGCAGGACGGTGTTCCCCAATAACCATGGGCAGCGCCCGTTCACGTCATGTACCCAAACGCGGGCCGCGTGACGCTCATCCGGACAACGCGGCTCCTGAATCATGCCACCATGAATCAGCCGAAAATCAAAAGAGATCCTGAAGGCACCCGTCGCCGTATCCTGCTGGCTGCTGCAGAAGAGTTTGCAGCGGGAGGACTGTTCGGCGCGCGCGTCGATCAGATCGCGCGCCGGGCCGAAACCAATGAACGCATGCTCTATTACTACTTCGGTAGTAAGGAGCAGCTTTTCACGGCAGTGCTTGAACACGCCCTCGGCTCGCTGGTGGAAGCCGAGCGCACGCTCGACCTCGACGGCGTGGCGCCCATCGAGGCCATCACGCGCCTTGCCCATTTTGTCTGGGATTACTACCGCGATCATCCGGAATTGCTGAGGCTGATCAACAATGAAAACCTGCACGAGGCGAAATACATCAAGAGCTCGAATCGCACGCGCGAACTGATCTCGCCCATGCTCGAAACGGTCACCGCAATTCTGGATCGCGGCCAAAAAGCCGGGCTTTTTCGAAACGATGTCGACCCGTTGAAGTTCTATATCACGCTGTCGGGGCTCGGCTACTACATCGTATCGAATCGATTTACGCTCGAAGCCACATTTGGACTCGACTTTAGCGAAACGTCGCAGCGCGAACAAATGGTGCGGATGAATACGGAATTGCTGCTTGCGTTTTTGACGCGTCGTTAATCGTCTGACACGCGGCCAATGAAAAAGTCGCGCCTGGAAACGGGCGCGACTTTTTGTCTTTTACGGAACCGGTTCTATAAACCGGCGCGTAGTCGTCTCGGTCACTGCATCTCAGGCCGGCACGGCTTCCTTCTTCGGCGCCTTGTCGTGTTCGAGAATAAACTCGCGCAGTTGCGGATACACCATCGTGCGCCAGCGGCGTCCGGAGAAGATGCCGTAGTGACCAGCTTTTTCCGCCGTGAAGTGCCGCTGATTCTGCGCGGGAATGCCCGTGCAGAGATCGTGCGCGGCGCGTGTCTGACCGCTGCCGGAAATGTCGTCCAGTTCGCCTTCAATGGTGAATAGGGCCGTCGCCGTGATGTCTTGCGGGCGCACGCGCTCGCCGTTCACGTCCCACGTGCCTTCGGCAAGACGGAACTCCTGGAACACGATACGGATGGTCTCCAGGTAATACTCGGCGGCCATGTCGAGCACGGCGTTGTACTCGTCATAGAAACGGCGATGCTGCTCGGCGTCGTCGTCGTCGCCGCGAAGAAGGTTCTGATAGAAGTCCCAGTGCGCGGTAAGGTGGCGCTCTGGATTCATCGCGACGAATCCCGCGTGCTGCAAAAAGCCCGGATACACCTTGCGGCCCACGCCCGGATAATTCGCCGGCACCGTATAGATGACGTTGTTCTCGAACCACTCGTACGAGTGCTCGTTGGCGAGCGAATTAACTGATGTCGGGCTGCGGCGCGCGTCGATCGGGCCACCCATCATGGTCATGGTGCGCGGCGTGTCTTCACCGCGACTCGCCATCAGCGAAATGGCGGCAAGCACCGGCACGGTCGGCTGACACACCGAAATGACATGCAGGTCCTTCGCACCGATATGGCGGATGAACTCCTGAATGTATTCGACGTAATCGTCCAGATGGAACGCGCCATTTTCGACCGGCACCATGCGCGCGTCCAACCAGTCGGTGATGTACACCTTATGGTCTTGCAAAAGCGTGTTCACGGTGTCGCGCAAGAGCGTTGAATGGTGCCCGGAAAGCGGCGCGCACACCAGCACGATAGGCTCGTCCTTCAGCTTGGTGACGGTGGCGCTGTCGTCGGCGAAGCGCTTGAAGCGCAGCAGACGGCAAAACGGCTTTTCGACAACCGTCTGCTCGACGATCGGAATGTTATGGCCGTCCTTCACGATCTGGTGAATGTCGAACTGCGGCTTTTCGTAGTCTTTGCCGAGCCGGTACAGCAATTCGTAGCCGGCGGCAAAACGGCTCGCGCCGGGAACATAGGAAAGCGGGCTCGCCGGATTCACAAACGACTTCGATGCGGCCTGGGCCCAGGCGGTGAGGGGCGACAACATGGCCCGCTGAACTTCGTGGATTTGGTAGAGCATGGTTGCCCCGTGAAAAACCGGTCTGCGTGTCGATCCCGGCAAGACTTCCGGCGATCAGGCTCAACGACGCTCGATAATCCCCGCGTGCGGCGGGCTGTCGCCGCACGCGAGGCACTGTCTCTTCCCTTACTGCAAACGTCTGATGCTTGATAGTGGGCAACTTCTGGGCATTTAACGACACGCCCGGCTCGGAGCTTGAGCCGAAGCAGAATTTTCTGCGCAGCAAACGCACGATTCCACTAAACGGTTAAAAATACCAGCTTTTGCTTCGCTACGCGCAACAGTTAAATTTTGTGCGTTGCACCAATCTTAACTGCATGGCATTCGTATTCCAAACACGACTTTGCCTATTTCTTAGCCATCGCGGCTTCCAGCGCTGGATTTGCCTTGAGATTTCCGTCTTTCGAGTCGCCAGCAGGTTGACCCGTCGCTTCGGCCATCTCTTCTTCGTGCCGCATCAGATTCATGCCGGTGTGCACCAGCGCCACGTGCGTGAAGGCCTGCGGAAAGTTGCCAACCATGCGCTTCGCTATCGTGTCGTACTCCTCGGCCAGAAGGCCTACGTCGTTGGCGAGGCCGACGAGACGCTCGAACATCCGATGCGCCTCATCGAGCCGCCCTTGCAGCGCGAGGTTGTCGACCAGCCAAAAGCTACAAGCCAGAAACGTGCCTTCTCCAGGCGGCAGACCATCGGCGACTTCGGTCGTGTGATAGCGCTTGACCAGCCCATCGTGCGTCAGAGTGGTTTCGATTGCATGTACGGTTCCGGCCACTCGCGGATCATCGGGCGGCAAAAAGCCGAGCAACGGGATCAGAAGGAGGCTCGCATCGAGCGCATCGCCGTCATACGTCTGCGTGAACGAATTGATTTGCGGATTCCAGCTTCTCGCGCAGACGGCGGCATGCACGCGCGCGCGCATCTCGCGCCAATGATCCACCGGACCTTCCAGATCGAACTTTTCCGCCGATTGAATCGCGCGGTCGTAGGCCACCCACGCCATCACCTTGGAGAACGTGAAATGCTTGCGGCCGCCGCGCACTTCCCAGATGCCTTCGTCGGGCATCTCCCAGACGGTGTCCAGGTGCTGAAGCATGGCGCACTGGATCGACCATGCGGTTTCGTCGCTTTGCAGGCCGCCGACGCGCGCGAGATGCAACGCGTTCATCACTTCGCCATAGACGTCGAGCTGCAACTGATTGACCGCGCCATTGCCGATGCGCACCGGTTGCGCGCCTTCGTAGCCCGGCAGCCAGGGAATCTCGTATTCGGGCAGACGCCGCTCGCCCGCGATGCCGTACATGATCTGCACCTGATCGGGCGAACCCGCCATCACGCGGCCCAGCCACGCGCGCCAGGCGCGGGCTTCGTCGTAGTAGCCGCCGCGCATCATCGCGAGCAGCGTGATGGTCGCGTCGCGCAGCCAGCAATAGCGATAATCCCAGTTGCGCGTGCCGCCGAGCTGTTCGGGCAGCGACGTTGTCGGCGCGGCAACGATGCCGCCGGTCGGCTCATACGCCAGCGCCTTGAGCGTAATGAGCGAACGGCGTATGGCGCTGGCCCACTTGCCCTTGAGTTCACTTTGGCTAGACCATTCGCGCCAGTAATTTTCGGTGCGTGCGAGTTGCGTGTGCGGATCGTGCGCGGGCGGCAGCCGCAAATGCGATTGCGAATAGCACAGCGAAAAGGGCACGCGTTCGCCCGCGCCAACGTCGAAGTACGCAGTCGTGCGCATGTTCTCGCCGACGAGATCCATGGGCGTGCGCAGCACGGCGAGATCGGGACCTGCAATCGCGCGAATGCCGCTTGCGTCGGGCAGGCGGCTGACCCACGGAATCGCCGAGCCGTAGTCGAAGCGCAGCACCAGTTCCATCTTCATGCGCACCGAGCCGCGTTTGCCCACGACGATGCGCACCAGTTCCGAATGACCGTTGCGCGAAGGCATGAAGTCGACGATCGTCACCGCGCCATCGGGCGTCTCGAAGTCGGTTTCGAGGATCAGCGTGTCTTCGCGATAACGACGCCGGATGACCGGCGCTTTACCGTCGGGCATTTCCGGCGCGAGCAGCCATCGGCCATGTTCGGGTGTGCCGAGCAACGCCGAAAAACACGAGGCTGAGTCGAAGCGCGGCCAGCAGAGCCAGTCTACGGAACCGCCACGGGAAATAAGTGCTGCGGTGTGGCCGTCGCCGACCATGGCGTAATCTTCGATCAATGCTGGCATGCGGACATCTTCCTGCTGGCGGCGCCCGAGAGCGCCGGGGTTGGAATGAGAACGACAGAGACGTGTAATACGCAATACGCGAACCCTTGGTCTGGCCGCATTCTGCCGCATTCGTTCACGGTGAGCAGGAAACCGGGCGAACGCTCCTCTATCGCAGCGGCAACGGCGCGTCCCGCAGGGCTGGCGGAAACGCCCGCGTGACTCGCCGATGAAAACTTGCCGGAACGATCGGCCAATGTTTAAATGAAGTCTTACGAACGGCCTTCAGGTCGCGTCGTTCAACTGCGCGTCGGGACCATGTCGCGCTGTCATCGAACCTTCTTTCGCACCACGGTCTCACGCTTCGCACGTCGCATACCGGTTCATCACTTCGTGATTTCGGGGAACAGGACACCATGCACAATCCGTCGAAAGCTGACTGCATCGCCATTCTTTCCGCAGCAAGCCGGTTGAGCGAGCCCGACACTTTGCTCGCGCTCGATCCCGGACATCTCGGTTTGTCGCGCAACGCGATGGAAACCGCCGCCGTCTTTCTCACCGAGCGCGGCTGCTTCAGCGGCTATTCCTTCGACGCGGCGGGCGTCGCGGTAGGCGCGCTGTCCTTGCAAGGCCGCTTGCGGCTGGAACAACTCGCCAACGGTTGAAACGCGAAGACTTTCGCGTCCAATCCTAGGACATGCGCGCGGTTCAAGCCGCGCGCATGCGTTCGTCAGAAATGCGCCGAGCCCATGCCGAATAGCCCGATCAGTCCAATCACGATCAGATAGATCGCGACGATGAAGTTCAGCAGTCGCGGCATCACGAGGATGAGAATCCCGGCGATCAGCGACACCAGCGGCCCAAGGCTTACGTGAATGTTCATCGCAGCAACTCCTTTTTGTTGTTGGTTCGAATGGTTGGGTTTAGCCTGTTGCGGTTTGCCCGGTGGCACGGTGGGAGCAAAACTTGCTCGCGCCACGCCAGCCAGACGATGCCGCAGCCGTTCGCGCATCGCCCTCGATAACAAGCATCAGAAGACGATGAGGAGCTTTCATGCACCCGAGCCATCCGTTGCCGGAACGGTTGTCCGCCGTCGCGGCGAGACGCACGTCGCAAGTGCCGCGCCCGCTACAGAATACGCTCACGAGTTCGCTCTTGGCTTCATTCAAGCCGCGTAGGTGGGCCCGGGGTTTCGCGTTGATCCTGTCGATCGCGGCCACGCATGCCGTGGCGCAGACGCCCGCAAGCGCGACGCCGGCCGCGGGCGCCAGTGGCGCTGCGGTTTCATCGGGCGGCGAGGTGCTCGATCTGCTCATCGGCACTTACACGGGCGGCGGCAAGAGCGAAGGCATCTATGTTTATCGCTTCGATACCGGCAATGGCGAACTGACGCGCGTCGCGTCGGCGCAGACGGTGAACCCGTCGTATCTCGTCGTGAGTCGCGATCACAATTACGTGTATGCCGTGAACGAACTGCCCGGCGACAACGGCCCGGCTTCGCAACGCGGCGGCATCAGCGCGTTTCGCTTCGACCGCGCAACCGGCCAGTTGAGCTTTTTGAACCGCGTGTCGGCGGATGGCAACGACCCGTGTTACCTCGCGCTTTCACCGGACGGCAAATATCTGCTGACAGCCAATTACTCGGTGGCGGCCAATCCCGGCGGCAGCTTCGCGGTGTTTCCGATCAACGCCGATGGTCACGTCGGCACCTCCGTGCTGACGGTGCATCACGAAGGCAACGGGCCCGTGAAAGGGCGGCAGGACAACTCGCACGTTCACTCGACCGTGTTCTCGCCCGATGGCAAATATCTCTTCACGCAAGACCTGGGCGTCGACAAGGTGTTCGCGTACCGCTACACGCCCGATGGCAGCCGCGGCCTGTTCGGTCCGACCGATGCGCGTTACACGCCGATCAAGGCTGGTTCGGGCCCACGGCATCTGATTTTCGATGCCGGCGGCAAGCATGCTTATCTCACGACCGAAATGAACGCGTCGGTGCTCGTCTTCAACTATCGCGACGGCAAACTCAGCGAAACGCAGAGCGTGCCGATGACCGCGCCCGGCTTCAAAGGCAAGATCGGCGGCGGCGCGGTGCATCTGTCGCCCGATGGACGCTTTCTGTATGCGACCAATCGTGGCGACGCGAATGAGCTCGTCGCGTTCGCGGTCGATCCGAACAACGGCCATCTCAAGCTCATGAAGCGATATCCGACGCTTGGCAGGACGCCGCGTGAGTTCGCGATCGACCCGAGCGGGCGCTGGCTCATCGTCGGCAATCAGGACAGCGACAGCGCGTTCTTCTTCCGGCGCGATCCGGCATCGGGCGAACTGGCATCGGACCCGAAGCGGCTTTCTATCGGCTCGCCGGTCGATTTCAAGTTCGTCTCGCCGTCTTGAGAAGTTTTGCGCGGTGCGTTGTCGATCGCGGCAATGGTCCGTTCCAGGCTTTCGTCACGTTACCGCGACGCGAAGCCGTCACGGTTTCATCTCTGTGAACGGTCTTCGCGCTTCTCATGCGGCCCGTGCAACCGATGGCAACGGCGGCGTTGTGTTCTTCCGGGTCCGCCACGAGTTCTAGTACGATGCTGCGTCGGCTCGCGCAGCCTGGCATTCGGAACCGAAAGGTATCCTGATGAAATCGAAAGACAACGGAAATTGCAGGGAAAGCAAGATTGAACACGACTTACACTTCCGGCCGCGCCGGGCGTCCTGAACCGGGCCCGCAACCTGACAAGAACGAAGCGGCGCCGCCCGGCTTTATCAGCGCGTTTCGCTTTGCGGGCGGCCAGGCGCTGCGGCTTTCGTGGGACGAAGCGCGCGATGCGATCACGGGCGACGGACCGACGTGGCTCCATCTCTCGGCCAACGACGATACCGTCGAAGGCTGGCTCGAAGGCGTGAGTTCCATGCCCGATGTCGCGCGCGAATTTCTGAACGGCGAGGACAAGCGCCCGCGCGTGCACATGGGACCGAATTTCATGTACGGCGTGGTCGCCGACTTGGAGCTCGTCGCGGCGACGCCCGCGGGCGCGGAGCCGGGCGCACGCGAGGCGATTCGCGCGACTGGCGCGTTGCGCTTTTACGTCGACCGCAACCGCATGATTACGGTGCGCGCGCGTCCCTTGCAGTCGACCGACCGGCTGCGTCATGCCGTGCTCGAAGGCGCGATGTTCCGCGATACCGTCGATCTTTTCGCGGGTTTGATCCGCGCGCTCAACGAGACCTTCGCGGACCGTATCGATGAAATCGGCGACCGTCTCGACGATGTCGAAGAGGGCGTGCTCGAAGGCGGCCATTCGAACTGGCGCGTCGAACTCGGCGTGGTGCGGCGGCGGCTGGTGGAGGTCAAGCGGTTTATCGACCCCGAGCGTAACGCGCTCACGCAACTCGTGACGCGCCGGCTTGAATGGGCCGAACCGCGCTCGATGGAAGCGCTCGTGCAAGCCATTCAGGTGCTCAACGGATTGGGCGGCGGGCTCGAAGGACTTTACGAACGTGCCAAACTCTTGCAGGACGAAATCGCCGCGCTGCTTTCCGAGGACATCAACCGCAAGCTCTTGTGGCTCGCGATCATGTCCGCGTTGTTATTGCCCGCCACGCTCGTGACGGGCATCTTCGGCATGAACGTCGCGGGCTTGCCGGGCACGCACAATCCCGCTTCGTTCTGGGTGGTGGTCGGCGTGATGGCGGGCTGCGCCGCCATCACGATCTTCCTGTTGCGCCGCTTGCGGCTCTGGTAAAAACGCTTAGTCGGCCGGGCCCGGCGGTGCGAGCACTTCGCGATTGCCGTTGCTGCCCATCGAGGAGACGAGCCCGGCCGTTTCCATCTGCTCGACGAGCCGCGCCGCGCGGTTATAGCCAATACGCAGTTGCCGCTGCACCGACGAAATCGAGGCGCGCCGTGTGCGCAACACGAACGCGACGGCTTCGTCGTAGAGCGGGTCGGCTTCGGCCTCGGGCGTTTCGCCGAACAGGTCTGGCGACGCGCCTTCGGACGTCGGCCCGGACAGAATGCCTTCCTCGTATAACGGCTCGCCAAACTGCTTCAAATATTCGACCACGCGATGCACTTCGTCGTCCGCGACGAACGCGCCGTGTATGCGTTGCGGGTAGCCGGTGCCGGGTGGCAGGAACAGCATGTCGCCTGCGCCGAGCAGCGATTCCGCGCCCATCTGATCGAGAATCGTGCGCGAATCGATCTTGGACGACACCTGAAACGCCACGCGCGTCGGAATGTTGGCCTTGATGAGACCCGTGATGACATCGACCGAAGGCCGCTGCGTCGCGAGAATCAGGTGGATGCCGGCCGCGCGCGCCTTCTGCGCAAGACGCGCGATCAATTGTTCGATTTGCTTGCCCGCGACCATCATGAGGTCGGCCAGTTCGTCGATGATCACGACGATGAGCGGCAGCGTCGATAGCGGCTCGGGTGCATCGGGCGTCAGCGAAAATGGATTCGTGAGCTTCTTGCCGGCCGCTTCGGTGGCGCGGATCTTTTGATTGAAGCCCTGCAGATTGCGCACGCCTACCGCCGACATCAGCCGGTAGCGCTTTTCCATTTCGCCGACACACCAGTTGAGCGCGTTCGACGCGAGCTTCATGTCGGTGACGACGGGTGCGAGCAGATGCGGAATGCCTTCGTAAACGGACAGTTCCAGCATCTTCGGGTCGATCATGATGAGGCGCACGTCCTCAGGCGTCGCCTTGTAGAGCAGCGAAAGGATCATTGCGTTGATCGCGACCGACTTGCCGGAGCCCGTCGTGCCCGCGACCAGCATGTGCGGCGCCTTGGCGAGGTCGGTGACGACCGGATTGCCGACGATGTCCTTGCCCATCGCGATGGTGAGATTCGACTTCGATGCGCGGTACACGTCCTGTTCGAGAATCTCGGACAGACGGATCATCTGGCGTTTTGCGTTCGGCAGTTCGAGGCCCATGCAGGTTTTGCCGGGAATCGTTTCGACGACGCGGATCGACGTGAGACCGAGGCCTCGCGATAGATCCTTCATGAGGCCGACGATCTGACTGCCGCGCACGCCGAGCGCCGGGTCCACTTCGAAGCGCGTGATGACGGGGCCAGCGGATGCGCCGACGACCGTGACGGGCACCTTGAATTCCTGCAGCCGTTGTTCGATTAGCTGGCCGGTTTCGGCGAGTTGCTGTTCGGAGACGGGTTCGGCGTCTTCGGATGCGGGTTCGAGCAGGTCGAGCGTGGGCAATTCAACTGCGGATGCGTGCGGCGCGTGGAATTCGAATTCGGTGGGCGCGAAGCCGCGTACCGGCGGGCGCGGGGCGCTTGCTGGCGACGTTGTTGCGGCGGGTGGCGCTTCGGCTTCGGCCTCTTGCAGCGGGACGGCGATGGGGAAGCGCACGATGTTCGATGGCTTTTCCGGCGCGTCGAAGGCTTCCTCGCGCGCGGTCTCGTGGACGGGCGACGTCGAAGCGCTTTGGATCGATTCATCTCGAAGCGACGCGGGCGCGTGCCGCACGGTGCCGTCGCGCGGCAATGCGGGTGCGCTTTGGCCGGTTTCGTCGCCAGGCAACGTGGATGCGCTTCGGAATGTGTCGTCGGGAGGCAATGCGGTCGCGTTTCGCAAGGGATCCGCACCAGACGGGGCGGGCTGATCGCGAGCATCGTCGAATGCGTCCGCGAGCGGCGGCGGCTCGTCCATCGGCAGGAACGACGGCAGAGGAGGTGGCTCGTATCTCGGCGACGATGACGGCTCGTCCAACCACGGCGGTGCAGGCGTTTCAGTGTGACGCGTTGGCTCGACGAAGTCAGGCTCGATGCGCTCCGGCGTGAACTCGCGCTTACTCGTTGGCGTAGCGGACGTTGCGGGCGCTTCCAACGAAGGCGCTGCCGGTGCTTGTGACGCAACGTTGGCTCCCATGCGTGAGAAAACGAGCGTGCTTGCCCCAACGGAGGTGGCATCGTCTGAAATGGCGCTGTCCGCGTTCAGACCGCCGTCGATCAACGTGTCCGCTGGCTTCGGAGAGAAGTCGACAGGTTCCGTACTCGTGGGCGCTCGCGTCACGGCGTCGCTCGCAGATTGCGATGCGACTTGCGAGCCAGACGCTGCGGCCATATCAGCCACCATCGCTTCAGGTTCACGCGCGAGCCCCGTTCCGGCGAGCGACGTCCATAACGCGGCGTTCTCCTCGATAGATCGCAGCGTCGCCTGAACGGACTCGGGCGGCGGAGGTGGTTCGAGCGGCGGAAGTGCCGAACGCGCCAGCGCGTCGGCGGGCGTTGGCAGCGAACGCCCAGCAAAGTCACGCGTGGCCGGTGTTGCGGTCGGACGAGCGGGCGGCGCGCCCCCCACCAGCCCGGGCGAGGTCTGCCCCGCACGACTTTGTGCGGGCATCGGACCGCGTGCATTGCCTCCTGCCGATACTGAAGCGGTGCCGCCCCGGGCCAGTGCAGCCGATGCAGCCGGAGCCGCACCCGCCCGAGAAACATTCCCGCGCGGCTCGACCGCAACCGATGAGGCAGTACTGCGCGACGCAGAAGCCGCAGCCATTCCCGCGGAAGTTCGCGCCGACGCTGTCGTGCCATTCGCGCCTTGTGCCGGCCGCGCCCCCGGCGACACCGAGGCACGCGGCTGCGTGGACGGATTCAACCATCCACCGGGCGCGACCGGCTCGATAGGCATCGGCCGACCGGACGCGCTTTCCGCTTCGAACGAGGATCGGCTGAGACGCACGGCGGCATAGTTGGTCGACGCGGTATTTCTCGCCGACGCCTGATCGCGATTCGCGCCGCTCTTGCCGATCGAAGGCGGACGCCACGCGGTAGGCCGCCGATAGCGTCCGCGTTGCTTGCCGGTCGGCAAACCGAGCGTGGGCTCATCCTGCGGCACGCGCACGGACGAGGCATCGAAACGATCTGCGCCGATGCCGCGCACGGGGATCTCGCGCGTCGTCTTGGTCTTGTCGCGCGCACGACGCTCGAACCAGCCGGATGCATCCCGTCGCCCACGGCGTTCCTTCTTCGGCTGCGGTTCGCGCTCGTTTTTTTCGGGTGGTGTCAGCCAGCTCTTCGGCAAATCGAAGCCGAACGCTTCATCGAACCAGATCAGCACCGAGCGCCACGAGAACTCGACGAGCCACGGCGCGAACATTGCCAGCACGAGGGCCGCAACGGCAATCGCGCCAGCCGGATAAGCCAGATTGACGAGAAGCAAGGCAAGCGCCCGACCACCGCGATTGATATTCGCCTGCGTTTCGACGCCACTTGCAAGCAGGCCTTCGAGCACGCTGCTCGACAGCAATACGCAGAAGAAGCCGACCCACAGCCGGATCGTGCCGGGGCCGCGCAGTCCGCTGCCGCTCGGGAGCACCGATTTCACGATGCGCCAGAGGAGTGGAAGGATCCAGACGACTGATGCACCGAACCAGCCGAGAACTACCATTTGCATGCTAGAGATAGAACCAATGTTGGGTGAGACGTATGAGACAGGACCAGACTCGCTGCCGGCTTCGGACGCATGCGCGTTCAACCAGGCAGTTTAACGGTTGCGGCGTGCGCCGATAGGTATGGCGCAAGCACGCAACACCTCGCGCTTACTTTGGCCGCGGCGCGAACGTGAGCACCTGTCCATCGGCGAGCGTCAGTTGCAACGCTGGCGGCGGGTTCATCTGAACGCCGCTTCTGGCGACATGTGCGAGTCCATCCAAATACGGCTGCTCCAACGCACCGCCCGTGCCGGAGACGCAGGCCATGCGCGTACCGGCGAGCGGGCCGAACGTGAGCTTGCCGTCTTTCAGGTCATAGGCGCCCGCGAAGCGGTTGCAACCGGAAAAGCCGCTCGCGCGCCGATGGCCGCTCGCCGTCGAAAAGTCGAGCGTGATGGGCTGCGCGCCGCCCGCGTCCTGAGGAAGCGCACGCGGCTTGCCGCTTGCATCGGTCCAGCGCGTGAGCTGCCATTGCGTGTCGTCGAGCAATTGCGTGGCGGCGGGATTGTAGGGATCGGTGGGCGGCGCGCTCGTGTCGGGATGCTTGGGGAGCGCGCAGCCGGCGATGAAACCCGTGGCGAGCAACAGCACACCGGCGCGCCGCGATGCACGTGTGAGCCACGCCGGCGCTCCCCGAAAAAGCGGCGACGAAGACGGTGTGCGGATGAAGTGCGTGGGCATCGGGGAGTCCTGAAACTGGCGAAACCGTAAGGGTATCGCACTCGTCCTACGATTTGTCCAGCGCTCGATGCAACAAAATGATCGGCAGCGCTTTCCTCCCGTCGACGATCTCTGAAAAGCACGCGAATGCCTTGCAACTGAGCAGCGATACCGCTTGTCATACTGCTCTTGGCGCCTGTCAATAGACCGAATGGCAGAGCTGTTGCACTAAGCGGTGCGTGTTAACATCCGGGCCATTCTCGCCTCATCGAATGTTCGAGCAACAGGCGCCACCGAATCCGATTTCTGGAGCACTCATGCACACCGACTCGCAACGCGACCCCGCTACCGGCACGAATGCAGCGACCGACGTCGAGCGCCGCATCGGCACGCCGCTTTCGGCGCATGCCACGCGCGTGATGTTGCTCGGCGCGGGCGAGCTCGGCAAGGAAGTGATCATCGCGTTGCAGCGGCTCGGCGTCGAGGTGATCGCGGTGGATCGCTATGCGAACGCGCCGGGGCATCAGGTCGCGCACCGGGCGCATGTCATCGACATGACCGATGCCGTGGCGCTGCGCGCGCTCGTCGAGCAAGAGTCGCCGCATCTGATCGTGCCCGAGATCGAGGCAATCGCCACCGACGCGCTCGCCGACATCGAAGCCGCTGGCATTGCCACCGTGATTCCGACCGCGCGCGCCACGCAATTGACGATGAATCGCGAAGGCATTCGCCGCCTGGCCGCCGAGACGCTCGGCTTGCCGACCTCGCCGTACGCGTTCGCGCAGTCGCTCGAAGAGATGAAGGCGGCGATCGCGAAGATCGGTTTTCCGTGCGTGGTGAAGCCCGTCATGTCGTCCTCGGGCAAGGGACAATCCGTGCTCGGAAGCGACGCGGATGTCGAGCCCGCCTGGAACTACGCGATGGCGGGCGGGCGCGTGAACCACGGGCGCGTGATCGTGGAAGGGTTCATCGACTTCGAGTACGAAATCACGCAACTCACCGTGCGCGCGGCCGACCCCGCGACCGGCGAGACGGCGACCTTTTTCTGCGAGCCTATCGGCCACGTGCAGGTGGCGGGTGACTACGTCGAATCCTGGCAGCCGCAGGCGATGAGCGCCGTCGCGCTCGCCCGCTCGCGCGATGTCGCGGCGAAGGTGACGACCGCGCTCGGCGGACGCGGCCTCTTCGGCGTGGAACTCTTCGTGCGCGGCGATGACGTATGGTTTTCGGAGGTCAGTCCGCGTCCGCACGACACGGGTCTCGTGACGCTCGCCACGCAGCGTTTCTCCGAGTTCGAATTGCACGCGCGCGCCATTCTCGGCTTGCCCGTCGATACCGCGCTGCAAACGCCGGGCGCATCGGCGGTGATCTACGGCGGCCTCGACGAAGCGGGTATCGCCTTCGAAGGCGTGGCCGAAGCGCTTGCGGTGCCGGGCGCGGATCTGCGCCTCTTCGGCAAGCCCGAGAGCTTCGCGAAACGGCGCATGGGCGTCGCGCTCGCTACTGGCGTCGATACCGGCGAAGCGCGTGAGCGCGCGAAGCTGGCGGCGTCGAAAGTAAAGCCCGTATCGAGTCGACCGGGCTGACCATCGCCTGCAAATGGCAGGGAGAAGATAGTGAAGCGAATCATCATGGCCGCGTTGATCGTGGCGTGCGCGGGACTTTCGGGCTGCGGGCTGGCCGCGGCTCCGTGCCGGATCGCGTCAGCGGGTTTGAAGATCGTGCCGGTGGTCGGCCATGTCGCGGCCGCGCCCACGGACGCCTGCGCGGACGTGATCGATCCATGATCTTCGGGCCATCCATCAAGGCTCGCCGAGCCGCTTCCCACGATTTCCGGACTCGATGATGAAACGATCTCTCGTACTTTCGGCCGCGCTTCTTATGGCGTCTTCCGTCGCCACGACCGCGCGCGCGATGCCGCTCACCGTGCCGCAAATCCAGACCGCCTCGACGCAGACCACGCGCTACGACTGCAAGGACGGCAAGAGCGTGTCGGTGCAATACACCAACGCACGCAATCATCAGAGCTTTGCGGCATTGACGGTGGATGGCCGCAAACTGCTGTTCGTCAACGTGATCGCGGGTTCCGGGGCCAAATACGTCGCGGATCAATATACGTGGTGGACCAAGGGACCGCAGGCCAATCTCTATGACGAGATGGCGGCCAAGGACTCGCCGCCGTTGCTGGCCGATTGCGAGGCGCACAACAAGTAAGCGCGGCCCACGTCGTGCGCCTCTGTCGCATGAAGCGCGGAAAGGGGCGGATCGACGCCGGATGCTACAATGTGCGGCTTTCCGGCTAAGATTTTTGCCCTGCAGCGTCGTGGTTCGCATCGGCTCGCGTGGCCTTCCACTTGAGCGTGCGTCGGCCGCCTTGAAGGCGTCATCGAAGCCGTGTTCCATCGCAGCGGGCCTTGTGCCCGAACCTGCGGCGTTCCGCAGGCCGCGACCATCGGCCGAATCTGCGTCAGGCGCTCGTTTTCCTGCCCGGCGCGCTTCAAGTGCATGGCAAGCGCCGCGCACAAATGCTTGCGCGGACAACCCTCCGCGTCACCGAAATACTCACGCGTAATCGACCGAACGCCCGCTTACGCACCGCTTCAAGCGGATTTTTAGCGAAAGCCCAATAGTCACCATGTCAGATTCCGTCGCCACGAACCCGTCCACCGCGCCTACGTTCGATCAGTTCGGCCTGGCCGCCGACATCCTCAAGGCAGTGAGCGAGTCCGGCTATACCACGCCCACGCCGATCCAGGAGCAGGCCATTCCCGTCGTGCTCGCGGGCCGCGATGTGATGGGCGCGGCGCAGACCGGCACGGGCAAGACCGCGAGTTTTTCGCTGCCGATCATCCAGCGTCTTTTGCCGATGGCCAATACGAGCGCCTCGCCCGCCCGCCATCCCGTGCGCGCGCTGATGCTTACGCCCACGCGCGAACTTGCCGATCAGGTCGCCGCCAACGTGCAGACCTACTCGAAGCACACTGCGCTGCGCAGCACGGTGGTGTTCGGCGGCGTCGACATGAATCCGCAGTCGGATGCGTTGCGCCGTGGCGTGGAGATTCTCATCGCGACGCCGGGACGTCTGCTCGATCACGTTCAGCAGAAGACGCTCAATCTCGGCCAGGTGCAGATGCTCGTCCTCGACGAAGCCGACCGCATGCTCGACATGGGCTTTCTGCCGGACCTGCAGCGCATTCTGAATCTGCTGCCTAAGGAGCGTCAGACGCTGCTGTTTTCGGCGACGTTCTCGCCTGAAATCAAGAAGCTCGCGGCAACTTACTTGCGCAACCCGCAGACCATCGAAGTCGCGCGCAGCAACTCCACCGCGACCAACGTGCGGCAGATCGTCTTCGAAGTGCACGAGAGCGACAAGTCGGGCGCCGTCGCGCAACTGATCCGCCAGCGCGGATTAAAGCAGGTCATCGTGTTCTGCAACAGCAAGATCGGTGCGAGCCGGTTGGCGCGCGTGCTGGAACGTGATGGCATCGTCGCCACCGCGATTCACGGCGACCGTACGCAAGGCGAGCGCATGCAGGCGCTCGACGCGTTCAAGCGCGGCGAGATCGAAGCACTCGTCGCAACCGACGTGGCCGCGCGCGGGCTCGACATCGCCGAATTGCCGGCGGTCATCAACTTCGACTTGCCGTTCAGCGCGGAAGATTACGTGCACCGTATCGGTCGCACGGGGCGCGCGGGTGCGTCGGGCGACGCGTTGTCGCTGTGCAGCGCGAACGAACGCAAGCAGCTTGCCGACATCGAAAAGCTGATCAAGCGTCCGCTCGAAGTGATGACGCTCGAAGTAACGACGCCGGTGCGTCGTGAAGGCGCGCGGCGCGACGAGCGGCCGGTCCGCCCGGAGCGCAGCGAACATCGGCATGGCGCGCGGGAAGAAGCGGGTCCGCGCCGGCGCACGTCGGGGTCGTCGTATGATCGGCCGCGCGGGCGTCAGCAGCCGGTGGACGAATTCTTCCTCAAGCCTTACGAGCCCTCGCCCTCGGCGGTGAAGCGGCATGAGGAAAGCGTCGAGCCGGAGCGCAAGAGCGCGCCGAAGCAGCCGTTGGCCGCGTTGCTTGGCGGGTTGGGTGCGTTGCGTAAGTCGACTTGAGTTGGCGCGTGAAGCTCTAAGAAACGGTGGTCTCTGCGACTGCCGTTGAACCGTTGGGAACGGTACGTGTGGGATGAAAAGGGCAACCGGTTAGGTTGCTTTTTTTTGTGCCGCTCCTTGACCACTTAAAGGCCGCAGCCAACGTTCTGAGGCGACAACAGACCCAATCTCGTACCGCACTCGTCAGTCGAACGCTTACGCGGCGCGAGCGATTCGCCCCTCAGAAGCGAACGCATGCCGCTAAGTAATCCCGAACCGACGCGCCCACTGCGCGGTAGCATCCGCATACAACGACTCGAGCGAACCGGCGGCGGCCACTTCGATACTCAAATGCCGCGCCGCCTGCACCAACGCATCCAGCGGCGCGTCACGACCAAGCGGCGCCGCGCCCGTCTGCTTGCTGAGTTTTTCGCCCGCATCGTTGCTGACGACAGACACATGCAGATACGACGGCGTCGGCACATCGAGACATCGCTGAAGATAAATCTGCCGCGCGGTCGAATCCAACAGGTCTGCGCCGCGCACGACATGCGTAATGCCGGCTGAAGCGTCGTCGACGACGACAGCCAGTTGATACGCCCACAGCCCATCCGCACGCTTCAAGGCAAAATCGCCGACTTCGGCCGCAAGATCTTGCGTCTGTTTTCCCTGCCAGCGATCCACGAAACCGACGCGCGCCGCGTCGCCATCCGGCACGCGCAGTCGCCACGCGCGCGCGGGACGGCCATGCAAGCCGCTTCGACAAGTACCGGGATAAGCGAGCGTCGCGTGACGAGCATGCGCATGAACGAGCGAGTCGGCGATCTCGCGTCGCGTGCAGCCGCAGGGATAAACGAAGCCGGCGGCAAGCAAGCGCTCGAATGCATCTTGATAAGCCGCGTCGCGTTGACTTTGCCAGACCGGCGGTTCGTCCGAATGCATGCCGAAATGCGCGAGCGTTGCGAGAATCTCGTCGGCCGCGCCAGCCACCGTACGCGGTGCATCGACATCTTCTATTCGCACGATCCAGCTACCGCGATGCGCCCGCGCATCGAGAAGACTAGCAAGCGCGCTGACGAGCGACCCCGCGTGCAGCGGCCCGGTGGGCGAGGGCGCGAAGCGGCCACGGTAAGTCATCGATAAGGCTCGTTCAAGGTTCAGGCGGCCTTCGCATCCGGATGACACGCCGGGCACGTGGCGCCCGGCACGTACAACGGCGACTGCTGATCTTCCACGCTGACCACCGCGCGGCAGCCGAAGCATTGCGAAGTGGAGGTCTGCTGCAGGTTCGGATCGAGCGCCGTGCGGTAGTCGAACACGAAACATTCGCCCGAGTAATGCGCGCCGCCCACTTCCTCGAAATACTTGAGGATGCCGCCCTCGAGTTGATAGACGTGATCGATGCCCACTTCCTTCATGTGAATCGCAGCCTTCTCGCAACGAATTCCGCCCGTGCAGAACGACACCACCGTCTTGCCTTCCAGATCGGCACGGTTTTGTTCGATCACCTCGGGAAACTCGCTGAATTTCGTGATGCGGTAGTCGAGAGCGTGGTCGAACGTGCCGACGTCCACTTCGAAGGCATTGCGCGTGTCGAGCATGACGACCGGACGGCCTTCGTCGTCATGACCACGGTCGAGCCAGGCCTTGAGCGTCACCGGATCGACGGCGGGCGCGCGGCCGAGTTCGGGCTTGATCGCGGGCTTCTTCATGGTGATGATCTCGCGCTTGAGTTTCACCAGCATGCGGCGAAACGGTTGCTTTGCGGAGAGGCTTTCCTTGAATTGCAGATCGGCGAAGCGGTCGCCGAAGAGCGCGTCGCCCCGAACGTAATCGATGAACTCGCGCACCTCCGCGACCGGCCCCGCGATGAAGAGGTTGATGCCTTCCGGCGCGAGCAGAATCGTTCCCTTCAGGCCAAGCGCGTTGCAGCGTTCGGTGACGAGCGGGCGCCACGCGGCGCTGTTGTCGATGGAAACGAATTTGTAGGCGGAGAGGTTCAGAATGCTCATGATCGGATAACGGGGCAAAGCCGGTAAAAAGGGCGGCAAAAAGCGGATGCTGGGACGCCGCGCAACTCCGTATTATCCCGCAAATGGCGCAGGTCTTTTCGCAGGCGCGGGCCGCCGCGTTCGCGCCGTTTGCGCCAGCGCAATTTCGAGAATCGCCGAGGGCTTGTCCGTTCGGCTAACGCGCGCCCCTTAGCCGTTTTCGCGATGGGCCGCATGTACAATATCGTCATGTCAGATCCCCGCTTCGTTCATCTTCGCGTCCACTCCGAGTTCTCGATTGCCGACGGCATCGTGCGGCTGGACGACGTCGTCAAATCCGCCGCGAAAGACGGTCAGGGCGCACTCGCGCTGACCGATCTCGCCAACGCGTTCGGCCTCGTGCGCTTCTACAAGGAAGCGCGCAGCAAGGGCATCAAACCCATTGCCGGCTGCGATGTCTGGATCACCAATCCCGCCGATCGCGACAAGCCTTCGCGGCTGATCCTGCTCGTGCGCGACAAGACCGGCTATCTCAACCTGTGCGAACTGTTGAGCCGCGCGTGGCTGACGAATCAATATCGCGGGCGCGCGGAAGTGCTCGTCGAATGGCTCGAAGAAGGGCTGGCTGAAGGTCTGCTCGCCATTTCCGGCGCGCAGCAGGGCGACATCGGCATGGCGTTCGCGGCGGGCAACGCGGCAAGCGCGCAACGCAACGCCGAACGCTGGTCGGCGCTCTTTCCGAACGCGTTCTACATCGAACTGCAGCGCGCCGGTCAGCCGGGCGAACAGGCTTATTTTCAGGAGGCCGTCGCGCTCGCCGCAAAGCTCGGGTTGCCTGTGGTCGCCACGCATCCGCTGCAATTCATGACGCCCGACGACTACACCGCGCACGAAGCGCGCGTGTGCATTTCGGAAGGCGATATCCTCGCCAATCCGCGTCGTCAGAAGCGCTTCACGACCGAGCAGTATTTCCGCACGCAAGAAGAAATGTGCGCGCTTTTCGCGGATATTCCTTCCGCGCTCGCCAACACGGTTCAAATTGCGAAGCGCTGTAATCTCACGCTCGAACTCGGCAAGCCCAAACTGCCGCTTTTCCCCACGCCGGATGGCCTTACGCTCGACGACTACCTCGTGCAGTTGTCGAAGGAAGGCCTCGAGGTGCGGCTCGCGCAGCTCTATCCCGATGAAGCCGAACGCGAGGCACAGCGCGAGACTTATTACGCTCGGCTCGAATTCGAGTGCGGCACGATCATCAAGATGGGCTTTCCGGGCTACTTCCTGATCGTCGCCGACTTCATCATGTGGGCGAAGAACAATGGCGTGCCGGTGGGTCCC
This sequence comes from Caballeronia sp. GAWG2-1, assembly GCF_023631405.1. Classification (NCBI taxonomy): domain Bacteria; kingdom Pseudomonadati; phylum Pseudomonadota; class Betaproteobacteria; order Burkholderiales; family Burkholderiaceae; genus Caballeronia; species Caballeronia sp. GAWG2-1. The sequence continues at coordinate 494,233 of NZ_JALQDD010000006.1, forward strand.
GGCCGCGGTTCGGGCGCGGGCTCGCTCGTCGCTTATGCGCTCGGCATTACCGATCTCGACCCGCTGCGCTACAACCTGCTGTTCGAACGCTTCCTGAATCCCGAACGCGTGTCGATGCCCGACTTCGACATCGACTTCTGTCAGGAAGGGCGCGACCGCGTCATTCAGTACGTGAAGCAGAAATATGGCGCGGACGCGGTTTCGCAGATCGCCACCTTCGGCACCATGGCGGCGAAGGCGGCGGTGCGCGACATCGGCCGCGTGCTCGATCTCGGCTACATGTTCACCGACGGCGTCGCCAAGCTCATCCCGTTCAAGCCGGGCAAGCACGTGACCATCGCGGACGCGATGAAGGAAGAGCCGACCCTGCAGGAGCGCTTCGACAACGAAGACGAAGTGCATCAATTGCTCGAACTCGCGCAGCGCGTGGAAGGGCTCACGCGTAACGTCGGCATGCACGCGGGCGGCGTGCTGATCGCGCCGGGCAAGCTCACCGATTTCTGTCCGCTCTACACGCAGGGCGAAGACGGCGGCGTGGTCAGTCAGTACGACAAGGACGACGTGGAAGCCGTCGGTCTGGTCAAGTTCGACTTTTTGGGCCTGACCACGCTCACCATCCTGGACTGGGCCGAGCGCTATATTCGCCGGCTCGATCCCTCGAAGAAAGACTGGAATCTTTCGCAGGTTCCGCTCGACGACCCCTCTTCGTTTTCTATCCTCAAGAAAGCGAATACCGTCGCCGTGTTCCAGCTGGAAAGCCGCGGCATGCAGGGCATGCTGAAGGACGCGCAGCCGGACCGCTTCGAGGACATCATCGCGCTGGTGGCGCTGTATCGTCCGGGCCCGATGGACCTGATTCCGAGCTTCTGCGCGCGTAAGCACGGGCGCGAGATCGTCGAGTATCCGGACCCGCGCGTCGAGCCCGTCCTGAAGGAGACCTACGGCATCATGGTCTATCAGGAGCAGGTGATGCAGATGGCGCAGATCATCGGCGGCTATTCGCTCGGCGGCGCGGACTTGCTGCGTCGCGCGATGGGCAAGAAGAAGCCCGAGGAGATGGCCGTGCATCGCGAGTTGTTCCGCGAAGGCGCGGCGAAGAACGGCCTCACCGCGCAGAAGGCGGACGACACCTTCGACCTCATGGAGAAATTCGCGGGCTACGGCTTCAACAAGTCGCACGCGGCGGCTTACGCGTTGCTCGCTTATCACACGGCGTGGCTGAAGGCGCACCATCCGGCGGAATTCATGGCGGCCAATATGTCGCTCGCCATGGACGACACCGACAAGGTCAAGATTCTCTTCGAGGACTGCATCGGCAATGGCATGGCCGTGCTGCCGCCGAACATCAACCAGTCGGCGTATCGCTTCGAACCGGTCGCCGAAGCGGACGGCAAGCGCTCGAAGACCATTCGCTACGGTCTGGGCGCGGTGAAGGGCAGCGGCCAGAACGCAATCGAGGAAATCCTGCGTGCGCGTGAAGACGGGCCGTTTGCGGATCTCTTCGACTTCTGCGAGCGGATCGACCGGCGCGTCGTGAATCGCCGCACGGTCGAAGCGCTGATCCGCGCGGGCGCGTTCGACTGCCTGCACGAGAACCGCGCGCAACTGCTGGCCTCCGTGCCGCTCGCCATGGAAGCCGCCGATCAGGCCGCCGCCAACGCCATGCAAGGCGGTCTCTTCGACATGGGCGACGCGCCGCTCGAAAAGCATCGGCTCGTCGATGAACCCATGTGGTCCGACAAGAAGCGCTTGCAGGAAGAAAAAACCGCGCTCGGTTTCTATCTGTCTGGCCATCTCTTCGACGCCTACAAAGGTGAAGTGCGCCGCTTCGTGCGTCAGAAAATCGGCGAACTGAAGGAAGGGCGCGACAAGCTCGTCGCGGGCGTGATCTCGACCACGCGCACGCAAATGACCCAGCGCGGCAAGATGCTGATCGTCAATCTCGACGACGGCACCGGCCAGTGCGAAGTCACCGTGTTCAACGAGCAGTTCGAAGCCAACAAGGCGCTGTTCAAGGAAGACGAGTTGCTCGTGGTGCAAGGTCAGGCGCGTAACGACGCCTTCACCGGCGGCATTCGCTTTACCGTCGATACCGCGATGGACCTCGAACGCGCGCGCAGCCGCTACGCGCAGTCGGTAAAGGTCGAGATGAACGGCAACGCGGATTCCTTGCGTCTGCGCCGCGTGCTCGAAGCGCATGCGGCGGGTGCGGAAGCGCCGGCGGCCGTGGCGCCGCCCGCGCGCGAAAACGGCAGGCAGCGCCAGTCCGCACCCATCCCGAACGGCTTGAACGTGAGCATCGTTTATCGCAGCGAGCATGCGGAAGGCGAAGTGCGGCTCGGCGATGCCTGGCGCGTCAAGCCCACCGACGAACTCATCACCGCGCTGCGCGGCGAGTTCGCGGGCAGCGCAATCGAAATCGTCTACTGATGCGCATCGGCATCTCGGCGAACGCGCTTAAACTGAGCGGCGGGCTCGAACGCTACGCCATGGACCTGGTGCGCGGTCTTGCCGCCGCCGGCCTCGAGGGCCGCCAAAAGCCTGCGTTCTTTGCCCGCAAGATCGACTCGTCGTTGCCGGAGAGCAAGCTCGTCGAGGCGCATCGCATCAAGGTGTCGTTTCTGCCGGGCAAGCTGCGCGACGTGTATTTTTCGTGGGCGCTCAAGCGCGCGCGCAATAAGGCCAGGGTCGACGTGCTGATCGGCTGCAATCGCGTGGAAGGCTCGGAGATTGCCATCTGCGGAGGCACGCATATCGGCTTTCTGCGCGCAACCGGGCGTCGCGAAAAGCGGTCGGATACGCGGCAGATCGCGCTCGAACGCAGGCAGTATCGGGACGCGCGCGTGATCGTCGCGCACTCGGACATGATGCGCAACGAGCTTCGCGGGCTTTACGGCATCGACGAACGGAAGATTCGCGTGCTTTATCCGCCCGTGGATGGCGCGCGTTTCGCCTTAGCCGATGAAACCTCGCGCGCCCGTCTGCGCGAACGGTTCGGTTTCAAGGAAGACGAAATCGTGCTGCTCTTTCCTTCGAGCAGTCACGAGCGCAAGGGTTTGCCGCTGATCGAGAAGGCGCTCGGCGGCGCGGGCTTGCCGATCGTGATCGCCGTCGCCGGGCGCGCGCCCGAGAAGAGCGCGCCGAACGTGCGCTATATCGGCTACGCTAAAAATATCGAGGACGCTTATCGCGCGGCGGACTTCACCATTCTCGCGTCGAGCTACGAGCCGTTTGGGCTCGTGGGCATCGAATCGGTCATGTGCGGCACGCCGGTGATCTTTCCGGCCTGCATCGGCTGTGGCGATGCCATCGACGAAAGCGCCAAGCACGTTTTCAAATCTGGCGATGCGGACGACCTGCGGCGCGTCGTCGCTGCGGCAATTGCTTCGCGACGCCGCGTATCGGGCAATGCCGTTCGTTATGACGCGAGCGTCGCGTCGCATGTGAATGCGCTGCTGGCGCTGGCGGAAGAAATCAGCGGCGGTCGTTGAAGCCGCTGAGCCAAGCCGTGGCGCCTATCGTCTCTCGTTCAGATGCTCGAGCTTCAAGAACCGGTAATACACCGTATGCGCATTGAAGAGCGCGATCATGAAGCCCGTGCGCCCATCGAGAAAACCGCGGCGCAGAAAATACGTTCGCAAAAAAGCCCACGTGCCGCGTGTTAGCGCAACCCCGAAACCGCCGCGCTTGCCTGCCGCATGACGCTGCACGGCGCCCGCGGTCGAATAAGCGTCCAGCTTGCGCAGCACGGTCTCGAAGTCTTCGTAGGAGTAGTGCATCAGCCGGCCATTGAGCCTGATCGCGGGCTCGTTCGTGGAAAGCACCAGACGCTCGTGCACGAGATCCGACGAGAAGCGCGCCGCGCCCCGCTTGAACAGCCGGGGAATCCAGTCCGGATACCAGCCGCTGTATCTCACCCACGTTCCGCAAAAACTCGATAACCGGTCGACCGAATAGACATCCGCTTGCGGGCGAGCGATGGCGGCTCGAATCGATGCGGCGAGTTCGGGCGTCACGACTTCGTCGGCATCGATAGACAAGACCCAGTCGGTGGCGAGCGCATCCAGCGCGCGATTCTTCTGCGGCCCGAAGCCGGGCCAGTCGCGCGCTTCGATCACGCGCGCGCGATGTGCCTGGGCGATACCCACGGTGGCGTCGGTGCTGCCGCCATCGACGATGACGATGTCATCCGCGAACGAAACCGAGTCGAGACATTGCGCGAGCCGCGCGGCCGCGTTGTAGGTGATGATGGCGATGCCAAGCGTTGGCGATTTCATGTTGCCCGAGTCCGGCCTCTGATTCTTGTCGTGGTCACGTTCGATTGGAAAAGCCTAGCCGCGCAAATGCCATTTCACGAAGAAGAACGGCGAAAGCAGCCACGGGCACGTCGCATACACGAACATCTTGATGCGAAATCCCGGACTGACTTCATTCGATCCAGCCAGCAACGCGACCTTGCGCGCCAACGACGCGTCGCCGAACACGGCGCTCACGTAGCGCTCGCGCGCCGACTTTCGCGCCAGCATCGCGCGCATCCGAGCGCCGACGCCGACCTTGTCCGCGTCGCTTTCGAGCTGACGCGTCTCGCCCGATCCGTTGATATTCGCTAGCTTGATACGCGCGACGAATTCCGCCGGCGTGCGCCATTTGCGCTTGCTCGACAGCCCGCCGCGCCGGTACAGCACGAGCGGTTCGTGCAGCGTATGCGCGCCGTGACTCATGATCGCGCGAAACGCCATGATCTGGTCTTCGCCGTAGATGCCGGGCGCGATCGGCCCGAACTCCTCGAAGAGACGCCGCGCCCACGCATGCGCCGCGCCGACCAGATGAGGCCGCCGTTCCATCCAGTCGTCGAAGCTGCGATAGTCGTCGAGGTCCGTTACGCGCAGGATGTCGTGCGTATTGCCTTCGGCATCGAGGTCTTGCAGGTCGGTCGCGATGAGGTCGTGGCGCTTGCCGCTTGCGAGCCACACTTCCATGACGCGCGTGACGCGTTCCGGTCGCGAGATATCGTCGCCCGCCGCGATAAAAAGCATCTCGCCCGATGCGCGCGCCGCGAGCGCACTGAGATGCGCGCTGATACCCGTGTTCTTCTCGTTTCGATACAGCCGCACCGTATGCGGCCCGCGATATTCGCGCACGCAGCGCTCGGCGACGGCGTAAGTGGCGTCGGAGGAGGCATCGTCGGAAATGAGGATTTCCAGCGGCGACCAGGTTTGCGCGAGCGCCCCGGCAATCGCGTCGGCAACGGTTTCCTGCTGATTGAAGGTAATGAGCAAGAGACTCGCGAGCGGCGCGTTCTGCTCTGGCTGTGATATTCCTGACATGTACGATTCTGAGTGCTTCGGAGGCCCGGCGCGTCTTGGCCACGGCGTTGCGCGCTCGCGGAGAGCGAATCTCATGCCAGACGGCAGCGGCTATAATAACCCGCGATTTGGGGATAGGCGACCGGGCCGGCCGGTCAATCCCGCTTAAGGTTCATCGATTTGGAAAAAACTCTGCGCTACATGATCGCCAGCATGGTCTTGCTGGCGCCCGCAAGCACACTCGTCGTGCGAGGAGGGACGGGCTACTGCTTCTTCGTGTTGCTTGCCATCGCGCTCTTCGCGGGGTTCAGCAAGCCGTTTCGTCTGAGGCTCGGTCTGCTCGTCAACGCGTTCCCGCTCTATACGGTGGCCATGCTGTGCTTCATGGTTTATCTGCCGTTGCAGCAAGCCATCGAAGGTTATTATCTGCCGCGCGAATTCGACGGCATGTCGCGCTTCGCACTCGCGTTGCCGATTTTCCTGCTGCTCGTCAACGTGCCGATTCGGCAACTGAAGGCGCTCGGCTGGGGCTGCGCGCTCGGTGCCATCGGCGCGGGTTTCTGGGCCGTGGACAGCGCCATCCACATGACGGTGACGGAACTCGATCGCCTCGGCAACGATTTCACCAATCCGATTCCCTACGGAAATACCGCGCTCCTGCTCGGCTTTCTTTCGGTGATGTCGATCCGCTGGGATCGTTATCCGAACGTGCTGGCGAAGCGCCTCGGCATTGCACTGAAGCTGCTCGGACTGGTGGGCGGCATTTACGCGTCGTATCTGTCGGGCACGCGCGGCGGCTGGCTTGCCATTCCGCTCTTTCTCGTACTGTGCCTGCTCAATTTCGGCTGGATCAAACACCCTCGTCACTGGCTGACCGCGCTCGGCGTCGCCGTTCTGGCGATGGCGCTCTTGCTCGCCTCGCCGATCGGCCGTGAACGTGTGCAGGCGACGCGCTCCGACATCGCGCGCCTGTCGCACGGCGCGGCGGCGGACAGTTCGCTCGGCGCGCGGCTGCAGTTGTGGACCGCGTCGATTCATCTGTTCGAGGCGAATCCGGTCTTCGGCGTCGGCAAGGGACATCTGAAGAATTCGCTCAAGGGCATGGCCGATGCCGGCGAGGTATCGCCGCTCGTCGTCAATCAACGCGCGCACAGCGAGTTTTTCTCGACGATCGCGGAATTGGGCGCGTCGGGCGTGGTCTGTCTTGCGTTGCTGTATTTCGGGCCGCTCGTGTATTTCCTGCGCTACCGGAAGTCGCCGCATCCCGATGTGTCGACGGCGGCGTATTGCGGGATCGCGGTCTCGGGGTCGGTTATCATCTTCGGACTGAGTATCGATGTATTCACGGTCGTGATGAGCACGTCGCTCATCGCGCTCTTCTGGGCCGTGCTGCTTGCGGTCATCACGCACGACGCGCGCGAGCCGCTTGGCAAGCCGGGGCGCTGACCGATCGGCTGAATTCGGGCCGGCCGGTTTCATTCTCCGGCTGACGAGAAATCACAAAAGTAACCAACGAGCGCCGCGGGAAGAGCTGGAAAGCGCCGGGCGAAGTGGAGATACGCTCTTGAAACGAGAAGGTAGTTTGCGCAAGCCGATTGGCGGCGCGGAAAGTTCGTCGCCGACCGCGGTCATGCGGCGCCTGTGGCCCTACATCCGCCCGCTCATGGGCATGGTGTTGCTCGGGCTCGGCACGATGGGTATCGTCGCCGCGACCGAAGCCGGCATCCCGATGCTGCTCAAACCGTTGCTCGACCACGGTTTTGGCTCCAAAAGCAGCGATCACGCGAAATGGCTCGTGCCGGCCGCGGTGATCGGACTCGCGCTCGTACGCGGCGCGGCGCAGTATGCGTCGGGCTATTTTCTGTCGTACGTGTCGAACAAGATCCTGCTGCAACTTCGCCTGCAGATGTTCGAGCGCATGATCCACACGAGCGCCGGCTTCTTTCAGCGCGAGACGGCCAGCACGGTCATCAATGCAGTCGTGTTCGAGGTCAACCAGATTCTGAGCGTGCTATCGAGCGTCGTCGTCACGCTTGTGCGCGATTCGCTCACGGTCGTCTTTCTGCTCGGCTATCTGTTCATCCTCAACTGGCGGCTCACGCTGATCGTCGCGGTCATCCTGCCGGTGATCGGCTGGCTCGTGAGCAAGATCAACCGACGATTGCGGCGGCTCAATCGCGAGCATCAGACGCTGACCAACGAGTTGTCCTATGTCGTCGAGGAAACCGTCGCGGGCTACAAGGTCGTCAAGGTGCATAACGGCGAACCGTACGAAATGGACCGCTTCACGGAGATGAGCCAGCGCCTGCGCGGCTACTCGATGCGCATGCAGGTTTCCGGCGGCCTCGCGCAGCCGCTCACGCAGTTTCTTGCGTCGATCGCGCTCGCGGTGGTCATCACGATTGCGGTCGTGCAGTCCACCAACGATCAGACCACAGTGGGCGGCTTCGTTGCCTTCGTCACGTCCATGTTGCTCGTTATCTCGCCGCTCAAGCATCTGATTGACATCAATCAGCCGATGCAGCGTGGCATGACGGCGGCGGAGCTGATCTTCGGCCTGATCGACGAACCCGAGGAGCCGAAGGGCGGCGGGCGGCGTCTGGAACGCGCGCAAGGCGAAGTCGAGTTCCGCGATGTCACGTTCAGCTACGGTTCGCTGGACCGCATGATTCTCGACCGCGTGTCGTTCAAGGTTGCGCCCGGCGAGATGGTCGCGCTCGCGGGGCCGTCAGGCAGTGGCAAGACCACGCTCGTGAATCTGCTGCCGCGCTTCTTCGATCCACGCGGCGGGCAGGTGCTCGTCGATGGCGTGCCGATCACCGACTACGACCTGCACGACCTGCGCGGCCAGATGGCGATGGTGAGCCAGGATGTCGTGCTGTTCAACGACTCCATTGCGGCGAACGTTGCTTATGGGCAGAAGCCCGATCGCGACCGCGTGTTCTCGGCGCTGATGGCGGCGAATCTCATCGATATGGTGCAGGCGCTGCCTGATGGCATGGATACCTTGATCGGTGGCAACGGCATGCGCTTGTCCGGTGGACAGCGGCAGCGTTTGGCAATTGCCCGCGCGATCTACAAGGACGCGCCGATCCTGATCCTGGACGAGGCGACATCGGCGTTGGATTCCGAATCGGAACGCTACGTGCAGGCCGCGCTCGAAACGCTGATGAAGGGACGCACGACGCTCGTGATCGCGCATCGCTTGTCGACCATCGAGCGCGCGGACCGCATCCTCGTCATGGAAGGCGGGCGAATTGCGGAGCAGGGCAGCCATGCCGAACTGTTGCGCAAGGAAGGACTGTATGCGCATCTGCACCGGATTCAGTATCAGCAACAGCCGGCTTGATCGGCTTATTGACCATCGGCGCTTGTTCGCGACTTCGGTCAACTATTGATACAAACGCTTCGATTCGCCTTGATATGATCCGCGGCCCAATTCGTGGGACCGGATCATTGAAAGAGAAGCGAAGATGATGTTGCAGTTCGTTGTAGAAGCAAAAACGCGCAGCCGGCCGAGCCTTGCGTCGATGGCTGCGGTGGTTCTCATCAGCACCGTTCTTGCTGCCTGCTCGGGCGGCGGCTCTAGCGCTCCCTCGAAGGATTCGACGGATACGACGGACCCGTCGGGCAAGAGCGCAACGCCCGCGGCCGCGCTGCCGGCCATGTCCATTAATATGGATGGCCGTGTTCCGATCGTCGATAAACATGTTTATCTCGGCGCCGATCTCGGCATCACCGGGCCGGACGATGTCGATCCCTTCACAGGCAGGACGAGCATCAAGGGCCATGGCAACAGCACGTGGACGGCGGACAAGAAGCCATATCGCTTGAAACTTGACAGCAAGGCAAGTTTTTTTGGGCTGCCGAAGGACAAGAACTGGATTCTGCTCGCGAATTACTTCGACAAGACGCTCTTGCGCAATCGCACGGCGTTCGAACTAGGCAGGCGTTTTGGCATGGCGTGGACGCCGCATGACGTTCCCGTCGAACTCACGCTCAACGGTCAGTATGCGGGCGTGTATGACGTGGTCGAGTCGGTGCGGGTGGACAAGAACCGCGTGAATATCGCCAATAGTGACAACGTGGTCGCGCCCGAGAGCACAGGCTTCCTGGTCGAAATCAACGAGCGCATGGACGAAGACGTTTGCTGGCGCACGACGCACGGCATTGCGCTTTGCATCGACAGTCCGGATTCGGCATCGGACGCACAGGTGGCTTTTATCAAAGACTATATGCAGCAGGCCGAGGACGCATTGTTCTCCGATGCGCGGAATTACGAGCAGTACTTCGATGTCGCATCGCTGATCGACTGGTATCTCGTCAATGAGATTTTCAAGAATCAGGATGCGCGGGATTTTGCGAGCATCTACCTCTACAAGGATGCCAGCGGCAAATTGAAGTTCGGGCCGTTGTGGGACTTCGACATTGGCGCGGGCAACATTAACTTTTCCGACGCGCAGTATCCGGAAGGATGGTGGGTTGCAAATGGTCAGTGGATTTCACGCATGAAGCAGATCGATCCGAGCTTCGAGACGCGTGTTCGGGCACGGTGGGATCAACTGAAGGCATCGCAAATCGATACGATCGTGAGTTATGTCGATGAGAACGCGCAGGCGCTTCAGGCAAATGGCGCAGCTAAGCGCAACTTTGATAAGTGGCCGGTGCTTGGGAAGAAGCTTTGGCCGAATCCGGTGGTAACGGGTACTTATCAGGGTGAGGTAGCTTATCTGAAAGATTGGCTCACGCGGCGGATTGCCTGGTTGGATGGGAATCTTTGAGGGTGGAATTGCAGGAGCGTCAAGCGCTCCTGTTTGCTATTTGCTGTTTGCAGCATCGCTACAGAAGAGCCGCTCGGCTTAGTCGTCTGGATAACCATACCAGCCATCCATTAAGGCGCTGATTTCGATGTCGATAAATTCTGGTCTGCCTTCGAATGAAGCTTCGTAATTACGAAGGGCCGCTATTCGGCCCTCGTTGCCTATTTATGCGTCGATGAACAAAAGGTTCGAACGCGCGCCCCTGCGTGTTTCTTTAGAGGTTGTATGAGTTAGTCCTACATCAACACAATGTCATACTGCTCCTGACTCAAATTCGACTCCACCTGCAACGAAACCGGCTTGCCGATAAAGTCCATCAACATCGCCAGATGCTGTGACTCTTCTTCCAGAAACAGATCGATCACCTGCTGGGAAGCCACCACGCGAAATTCGCGCGGATTGAACTGCCGCGATTCGCGCATGATCTCGCGCAACACGTCATAACACACGGTTCGCGGCGTCTTCACCTGCCCCTTGCCCTGACAAGTGGGACACGGCTCGCACAACACATGCGCAAGAGATTCCCGCGTGCGCTTGCGCGTCATCTCCACGAGCCCGAGTTGGGAAAAGCCATTGACCGTCACGCGCGTACGATCCCGCGACAGCGCGCGCTTCAATTCGCTCAGGACCTGATCGCGATGCTCGACGTTCTCCATATCGATGAAATCGATGATGATGATTCCGCCCAGGTTCCTCAACCGCAATTGCCGCGCGATGGTGTGCGCCGCTTCGAGGTTCGTCTTGAAGATGGTGTCGTCGAAATTGCGCGCGCCGACATAGCCGCCCGTATTCACGTCGATGGTGGTCATGGCCTCGGTCTGATCGATCATCAGATAGCCGCCCGACTTCAAATCGACGCGCCGCGACAGCGCCCGCAAAATTTCAGCCTCGATGTTGTACAGGTCGAAAAGCGGCCGCTCGCCCGTGTAGTGATGCACGCGCGATGCCACCGCCGGCGTAAACTCCGCCGCAAAATCCGCCAGCATCTGATACGTCTCGCGCGAATCCACTTGAATGCGCGTGGTCTCGTCATTCACGAAGTCGCGCAACACGCGCTGCGCCAGATTTAGATCCTGATAGAGCAAAGTGGTCGGCGGTACGCGCTGCCCTTGAGCAACTATCGTCGCCCAGGTCTTGCGCAGATACGAGACATCGGCGGCAAGCTCTTCACTCGATGCATCTTCGGCAATCGTCCGCACGATATAGCCGCCTTTTTCATCGGCGGGCAACACGGCGGTGAGACGCGCGCGAATAGCTTCGCGCTCCGTCTCGCTCTCAATCTTCTGCGAAATCCCGATATGCGGTTCCTGCGGCAGATAAACCAGCGTGCGCCCCGCAATGCTCACCTGCGTGGAGAGTCGCGCGCCCTTCGTGCCGATAGGGTCCTTCACGACCTGCACCATCAGCGCCTGTCCTTCGAAGACGATCTTCTCGATAGGCACATGCGGCGACGATCCATGCGGCTCGCCCGCCACGCGCGGATGCCATATATCCGCAACATGAAGAAACGCGGCGCGTTCCAGACCAATGTCGATGAACGCCGACTGCATGCCCGGCAACACGCGCACGACCTTGCCAAGATAGACGTTGCCGACGCGGCCGCGCGAGAGCGTGCGTTCGACGTGAAGCTCCTGAACGGCGGCTTGCTGCACCAGTGCGACGCGGGTTTCTTGCGGTGTGACGTTGATCAGGATTTCTTCGTTCATGGCCTGTTTAGAATTCGACGCGTGCCACGCGCAAGAGTGCTGCGGTTTCGAAAAGGGGCAAACCCATGATACCCGAATAGGACCCGTCGATTCGCTCGATAAATGCTGCCGCGCGGCCTTGAATGCCATATGCGCCGGCCTTGCCCAAAGGCTCGCCCGTCGCGGCGTATCGTTGCAGCGCAGCACGGTCCACCGCTGCGAAACGCACCGTCGAGCGCGAGAGCGCGGCGTGACATGCGCCATCGGCATCGACGACGGTCAGCGCCGTCAGCACTTCATGTTCGCGACCCGCGAGCTTCGTCAGCATCGCGACCGCGTCTTCTTCATGCGCGGGCTTGCCAAGTATTTGTCCGTCGATGGTCACGGTTGTATCCGCGACGAGAATGGGCGCTGTCCCATGATTGCCCGCGACGAGACGTGCGCGCGCCGCATGCGCCTTCAGCATGCAGACACGCTGAACATAGGCATGCGCTGCTTCGCCGGGCAGCTCGGCTTCGAGGGCTTCTGCGTCTTCATCGGGACGAGGCAAGAGGAGTTCGAACCGCACGCCCAGTTGCCGCAGCAACTCCTGGCGGCGCGGGCTTTGAGACGCAAGATAGACGAAGGGATAAGTAGACATTCGATAGCGGGTCTCGACAAGCGCGCCGGCCTTCGACACCACCACGGAATATCAGGGCATCTGCCGTTACGCGCGATGATAAGGATGATTCTGCGTGATGCTCCACGCACGGTAAAGCTGTTCGGCAAGCAGCACGCGCACCATGCCGTGCGGCAGCGTGAGACTCGAGATACGCAGCATGAGTTCGGCGCGCGCCTTCACTTCGGGCGCGAGGCCGTCTGCGCCGCCGATCACGAACGCGACATCGCGGCCGTCCTGTTGCCAGGCGGGCAGGGCGTTCGCGAGTTGCATCGTGGTCCAGTCGCGGCCGCGTTCATCGAGCGCAATCACGCGGGCGTTCTTCGGCAGGGCAGCTTCTATTCGCTGCTTCTCGGCAGTCATCACGCTTTCGGCATTGCGGCCGGACGAGCGCTGCTCGGGCTTGATCTCTTTGAGCTCGATGCGCAATTCGGGCGGCATGCGCTTCGCGTATTCGTCGAAGCCATTCGTGATCCAGTCGGGCATCTTGTGTCCGACTGCGAGAATGACGAGCTTCATCGACGCGCTGCGCTTTAGGCCTGCTTGCGCGCGGTCTTGCGGGCGGGACGCTTGACGGCCGGTGCGGCATCTTCCTCGTCTTCGTCCTCGTCGGCTTCGACGTTCGCGCCGCCGAACATGCTCGGCTTGCTCAATTTCACGCGCACGGGTTTGTCGCCCCAGACTTCTTCGAGGTTGTAGTACTGGCGCAGCGCCGGTTGCAGGATATGGACGACCGCGTCGCCGCAGTCGACCAGCACCCATTCGCCGATCTCTTCGCCTTCCGTGCTGATGATGTCGCCACCGGCTTCCTTCACCCGCTCGCGCACGCTGTTGGCAAGCGCCTTGGTCTGCCGGTTCGACGTGCCGCTCGCCACGACCACGCGGTCGAACAGCGACGTCAGGTGAGTGGTGTTGAACACTTTGATGTCTTGCGCCTTGACGTCTTCGAGACCGTCGATGATCGCGCGTTGAAGCTTTTGAATTTCCATGATTACCGTTGATACAAATGATGTTGAACAATGTAGTCCCATACGGCGGGTGGGACCTGCGCGCGGACTTCGTCTTGCGACGCGCCTCGTGCGCCTTCGTGTGATGCGCTCGCTTCCTCGCGGATCGCCGTGGCGGATACGTCGATGAGAAGCGTGGTGTCGATCAGCATGTGACCGTGCGTGCTGGCCTGCAAGACTTCCGGGGATGCCTCGCGTGCTTCGAGTTCAGCGGCGACGGGCGCGGGCAGCGACGCGACATCGAAGCCGGGACGCGTCTCCACGCAGACATGCGCGAATTCGAAGAGCCGTTTCCAGTCGCGCCAGGTATTGAGCTTGACCAGTTGATCCGCGCCGATCAGCAACGCAAGCGATGCCTCGGCGCCTTCCTGCTCGCGCCAGCGCGCAAGCGTCTCCACCGTGTAGGTCGCGCCTTCGCGCTCGACTTCATCGGTGGCGACGGTGATCTTCACGCCCTCGATGTGCAGCGACTGCGCCGCCGCGCGCGTCATCGCCAGCCGGTGATGCGGCGCCGATACGCCTTCCTTCTGCCACGGCTGACCCGCGGGCAACAGCACGAGTTCGGTCAGGCGCAAGAGCGCGGCGAAGCGGCGCGCGAGCGCCAGATGCCCTTCGTGAATCGGATCGAAGGTGCCGCCCAAAATGCCGACGCGCTTTTTGCAAGGTGTGCCCGGCGCGATCACAGCCATTGCCGGCGCACCAGGAAGTCGGAATAGAGTCGCGCTTCCGGCGTGCCGGGCTCGGGCGCCCAGTCGTAGCGCCAGTTCGCGACCGGCGGCATCGACATGAGAATGGATTCGGTGCGCCCGCCGCTTTGCAGACCGAAGTGCGTGCCGCGATCGAACACGAGGTTGAACTCGACGTAACGTCCGCGCCGATACGCCTGAAACGCGCGTTCGTGCTCGCCGTAAGCCGTGTCGCGGCGCTTGTCGATGATCGGCAGATACGCTTCGAGAAACGCGTCGCCGACGCGCCGCATCATCGCGAACGAACGCTCGAAGCCGGGCTCGGAGAAATCGTCGAAAAAGATGCCGCCGATACCGCGCTGCTCGTCGCGATGCTTCAGATAAAAGTACTCGTCGCACCACGTCTTGAAGCGCGGATACAACTCCACGCCGAACGGGTCGAGCGCGTCGCGGCAGACGCGGTGGAAATGCCGCGCGTCGTCCTCGTAGCCGTAAATGGGCGTCAAGTCCATGCCGCCGCCGAACCAGAAGATCGGCTCTTCGCCGGGCTTGACCGCCGTGAGCATGCGCACGTTCATGTGCACGGTCGGGCAGTGCGGATTTCTCGGATGCATCACGAGCGACACGCCCAGCGCCTCGAAACCGCGCCCGGCGAGTTGCGGACGCGCGGCGCTAGCGGAGGGCGGCAGCGCGTCGCCCGCCACGTCCGAAAAGCCGATGCCGCCGCGCTCGAAAAACTCGCCGCCTTCGAGAATGCGCGTCACGCCCCCGCCACGCAGATGCGCGCCGGGTTCGCGAGTCCAGGCATCGGTCGCGAACGAATTGCCGTCGAACGCGCCGAGGGCATCGGCAATACGCGTCTGCAAGCCCGTCAGGTATTGACGGACGGCGGCGATATCGTGGGCTGCGTCGTGCTGGTTCGTTTCACTCATCGATTGCTGCAATGCGCCATGATAGGCGTTATGTGGATTCTCTAAAAACGCGCTGCCGGACGCGGAGGTCCGGCAGCGCGGGAAAAACGGCTCGATTTCAGGCGAAAAGCCTTATCCGTGCTTGCGGTTCACCGCCCGGTAGCCAATGTCCCGGCGATACTGCATGCCATCGAACGAAATCTGATTCACTGTATCGTAGACCACGGATTGCGCGCCGCGCACGGAATCCGCCAGACCCACGACACACAACACGCGCCCGCCTGAAGTGGTGAGCTTGCCGTCCGCGAGCGTGGTGCCCGCATGGAACGTGACGGCGTTGTCCGTTTCAGGCGGAATGCCGTTGATGCGGTCGCCCTTGCGCGGCGTCTCCGGGTAGTTGTGAGCCGCGAGCACGACGCCCAGCGCCGTGCGCCGGTCCCAGTCGAGCTCCACGCTGTCCAGCTTGCCGTCGATGGCCATCTCCACGACCTTCGAGAAATCGCCCTTGAGGCGCGCCATGATCGGCTGCGTTTCGGGGTCGCCCATGCGGCAATTGAATTCGAGCGTCTTGGGCGTGCCGTTGGCGTCGATCATCAAGCCCGCGTACAGAAAGCCGGTGAAGCGGATGCCGTCGTTTTCCATGCCGCGCACGGTCGGCAGGATGATCTCGCGCATCACGCGCGCGTGCAGTTGCGGCGTGACGATCGGCGCGGGCGAATACGCGCCCATGCCGCCGGTGTTCGGGCCCTTGTCGCCGTCGAGCAGACGCTTGTGGTCTTGGCTGGACGCGAGCGGCAGCACATGCTTGCCGTCCACCATGACAATGAAGCTCGCTTCCTCGCCGGACAGAAATTCTTCGATCACCACGCGCGCGCCTGCGTCGCCGAGCTTGTTGTCGGCGAGCATGGAGTCGATCGCGTCGTGTGCTTCCTCTGCGCTCATCGCGACCACCACGCCCTTGCCGGCAGCGAGGCCATCCGCTTTCACGACGATCGGCGCGCCTTTCGTGTCGATGTAGGCATGCGCGGCGGCGGCGTCGGTGAAGGTTTCGTAGTCGGCCGTCGGAATGTTGTGGCGCTTCATGAACGCCTTCGCGAAGTCCTTCGAGCTTTCGAGCTGCGCGGCTTCCTTTGTCGGCCCGAAAATCTTGAGCCCGCGCGAACGAAACAGATTGACGATGCCCGCGGCGAGCGGCGTTTCCGGTCCGACGACGGTCATCGCGACATGCTCGCGTTCGACGAAATCGGCGAGCGCCGAAGGCTCGGTGATGTCGATATTGCGCAGGCGCTCGTCCTGCGCGGTGCCGCCGTTGCCGGGCGCCACATAGACGATCTGCACGCGCGGCGACTGGGCGAGCTTCCAGGCCAGCGCATGTTCGCGACCGCCGGAACCAACGACGAGTAACTTCATTTGAATCCCCGAAAAGCTTGAGTGAAAGCAGTAGCCGCGCGCTGACGCCGGGCGGACCAGGCCAATGCCGGAGTCCACGCCGTCACCGGCATGACAGGTCGAAGGCGGCTCGCGCGGACTTCAGGCTGCGTCACCTGCCTTCTCATCAAGCGAAAGCCGTTCCAGCATCGCGGCCCGCCGAGCGCGGCGGACGGGCGCAACGGCGGCGCTTATTCGTCGTTGATGGCGGCGTTTGTATAGACTTCCTGCACGTCGTCGAGATTTTCGAGAGCGTCCAGCAGTTTTTGCATTTTCAGGGCGTCGTCGCCGCTGAATTCCACTTCGCTTTGCGGCTTCATGGTTACTTCGGCGAGTTCCGCCTTGAAGCCGGCGGCTTCGAGCGCGTCCTTCACCTTCTGGAAGTCGTTGGCGGGGCTGATCACTTCGATGCTGCCGTCGTCGTTCGTCACCACGTCGTCCGCGCCTGCTTCGAGCGCGGCGTCCATTAGCTTGTCCTCGGGCGTGCCCGGCGCGAACAGGAACTGGCCGACATGGTCGAACATGAACGATACCGAGCCGTCCGTGCCCATGTTGCCGCCGAACTTCGAGAACGCGTGGCGCACTTCCGCGACCGTGCGGGTGCGGTTGTCGGTCATGGTGTCGACGATGATCGCCGCGCCGCCGATGCCGTAGCCTTCGTAGCGGATTTCCTCGTAGCTCGCGCCATCGACGCCGCCGACGCCGCGCTGGATCGCGCGGTTGATGTTGTCCTTCGGCATGTTGGCGTCGTACGCCTTGTCGACCGCAAGCCGCAGCCGCGGGTTCGAGTCGACTTCGCCGCCGCCCATGCGGGCCGCGACCTGGATTTCCTTGATGAGGCGCGTCCAGACCTTGCCGCGCTTTGCATCGGCTGCGGCCTTCTTATGCTTGATGTTGGCCCATTTCGAGTGACCCGCCATTACCTTTCTCCATCGCGCGCGGACGTCGTGCCGCGCCTTGGTTTGCTGTGATGCTGTAGATGTCTGTTCGATGCGCTGCCGCGTCTTTTTAAACGGCAGCCGGGTTCGTGCGTCGGGCGCGCGGCCCGAAGGCAAGCCAGTCAGGCTCGCGGCAAGATCCGCTTAGGAACAGACCGAAATTTTATCATGCTGGGATGGCTTGGCAGGCGGCTTGCGTCGATTGGGGAAAACGAGTGGGCGAAGGCGGATTCGGGGAAAGTGCGCCGCGCAAAAGCCATCGCACAATAAAAAACCGCCGCGCATGTCGCGCGGCGGTCTCGAGACTTGATCTGCGAAAACGGGTTGCGATCAGTTCTTCGTGCCGAACAGCCGGTCGCCTGCATCGCCGAGACCGGGAACGATATACGCATGATCGTTCAGATGCGAATCCAGCGAGGCGACGTAGAGCTTCACGTCCGGATGCGCGTCCTGGAAAACCTTCACGCCTTCGGGCGCCGCCACCAGCGCCACGAACACGATATTCTCGGACAGCACGTTGCGGCGCTTCATTACGTCGACGGCGTGGACGGCCGAGTAGCCGGTCGCGACCATCGGATCGCACAGAATGAAGACGCGCTCTTCCAGGTCGGGCGGCAGGCGCACGAGATACTCGACCGGCCGGTGATCTTCCGCGCGATAGACGCCGATATGACCGACGCGCGCCGAGGGGATCAGGTCGAGCAGCCCGTCCGACATGCCGATGCCCGCGCGCAGCACCGGCACGATGGCGAGCTTTTTGCCCGCGATCACGGGCGCGTCGATCTCGACGAGCGGCGTTTCCACGCGCTTGGTCGTGAGCGGCAGATTGCGGGTGATCTCGTAGCCCATCAGCAAGGTGATTTCCCGCAGCAGTTCGCGAAACGTGCGCGTGGACGTGTCCTTGTCGCGCATGTGGGTGAGCTTGTGCTGGATCAGCGGGTGATCGGTGATGAAGAGATTGGGAAAACGGCTGTCCTGTTTCATGGGTCTCGCGCGTTCGCGCGTCCTGCTGGTGTGCTGCTCGTGTGATGGGGTGCCGTCATGGGCGATGCGTGAGCGCCGGCGCTCATGCCGCGCGCCGGGCGGACAGTGGCGACAGTTTACCGAAAACCCCGCCGTTGCCTAAGAACATTTGCCGCGTTTATCGGCAAGCCGCGTGGCCCGCCCGACGTTGCCGCCCCGATTCTCTTAGAATTGCGCGGAAGGCGTGACGGTCATCTCACGCGCTCCGAACCGAAACAGTCGAGACAACCTCTGGAGGATGGACGATGGACATGGGAATCGCAGGGCGCACCGCGCTCGTCTGCGCGGCAAGCAAGGGACTCGGGCGCGGTTGCGCCGAGGCGCTCGCAGCCGAGGGCGTCAATCTCGTCATCACCGCGCGCACGGCGGAAACGCTCGAAGCGACGGCCGCCGCCATCCGCGCGGCCTATGGCGTGGACGTGAAGACCGTGGCCGGCGACATCGCCACGCCCGAGGGCCAGGCCGCCGCGCTCGCCGCATGTCCGCAGCCGGACATCCTAGTCAACAACGCGGGCGGGCCGCCGCCGGGCGACTTCCGCAATTTCACGCACGACATGTGGATCAAGGCGCTCGAAGCCAACATGCTCACGCCGATCGAACTCATCAGGCAGACCATCGACGGGATGATCGGGCGCGGTTTCGGACGCATCGTCAATATCACGAGCTCGTCGGTGAAGGCGCCGATCGATGTGCTCGGGCTCTCCAACGGCGCG
Source organism: Caballeronia sp. GAWG2-1 (assembly GCF_023631405.1). Classification (NCBI taxonomy): domain Bacteria; kingdom Pseudomonadati; phylum Pseudomonadota; class Betaproteobacteria; order Burkholderiales; family Burkholderiaceae; genus Caballeronia; species Caballeronia sp. GAWG2-1. Next base: position 513,408 of record NZ_JALQDD010000006.1, read on the forward strand.
CGCTCCGGGCTCACGGGCTTCGTCGCGGGTGTGGCGCGCAAGGTGGCGTCCACGGGCGTGACCATCAACAATCTGCTGCCCGGCACCTTCGACACCGACCGCGTCGCCGTGACGTTCGAAGCGCAGGCAAAGGCGCAGAACATCAGCATCGACGAGGCGCGCAAGCGTCGCGCGGACGCGCTGCCCGCTGGACGCTTCGGCGAGCCGGACGAGTTCGGCCGGGCCTGCGCGTTCCTGTGCAGCGCGCATGCGGGCTACATCACCGGGCAGAATCTGCTGATCGATGGCGGCGCTTATCCGGGCACGTACTGAACGCAGCCGCGCCGCACGCGCATCAGCGCGAACGGCGCACTTGATTCTCGACACATGGCGAACTGAACCGACGGAGACATTCAAGCGATGACCAAGGCAATCCGATTCGACAAGACAGGCGGCCCCGAAGTCATGAAGTGGGTCGACGTGAACGTGGGCGAGCCGGGCAAGGGTGAAATCCGCGTGAAGCATCACGCGGTCGGGCTCAATTTCATCGATGTGTATTTCCGCACCGGGCTTTATCCGATGCCGCTGCCCAACGGGCTCGGCATGGAAGGCGCGGGCGAAGTCACGGCGGTGGGCGAGGGCATCACGCAATTCAAACCGGGCGATCGCGTGGCGTATGCGTCGCGTCCGCCGGGCGCTTATGCCGAGGAACGGGTGATGGCGGCGGATTTCGTCGTCAAGTTGCCGGATGCGATCAGCTACGAAGATGCCGCGTCGATCATGCTGCAAGGGCTGACCACGCAATATCTGCTGCGCCGGACCTATCGCGTGAAGGCGGGCGAAACGGTGTTGATCCACGCGGCGGCGGGCGGCGTCGGCCTGCTCGCGGTGCAGTGGGCGAAGGCGCTCGGCGCGACGGTGATCGGCACGGTCGGTTCGGACGAGAAAGCGGAGATCGCGAAGGCGCATGGCTGCGATCACGCGATCGTCTACACGCGCGACAACTTCACTCAGCGTGTGCGCGAGATCACCAACGGCGCGGGCGTGCCGGTGGTCTACGATTCCATCGGCAAGGACACGTATATCGCGTCGCTCGACAGCCTCTCGCCGCTTGGATACTTCGTGAGCTTCGGCAATTCGTCGGGTCCGGTGCCGCCTATCGATTCATCCGAACTCGCCGGGCGCGGTTCGCTTTACTTCACGCGTCCGACGCTTTTCAGCTATATCGCCAAGCGCGCCGATCTGGATGCCATGGCGGCGGAACTGTTCGAAGTCGTGTCGTCGGGGAAGGTCAGGACGAACGTGCGGCAACGTTATTCGCTGGCCGACGCGCCCCGCGCGCATGAAGACCTCGAAGCGCGCAAGACGACGGGCTCGACCATTCTTTTGCCTTGAGCCTTTCCCGCGTGACGGATTCTCACTGAAACTAAGAAATAGAACAGCATCGATATGAGCGAGCCGTCCGTCACCGTCGTCCTGATCGAGGACGAAAAGCAGATTCGCCGCTTCGTGCGCGTGTCCCTGGAAGCCGAGGGCATGACCGTGCACGAAGCGGAAACCGGCCAGCAAGGTCTGATCGAAGCGGCGACGCGCAAGCCCGATCTCGTGATCGTCGATCTGGGGCTGCCGGATACCGATGGAATCGACGTCATTCGCGAACTGCGCGGCTGGACCGAATTGCCGGTGATCGTGCTCTCGGCCCGCACGCAGGAAGCGGAAAAGGTCGCCGCGCTCGATGCCGGCGCCGACGACTATCTCACCAAGCCGTTCGGCGTTTCCGAGTTGATGGCGCGTATTCGCGCGCATTTGCGGCGGCGCAATCAGGCGGCGGGCAGCGAGACGCCGGCCGTGCGTTTCGGCGATGTCACCGTCGATCTCGCGTTGCGGCGCGTCACGAAAAACGGCGAGAGCGTGCATCTGACGCCGATCGAATATCGCCTGCTTGCCACGCTCGTGCGGCATGCGGGGCGCGTCTTGACGCATCGGCAATTGCTGAAGGAAGTGTGGGGACCGTCGCATGTGGAGAGTCCGCATTACCTGCGCATCTACATGGCGCATCTGCGGCAGAAGCTCGAGCGCGATACGGCGCAGCCCGAGCATATCGTCACGGAAACGGGCGTGGGATATCGGCTCGTGGGAGTCGTGTGACGTGCGTCGTTCGAATTACGCGGTGACTGCGGCGTAGGTATCGAGCACGGCGTCGAGCGGTTCGTTTCCGCCGACGAAGCCGATGACCCGATCCCGCACGCCAAGCGCCACGCAACGCAGCGCAATGCGCGCGACATCCTCGCGCGACACGTCGGGCATCTCGACCGTGGTCTCGTCCGCGAGCGCAATCGTGCCGCGCGCGGGTTCGTCGGATAGCGGGCCAGGACGCAGGATCGCGTAAGGCACACCGCGTCGCATGACGTAGGCATCGGCTTCGCGTTTCATGCGCGAGTAATGACGCAGGGAAAGCGGATTGCGCTCCGGATGAAACGCGGTCAGCGCGCTTACGACGACGAGTTGCCGCACGCGCCGGCGCTTTGCGTAATCGGCGGTGCGCATGACGGCGTCGCGATCGATCGCACGTTCCTCGTGCACGCCTTCGCTCTCGGACGATCCCGCCGCGTAGATCACGTGCGTGATGTCGTCGAAGACATGCGAGAAGTCCTGATCGAGATCGCCGAGCACGATTTCCGCGCCCAGCGCCGCGAACTCGCTCTTGTGCGCGGATTTGCGAAGCAGCGCCCGAAAAGGCGCGGCGTGGTCATGAAGACCTTGCGCGATAAGCCGGCCCGTGCGGCCGTGCGCGCCGATCAGCAGAACTTTCATCGTCTTCATTGAGTTCGCTCCCTTGCGGTGGCCGGCTCGACAATCAAAGTAGGCGATTTCGGCGCCTTGTGCTATCCGTGCTTGCGCGGCCTCGCGTCACTCCACCGCGCTTGCCGGCCGCGCATTGCCACGCCGCCGCGCGCGCCGTTCCTCTGCGCGCACACGGAAGCGGTCCATATACAGATAAACCACCGGCGTCGTATAGAGCGTCAGCATTTGACTCACGATCAGCCCGCCGACGATTGCGATGCCAAGCGGCGCGCGCATCTCCGATCCTTCGCCAGTTCCGAACGCGAGTGGCAGCGCGCCGAGCAGCGCGGCGGCGGTCGTCATCATGATCGGGCGAAAGCGCAAGAGACACGCTTCCTCGATGGCATCGCGCGAAGTCTTGGCGCCGTGCCGCGTGGCCTCGATAGCGAAGTCCACCATCATGATCGCGTTCTTCTTCACGATGCCGATCAGCAAGATGACCGCGATCAACGCGATGATGCTGAACTCCGTCTTGAACAGCAGCAGCGCAAGCAGCGCGCCGACGCCCGCCGACGGCAGCGTGGAGAGAATCGTGATCGGATGGATATAACTTTCATACAGAATGCCGAGCACGATATACACGGCCGCGAGCGCCGCGAGAATCAGGATGGGCTGGTCGTTCATCGACTGCTGGAACGCCTGCGCCGTGCCCTGAAAACTGCCGTGGATGGTCTGCGGCACGCCGATTTCCGCCATCGTTTCGTAGATCGCGGCGGTGGCCTCCGAGAGCGACTTGCCCGGCGGCAGATTGAACGAGATGGTGGAAGCCACGAACTGGCTCTGGTGATTGACGGAAAGCGGCGTATTGCCCGGCCCGAATTTCGCGATGGCCGAAAGCGGCACCATCGTTTCCTGCGATGTGGAAACCGCCGCGCCTGACGACGAACTCGACTTGCCGCTCGCCGCGATGGCGTTGGTCGCCGAATTCTTGACCGAAGCGAGCGCCAGCGCGGCGGCTGTGTCGGAACTGCTGTTGGACGAGCCGCCCGCGCCGGTCGAACCGGTCGCTGAGGTGGACGCCGTCGAGTTGGCGCCGGAAGTGGTGGTCGAATTAGTCGATGACGTGCCGCTCGCCGTGCCGCCCGACGTGCTGATGTAGATCTGCTTAAGCATCTCAGGGTCCTGCCAGTATTTCGGCGCGACTTCCATCACCACGTGGTATTGCGACAGCGGGTTGTAGATGGTCGAGACCTGGCGCTGGCCGAAGGCGTCGTAGAGCGTGTTGTCGATCTGCGCTGGCTTGATGTTCAGACGCGCGGCCGTGGCGCGGTCGAAGGTCACCATCGCTTCGAGACCGCCTTGTTGCTGGTCGGAATTCACGTCGGTGAGTTCGGGGCGCTTGAGCAGCGCTTCTGTGAGCTTGGGCGCCCACGTGTAAAGGTCGCTCGTGGTGTCGGACAGCAACGTGAATTGATACTGCGCATTCGACTGCCGCCCGCCCACGCGAATATCCTGAACGGCTTGCAGGAAGGTGCGCGCGCCCGCGACATCGGCAAGCGGCTTGCGCAGACGGTTGATGACCTGATCCGCCGACACCTTGCGTTCGCTCTTCGGCTTGAGCGAGATGAACATGAAGCCGGAATTGGTCGTGCGCCCGCCCGTGAAACCGGCGACGCTGTCCACGGCCGGGTCCGATTCGACGATTCGCATCATCTCCGAGAACTTGCCTTTCATCGCCTGAAACGAGGTGCTCTGGTCCGCCTGAATGCCGCCGACAATACGCCCCGTGTCCTGCTGCGGGAAAAAGCCCTTCGGCACGATGATGTACAAATAGACGTTCAGCCCGATGGTCGCGAGCAAAATGAGCAAGATGAGCCGCGGGTGCCCGAGCGCCCAGCCAAGCGTGCGCGCATAGCCGCGCTGCATGCGCTCGAATTGGCGTTCGAGCCAGAGCGCGAGCCGGCCTTCTTTCTTCTTCTGATGCGGCTCTTGAAGCAGACGCGAGCACATCATGGGCGTGACGGTGAGCGACACCACGAGCGATACGGCGATCGCCAGCGACAAGGTCAGCGCGAACTCGCGGAACAGGCGCCCGACGATACCGCCCATCAGCAGGATGGGCAGGAACACGGCAACGAGCGAAATGCTGATGGACAGCACCGTGAAGCCGACCTCGCGCGCGCCGAGTATCGCGGCCTGCATGCGCGGCACGCCGTTCTCGACATGCCGCGAGATGTTCTCCAGCACGACGATGGCGTCGTCCACCACGAAGCCCGTCGCGATGGTCAGCGCCATCAGCGAGAGATTGTCGAGCGAGAAGCCGAGCAAATACATCGCCGCGAAGGTGCCGATGATCGATATCGGCACGGCGACGCTTGGAATCAGCGTTGCGCGCCAGTTGCGCAGGAACAGGAACACGACCATCACTACGAGCGCCACCGCGATCACGAGCGTGAGTTCAGTGTCGTGCAGCGAGGCGCGGATGGTGGTCGAGCGGTCCGCTGTCGGGGTGATCAGGACATCGGCGGGAAGGGCGGCTTGCAGTTGCGGCAGCATGCCCTTCACGCGGTCGATCGTCTCGATGATATTCGCGCCCGGCTGACGGTACAGAATGACGAGCACCGCGTGCTTGTTGTTGATGAGGCCGAGATTGCGCAGGTCTTCCACGGAATCGACCACTTCGCCGACGTCCGAAAGATGCACCGCCGAGCCGTTGCGATAGGCGACGACCAGATCCTTGTATTGCGACGCCTTGCTCGCCTGATCGTTGGTGTAGAGCTGGACGTGGTTGTCCTTGAATTCGATTGCGCCCTTCGGACTGTTCGCATTCGCCGATGCCAGCGCCGCGCGCACGTCTTCCAGCCCGATGCCGTAGTGAAACAGCGCGCCCGGTTCGAGTTCCACGCGCACGGCCGGGTTTGCTGAACCGCTCACGTCCACTTCGCCGACGCCCGGCACGGTAGAAAGCGTCTGCTGCAGCACGGTCGCCGCGGAGTCGTAAAGCGCGCCCGCGGTTCGGGTAGGCGAGGAGAGCGCGAGCACCAGAATGGGCGCGTCGGCCGGGTTCACCTTGTGGTAGGTCGGATTGCTGCGCAGCGCGGTTGGCAAGTCGGCGCGCGCGGCGTTGATGGCGGCCTGCACGTCGCGCGCGGCGCCGTCGATGTCGCGGTTCAGGCCGAACTGCAGCGTGATGCGCGTGGTGCCGACCGCGCTTTGCGAAGTCATTTCGCTGACATCGGCGATGGAGCCGAGATGCCGTTCGAGCGGACTCGCCACGCTCGTCGCCACGGTTTCGGGACTTGCGCCCGGCAACTGCGCCTGCACGGAGATGGTCGGAAAATCCACTTGAGGCAGCGGCGCGACCGGCAGCTTCACGAACGCGAACATGCCGGCGAGCGCGATGCCCACCGCGAGCAGCGTCGTCGCAACGGGCCGGTCGATGAAAATGCGCGACATGTTCATGGCTTACTCCGCGTCGGCGGCGGGCCGCGGCTCTTGCATGCCGCCGCCGAAGCGCGCGCGCAACCGGCGGCCGAGCGAATCGAAGGCCAGATAGATCACGGGCGTGGTGAAGAGCGTGAGCAACTGCGAGACGATCAGACCGCCGACAATCGCGATACCGAGCGGATGCCGCAGCTCCGAACCCGCGCCCCAGCCGATCATGAGCGGCAGCGCGCCGAGAAGCGCGGCCATCGTCGTCATGAGAATCGGGCGAAAGCGCAGCAGACACGCCTGGAAGATCGCGTCGCGCGGCGACTTGCCTTGATCGCGCTCGGCTTCGAGCGCGAAGTCGATCATCATGATGGCGTTCTTCTTCACGATACCGATCAAGAGCACGATGCCGATGATGCCGATGATGTCCAGATCGTGCCCGGTGACCATCAGCGAAAGCAGCGCGCCGACGCCTGCGGACGGCAGCGTCGAGAGAATGGTGATCGGGTGGATGAAGCTCTCGTACAGCACGCCGAGCACGATATACATCGTGACGATGGCCGCGAGGATCAGGAACAGTTCGTTCGAAAGCGAAGCCTGGAACGCGAGCGCCGCGCCCTGAAAGCGAATCTGGAACGACGCGGGCAGGCCGATGTCGTTCTTCGCCTGCTCGATGGCCTTGACCGCCGCCCCAAGCGATTCGCCCTTGGCCAGGTTGAAGGAAACGGTCGTCGCCGGGAATTGGCCCAGATGCGTGACGAGCAACGGCGCCGCGCGCTCGTGGAACTTGGCGATGGTGTTGAGCGGCACCTGCCCCGTCGTCGAAGTGGACGACGGCAGATAGATGCCGTTCAGGATCTCGCTGTAGTGCGCGTCCGAAGGCTCCGATTCAAGGATCACGCGATACTGGTTCGACTGCGTGAAGATGGTCGAAATGATGCGCTGGCCGAAGGCGTCGTAAAGCGCGTTGTCCACCGTCGCAGGCGTGATGCCGAAGCGCGCCGCCGTCGGCCGGTCGATCTCGATATACACCGACTGGCCGTTCTGCTGCAGGTCGGTCGCCACATCCGTGAGAATGGACGTATGTTGCAGCCGCTCGACGAGCTTCGGCACCCATTCCGCGAACTCGGACGGGTTCGGGTCGGTCAGCATGAACTGATATTGCGTCGGACTGACGGTGGAATCGATCGTCAAGTCCTGCACCGGCTGCATATACAGCTTGATGCCGGGAATGTCCGCGACGTCGCTCTGAATGGAACGGATCACGTCGCTCGACGTGTTGCTGCGGTCGTCGCGCGGCTTCAGGTTGATGAGCATGCGCCCGCTGTTCAGCGTGATGTTGGTGCCGTCCACGCCGATGAACGAAGTCAGGCTTTCGACATCCGGGTTCTGCAGAATCTTCTGCGCGAGCGCCTGCTGCTGCTCGGCCACGGCCTGATACGACGCGGCCTGCGGCGCTTGCGTGATCGCCTGGATCACGCCGGTGTCCTGCGTGGGAAAGAAGCCCTTCGGAATGAAGATGTACAGCACGGCGGTCAAAACGAGCGTCAGCAGGGCGACGACGAGCGTCGCGGCTTGCCGCTCCAGCACCCATTCGAGCGCGACGGCGTAGCGGCCGATCACGTAGTCGATGAACTTGTGGGCGCGCGCCTCGAAGCGCTTGCTGTCTTTGGGCGGCGTGTGGCGCAGGAGTTTTGCGCACATCATCGGCACGAGCGTGAGCGAGACGATAGCCGAGATCACGATGGTCACGGCAAGCGTGATCGCGAACTCGTGGAACAGACGGCCAACCACATCGCCCATGAAGAGCAGCGGGATAAGCACCGCGATCAGCGAAACGGTCAGCGAAATGATGGTGAAGCCGATCTGCTTCGAGCCTTTCAACGCTGCTTCGAGCGGCGGGTCGCCTTCCTCGACATAGCGCGCGATGTTTTCGATCATGACGATGGCGTCGTCGACGACGAAGCCTGTCGCGATGGTCAGCGCCATCAGCGAAAGATTGTCGAGTGAAAAGCCGCACAGGTACATGATCGCGAGCGTGCCGACCAACGACAGCGGCACGGAAAGACTCGGGATGATGGTGGCGTAGACGTTGGCGAGAAACAGATAAATTACCAGCACGACCAGCACGACGGAGAGCGCGAGTTCGAACTGCACGTCGCGCACCGACGCGCGGATGGTCGTGGTGCGGTCCGTGACGATGCGCACGTCCAGCGCCGCCGGCAGCGATTGCTGCAAGCCTGGCAGCAGCTTCTTGATGCCGTCCACCACTTGAATGACGTTCGCGCCCGGCTGACGCTGCACGTTGAGGATGATGGCGGGCGTCGCGTCGACCCACGCGCCGAGCTTGGTATTCTCCGGACCTTCGACGACCGTGGCGACATCGGTGAGCATGACCGGCCGGCCGTTCTTGTATGCGACCACCGCGCTTTGGTACGCACTTGCATCGGTCAACTGGTCGTTCGCATTGATGGTGTAGTTGCGCGACGGGCCGTCGAAATTGCCCTTCGGCGTATTGACGTTGAGGTTGGCGATAGTCGTGCGCAAGTCGTCGATATTCAGCCCGTACGAGGCCAGCGCGCGTGTGTTCGCCTGAATGCGCACGGCGGGGCGGTTGCCGCCGCTGATCGACACGAGACCCACGCCCGCGACTTGCGAAATCTTCTGCGCGAGGCGCGTGTCGGCGAGATCCTGGACCTTGGTGAGCGGCAGTGTCTTGGAACTGATCGCGAGCGTGATGATCGGCGCGTCGGCGGGGTTCACTTTCGCGTAGATCGGCGGGGCGGGCAGGTCGGACGGCAGCAGATTGCCCGCCGCGTTTATGGCGGCCTGAACTTCCTGCTCGGCGATATCGAGCGGCAAATCCAGACTGAACTGCAAGGTGATGACCGACGCACCCGCCGAACTCTGCGACGACATCTGGTTCAGGCTCGCCATCTGCCCGAACTGCTTTTCGAGCGGCGCGGTGACGCTGGAGGTCATTACATCCGGCGACGCGCCGGGGTAAAACGTCTGCACCTGGATGGTCGGATAGTCGACCGCGGGCAGCGCCGACAGCGGCAGAAAACGTAGCGCGACGAGGCCGACCAGCATGATCGCCGCCATCAGAAGCGCCGTGCCGACCGGACGCAGGATAAAAAGGCGAGATGGATTCATGCGGCTCTGGTTGCTCTTGGCTTAACTGTCACTGCTGCGGTTGCTGACGACGATGCCCGCCATGCCGCGCACCCGAAGCTGCCGACGCGGCAGCCGCCGCCGATGCACCTGAAGCGCCGGATGCGCCCGAAGCACCCTTGGCCTTGTCCGCCGGAATCGTGATCTTCGCGCCTTCCTTGAGCCGGTCGGAGCCGTCGATCACCACGCGCTCGCCGGCCTGCAGACCGGTTTTGATGCTGGTGCGCTCGCCATCGACGGGACCGGTTTTCACGTTGCGCACCGTCACCGTATTGTCCGGCTTGACGACATACACGAACGATCCCGACGAGCCGTTCAGCACCGCCGAAGTCGGAACGATAAGCGCGTCCTTGATGACATCGACGAGCAGCTTCGTGTTCACGAACTGGTTCGGAAAGAGCCCGAGTCCTTTGTTGTCGAAGGTCGCGCGCAGCTTGACGGTGCCGGTGGTGGTGTCGATCTGGTTGTCGAGGGTTTCCAGATAGCCCGATTCGAGCGCAACCGTATTGGCGCGGTCATATGCCGTCACCGACATCTTCGTGCCCGCATGCAGCGGCTTCAGGATGGCGGCAAGGTTGTCTTCCGAGGTGGTGAAGATCACGCTGATCGGCTGCAATTGCGTGATGACCACGACGCCGTTGGTGTCGCCCGTCGTCACGTAATTGCCGGGATCGACCTGACGCAGGCCGACGCGTCCCGACACGGGCGCCGTGATGCGCGCGTAGGTGAGATCGAGCTTGTAGGTATCGACGTTGGCCATGTCCGACTTGACCGCGCCTTCATACTGCTTGACGAGCGAGCCTTGAGTGTCGACCTGTTGCTTGGCGATGGAGTCTTGCGAGAGCAGCGTCTGATAGCGCTGCAAGTCGAGCCTCGCGGTCTGCAACAGCGCCTGGTCCCGCGCCAGCGTGCCTTCGGCGTTACGCAGCGAAATCTCATAAGGACGCGGGTCGATCTGCGCGAGCACGTCGCCCTTCTTGACCATCTGGCCTTCCTTGAAGGCCACGTCCATCAGCGTGCCATTGAGCTGCGTCTTGACCGTGACGTTGGCAAGCGGCGTGACCGTGCCGAGCGAATTGATGACCACCGGCATCTCGCCTTGCGCGACGGTCGCGACGTGCACGGGCTGCGGCTGATTCATCGCGTTCGCGCCGCCGCCACGACGGCCGCCGCCCTGACGTGCATCCTGTGGTTGACCCGAGGCACTGTTGCGGCTCCAAGGATGCCACCAGGCGACGGCTCCCGCGACAATCAGCAAAGCGATCACGAGCGGGACGAGCTTGCGCCGCCTTGGCGGGCGTTCCCCGAGCGTGGTCGTGGCAGGTCGATCAGGCGAGTTGGACGGTTTCTGCGGTTGTCCGGGAGAATTCTTTTGGTCGTCCATCGGTTCTGTGGCTGGTATTTCAAGTGATTCGTTGGAGCGCCCAAGGCGGCGCGCGAACGCCAGGCAGGACAGCGCAATCTGCAAGCCGCATCGAGGCGAGGACCTGAAAGCGGGCGATGAGCACATGAAGCTTTGTCGCGACGCGTTCGAAGCGCTGCCGCGCATGACGAAACCGCAACGAAAAGACACGACGCATACAAGCCGCACCAACGCCGCGCGGTCGTGCGAAGCATGATGCTACGTCCCGCATCGAGGCCCGTCCACCTACCTTTCTTTCGGCTGATTACGAGTGTTACACGCGGCCTGACATGGCTTTCGCACGGTGCGAGCGCAGGCCGGCCGAACCCGTCGATGGGTCGGCCGGCCAATACGTCAGGGGTGTCAAGTCTACTCGGTGGCGCGCAAGTCCGTAGAGGCAGCCATCGCGATGGCCGCCGATGCGGCGCCGGACGTGCCGCCGATCTCATGCGCAATCTGGCTCACGCAGCGCAGCAGCGCGGGCGCGACTGTTTCGATGAGCGTCTCTTCGGGACACTGATGTGCCGCGCCGCCGCAGTTCACGGAGTAACGCTCTTCCGACGGACCGATGAAGCCCGCCGCGACCGCGTTGAGCCCCAGATGCCATTCGCCGATCGAAACCGCGAAGCCATTGCGATGCGTGTCTTCGATACCGTGCCGAAGTCCCATCGCGATGAGCGGCCAGTCGTCGCCGGATGCGATCTGCAGACTACCGATGAGCGTTTCGCGATCCGCCTGCGACAGCACGGACAAGTACGCGCGCCCCACGGCGGTACGGGTCAGGTCCATCCTTCCGCCCACTTCGAGACGTGAGACGAGCACGGCCGAACGCGGACGGATGGCATCGATAACGACCATTTCCAACCGGTCCCGAACCGCCAGATGCACCGACAGGCTGGTTTCCTCGGCGAGCGCGATGAGGTAGGGGCGCGCCCGAGCACGAATATCGAAATTGCGTAAGAATCCGTTGCTGAATTCCAGAACCGAGGCGGTCAGCACGAAACGCTCGCTGTCGGGTAGCCGCAGCAGCAGGCCTGCGCCGACGAGCGTTGCTGTGATACGCGACACGGTAGGTTTGGGAATGCCGGTCCATTCGGTCAGCTCTCGGTTGCTGACAGGGGCATCGGCGGCAGCGATACGGCGTAGAACGTCAAGACCGCGCGCAAGCGCCGTGACTTCTTCGCCCTCTCTCTCTCTCGGTTTTTCCCGGTCTGGTAGCCGGCTTTTTAATGTGTGCATTCTTATTTTCTGAAACGTAGTTTCGGATGCGGGCTGACGCTAAATAACTCGGATGCCGCCTAAACTTGCAAGCGGTGCAAGCCTCTCATCGATAAGCGGTAGACGGTTTGAAACATTTCTCTTGTTAGGGGTTTGCAAAGATTACCTTGGGCAGAAGTTCTGCGCCGGAGATTTTGCTTGACTTGGGCAGCAATCCCATAAAAAATGGAACCGAATTTCGAAACTGGTGAGGCGACGTGCACAGTTGCTTTCCGCTCCCCGCTTGAATGACCGGCTCTCAGGTTCTAGCACGGCCCTCGGAATGGCTAGAACTTTTAAGGCGCTATGGAAACATAGCGCCTTTTTTTTCGCCCTATGTTTGCGGTAACAAACGCACTGAATATACGCTGAAAGCAGAAATGGCGTCGGACTGGAAGCAAGTTTGCTTCGGCGCGAAGGGTTGCGGAGACGCTGGATGAGGGCGAGGCGCGCGCCCGTAGGCCGGGCGCTTGGACAGATAGCGGCGCGCGATGCGCCGCCGGTGAGTCGATTCAATCGAATTCGTTGAACACGCGGCGCTGCCGAAGCAGGCGCTTGCCGCGCATGATCCAGTACACGCTCGCAAGTAACAAAAGCAACGCGACGCTCAAAACGAATACCGGCGAAATGCGTTCGGGCGCTGGCTGACTGGTGGCGATCAAAAGCGCCGCGAAAAATGCCGCCGCCGCTTGATAGTAGGCGCGCTTGGCCAAACTGCGGCGCATCTGGTGCGTAGTAAAGCGGGAGACAGGAGGACGGGTGAAAGGCTCGAAAAGCAGGACCCCGGCGAAGAGGGCCACGACGAAATTCATATAAAGCATGGGGGCAACGTTGGCGCGAAGAGATGTGGACTGGCGGCGAATATATGCGAGTCCCATGCCTCTCAAAACCAGAAGTGTCCTAAATGTAGAGGGAAAACTCTATTACATTCGCGGGGAGTTAGAGGGTGTTCAAAAGTTAGGCAAAGCCGAGAAGAGCCGGTAAGGGTTTTCCAAGGTTCCCTCGTGATGCAAGCTTTACAAAACGCTTCTTTTCCAAGTGCCAATTCGAGCTCTCGCGCTTAGGCAAAATGCGCTCAAAACGTTGCCATCCAGGGTCAGCGTATGATGAGCGCCATTTCCAAGAGGAACAAATCGCGCTCAGGCGTGCGGACTTCGCATCGAGATTCATGCAGCACTCAGGCACCACATCTGGAAGGAACGACCATGCAGACATCGCCCATGACCCGAATCGGGATCGCGCTCGCCGCGCTCGGTGTACTTGCCGCGTGCGAAAAGCACGATGCATCGGCAGGACAGGCGGCGGGCGCGCTCAACAACCTCGCGAGCCAGACCCAGCAAAAGTTCGATCAGGCGGCGAGTTACGTCGGCCAGAAGGTCGATTCCGCCAAACAGACAGCTCAGCAGAACATCGACAACGCCGGCTCGATGCCCGACATCTCCGCGAGCAGCGTCGCGGCGACGGCACGTGCGAATCTGCAGAACGCGGCGAGCGCGACTAACGCCGCCATCACCGACGCGGCCAGCGCGACGGGCGCCGGTTTGCAGAACGCGGGACGCAAGTTGCAGGATTGGTCGAAGGACGGAAGCGCATCGGGCACGGCGGGTAACGCGGGTACGTCGGGCACTTCGGGCGCGTCGGGCACTTCGGGCGCGTCGGGCACTTCGGGCGCGAGCCCGACCACCGACACGAGCGGCGCCCGCACGGAAATGGACAAGTAAGCAGCCGGCGTCGACTTAACATTCCGTTACGTCCGATTCGGCCGATGCCTTCACCGCAGCCGCTAAACTGGCGGTCTTTCGGAAATCGAGACAGTTATGAAGTCACGCAAGCTCGCGCATGACGGCGCGCTGGCGATCGTCGCGATATTTTGGATGGCCGCGCTTGCGCTTTTCTCGCCCGCCGCGTTCGCGGCTCCGGCGCTCACGCTGCCTTCGTTCGAGGAACTGATCAAGCCCGCCGCACCCGCATCCGCTCCCGATGCGGCTTCCGGCGTGACGGACCCGGCCGTATCGGATGCCGACATGGTGCGCTCGCTCGATACGGTCATCTCGACGCTCGACAGCGATCGACAGCGCGGCGCGCTCGTCGCGCAATTGAAGAAACTGCGCGAAGCCAAGCGCGCGGCCGAGACGGCTGGCGCGGCATCGGGCGCGGTCGCGGTCGATTCAGCCGCTGCGTCAGGCGCAAGCGCGCCCGCGGCCACGCCGTCGACGGCATCGTCGGTCGTGGCGAGCATGGCGCAGAACGCGGGCTTGCTGGGCGCGATAGCATCGGCGCTCACGAACATCGAAGCCGACGTGAAGCGCGGCAAAACGCCGATCGCGTACTGGGGCGGGCGCTTCAACGCGGCCGGCAACGAACTCTTCACCATCGTCACGAGCCAGAGCCGCGAGCCGTTCGGCCGCACGCTCTTCAATTACTTCGCGATGCTCGTCGGCTGGGGCGCGTGCGCGTTCGTCCTCGTCTATGTGCAGCGGCAGGTCCACGCGCGTTACGGCATCCAGGCCGGACTGCATTCCAACCCGACCACGCGCGAATTGCTGCTCTTCGCGCTGCGGCGCGTCGCGCCTTATTTGTTCGCGTTCCTCGTCGCGCTGGCCTTCGTGCGCATGATGCCGCTTTCACTCGGCCGCACGCTCGCGATGGTCACGGCCTACGCCATCGTGGCGGGCGCGGTGTTCTCGGCGATCTGCCTCATCATGTTTTCGCTGTTCGGCTCGGCGCACCGGCGCGTGGCGGTGAACGTGCTGATCATCCGCGCGCGGCGGCTCCTGTTCCTGATCGGCACGTTCGGTGCGCTCGGCGACGCGGCCGCCAACTACGACGTCGCGCAGCAACTCGGCACCAATCTGTCCGCCCTGATCTCGACCTTCGCGAACATGGGCGCGGCGGCGCTTACCGCGTATTTCGCGCTGGCGTTCCAGCGGCCGGTCGCGCATCTGATCCGCAGCCGCACCTACGAGCAGCGCAACACGCGCAAGGCCGCGACCGAGACCTTCGAAGTGGTCGCTTCGTTGTGGCAGGTGCCGTTGCTGCTGCTGGCGTCGGCGTCGGTGGTCGCGACGCTCGCGGGCATCGGTACATCCGAGAACGTGTTGCAGATGGCGATTGCGACCGCCGGACTGCTCGTCGTCGCGTTCTTCCTGTCGGCGATCGTGATCCGCATCACGCGGCCGAAGTCGCAGAAGCCACGCCGCCAGTCGGCTTACGTGCGGCGGCTCGTGAAGTTCGTCGGCACGATGATCGTGACCGGCGTGTGGCTCGTATTCCTCGAACTGTCGTCGCGCTTCTGGGGTTTTTCGCTCGCGCACATGGCCGAGGAGAGCGTCGCGGCGCGCGGCATCACGCGCGCGTTCGCCATGATCGTGCTGACGTTCTTCATCGTCTGGCTGGTGTGGATCCTGATCGATACCGCCATCCAGGAGACGTTGCGGCCCGATTCCACGCGGCGCGGCACGCGCGGCCCGAGCATGCGCGCGCGCACCATGCTGCCGCTCGTGCGCAACGTCGTGTTCGTCGTGCTGCTGATGATCGCGGGCATCGTCACCGCGGCCAATCTCGGCCTGAACGTCACGCCCTTGCTGGCGGGCGCGGGCGTGATCGGGCTCGCGGTCGGCTTCGGCGCGCAATCGCTGGTCGCGGATCTGATCACGGGGCTTTTCATCATCATCGAGGACACCATTTCCGTTGGCGATTCGATCGAGGTGGAAGGCGGCCACGCGGGTATCGTCGAAAGTCTGACGATCCGCACGGTGCGCCTGCGCGACGGCCAGGGCGCAATCCACGCGATTCCCTTCTCGCAGATCAAGACGGTGAAGAACCTGTCGCGCGACTTCGCCTACGCCGTGTTCGAAGTGCGCATGCCGTTTTCGGCGGATGTCGACGAAATCACGCAAATGATTCGCGAAGTCGGCGTCGAGCTGATGGACGATCTACGCTACCGGCGCGAGATGCTGGGTCCGGTGGAGGTCTGGGGACTGGACCGTTTCGATTCGAACTGGATGGTCGTGAAAGGGCAGATCAAGACGCGGCCGCTGCAGCAATGGAGTGTGGCGCGGGCGTTCAATCTGCGCATCAAGCGGCGGATGGACGAGGCGGGCATCGAGATTCCCGTGCCGCGGATGCATGTGCAGATGAGCCGCACCGACCTGCATGCCGCGTTCGAGCCGCACGCCGATGGCCGCGCGCAGCGCATCTGGACGGGCGAGGAGCGGCTGCTCGAAGACGAGGAATTCGTGGATGCCGATCCCCCGAAGGCCCGCGATGTCTCGCACGAACCGCGTCCCGCGCCGCCGCCGACGGACCAGTCCGTGCAAATTCCGCCGCAGATTCCCACGGCGGAGCCGGGCAAAGGTTGAGACGAACTCGTCGTCAGGCCGCGAGCAAGTCGTTCACGTGCGTGGCAATCTCGTCGCCCGCGACGCCGTAGATATGCAGCGAGATCGCGCGCGCGGTGGCATCGGCGGGATTTCCCAGGCGGTGAATCGCGCCTCCGCCCGCCTGCACGAAGGAGACGTCGCCGGCCTCGCGCGCATGATGCCGCGTTTCGATGGCTGATGCCGAAGGCGCGTCCCAGCGATAAAGCGTCTCTTCAAGCGTCCCGTCGATCACCGCATAGCCGCACCACGTTCGATGACCGTGCACCGGACTCGCCTGTCCCGGCTCCCAGACGAGCGCGGCGATGGCGTAGCGGTCAAACGGGTCGGCCGCCAGCAGATGACGGCGATAGCCGCGTGCGCCGCTTTCACGCTGATCGAGACGCAGCAGGCTCGTATCGGACGAAGCGCGCCACAGAGCCGCACGCACGCGCGATCCGAACGACAAGGCATCGGCGGAATGGAAGGCGGCATCGATTTCATCGCAGAGCCGGTTTAGCGCCGAACCGCCGCGTAGCGACGCCGGCGCTTGATCCCGAGGCCGCGAAAGGCGGCTGAACGCTTCGAATTTCATGATGACGGCACCGGTTTTCGTTGTGTTTCGCGAACAACATTTATACCGGCTTGCGCCCAGAATTAGTTTCCATATAATTCCGCTCGAAGAACCAAAAATAGAATAATTTCCTATCGGGGGTGCGCTGTGGGAATGGACCTTATCGATCGCAAGCTGCTGGAATTGCTGCAGACCGACGTGACGATGCCTATCGCCGAGCTTGCGCAGCGCGTGAATCTTTCGCAGACACCGTGCTGGAAGCGCGTGCAGCGCTTGAAGGAAACCGGCGTGATCCGCGCACAGGTGGCGCTATGCGATCCGAAGAAGCTGGGTGTCGGCACCACGGTGTTTGTCGCGGTACGCACGAATCAGCATACGCAGATCTGGGCCGAGGACTTCACGCGCGCCGTGCGCGACATTCCGGAGGTCGTGGAGGTGTATCGGATGAGTGGCGAGACGGACTATCTGCTGCGCGTGGTGGTATCCGATATCGACGATTACGACCGCGTCTACAAGCAGCTCATTCGCGCCGTGCCGCTCTACGATGTCAGTTCGAGCTTCGCGATGGAGCAGATCAAGTATTCGACCGCATTGCCGGTGCGTCCCACGCTCGAATCCTGAGGCGTGACTCGTTTTCAGATGGCGGTTGGCGCTTGCCCGCGCCATGCCACTTCAGTCCGCACCAAGCGCCTGCCTGTGGAAGGCGCGGCATGATCGATTCGCCAAAAAAAGCCGCCCGTGGAGGGCGGCGTAACGCGTCCAGTCACTAGGTATTCCGGTCTAGCCCTTACTGCCCCGGCCGGAATCAGACGCGCATGGAATCGAAGGAAGTATGGCCGGTGACGCGGTGCCTCTCAAGCGGGACCGTGCAGCAAAGAATTTCGCGGTGCTTGGCCGTCTTCCGAAACGGCGCGCGCGGACATGCGGCAGATCGAGAAACGGTCGGCGCAACGCAACTGAAAACCAGTGCGGGTACTATCACGGGTTGATGACGAAACGCGCCAGGAGACGCAACATCCGCCATGACCGATGACCGCAACGACCGCCGCCCGGACAGTACCCGCAACGGCGCGCCCAAGAAGAAGAATCCGACATTCGGCGTCGGCGCGTTTATCGTCGTCGTGGTGTTGCTCGTGATCGGCACGCTCGCGTATAACGCGATTCGAGAGAAGCGCGACTTCGATCAACAGAACGCGACGCCTTCGCCAGCGAGCGATGCGCGGCCGGCCGTGCCGGCGATCGGAGCGTCGCAGTAGCCGAGCCCCTCAAACCGGCAAGCGAATCTGCGCCGCATCCTTGCTGATCAGCGCGGACGCCGTAAGCATCTGCTTGCATTGATGCGCAAGCAGTTTGAGATCGTGAAGCGCATCGGCGGGCAACGCCTGCGTGCGTTCGGCGTTCGTGACCATGGCGTCGAGTTCACGGCGCAGTTCCTTGATGTCGTCCGCATTCGCCGGTGTCGCTTCTTCGCGCGCGGGCTCCGGCAGCGCGCCCTGTGCATCCGACAGATTGTCGCGCACGATTCCGAAAGTCCGTTGCAACGGCTCGAACGCCTGACCTTCGGCTTCGTTGATCGTTTGCAGAAGCGGCGCCGCTGCCGTGATCTGCGACGCGAGCACGTGACTTTGCACGAGCAGATCGTTGAGTTCGGCGACATATTTTTGCTGCGCCTTGGGCTCCAGCATCATTCGCTGGAACGCTTGCGCGAGATTGGCGAACGCAATGTGCACGTTCTTGCGCGCGAGCCGGTAGCGGAAGTCGC
Source organism: Caballeronia sp. GAWG2-1 (assembly GCF_023631405.1). Lineage (NCBI taxonomy): Bacteria > Pseudomonadati > Pseudomonadota > Betaproteobacteria > Burkholderiales > Burkholderiaceae > Caballeronia > Caballeronia sp. GAWG2-1. The sequence continues at coordinate 532,130 of NZ_JALQDD010000006.1, forward strand.
GGTCCAGCGCGGTGGCGGCGACGGTCGCGGCAGCCGATGCGCCCTTGCTGGTGGTCGCCGCCGTGCTCTCGCCGATGCTCACCGACGACAGCTTTTCCGCCGTTGCGCTCGCGGCACGTACCGCCGATGCCGTCACGAGATTCGGATCGAGCGCGGGAGTATCGACGGTGGATTCGTTGGCGGCTTCTTTCGCGATCACGATGGTCGATACGGCGGCGTCGTCTAGCGTCTGAGTCGCGGTGGCCGTGGCAACGGCGGCCGGTGCAATCGAATCTTGCGTGGGGGGGGGGGGGCCCCCCCCCCCCCCCCCCCCCCCCCCCCCCCCCCCCCCCCCCCCCCCCCCCCCCCCCCCCCCCCCCCCCCCCCCCCC